>JBDSSY010000322.1:0-13163 GCA_039928585.1 Gemmatimonadaceae bacterium | reverse complement strand
GGCACCGTGCACTACGCCGGTACGGACGTGCTCGCGTTGAGCGCGGGCCCGCTGCGCGCACTCCGGCGCCAGATGCAGATCGTCTTCCAGGACCCGTTCTCCTCGCTCAATCCGCGCATGTCCATCGGCGCCATCGTGCGCGAGGGACTTACCATTCACGGACTGGCCGAGGGCCGCGCGGCGGATGCCCGGGTGAAGCAGCTGCTCGAGGAAGTGGGCCTGCGACCGGAGTACTCCAGCCGGTATCCGCACGAGTTCTCCGGTGGTCAACGCCAGCGCGTCGGTATTGCGCGCGCCCTTTCCGTGGAACCTCGGTTCATCGTTTGCGACGAGCCAGTGAGTGCACTCGACGTGAGCGTCCAGGCGCAGGTCGTGAACCTCCTTCAGGATCTGCAGCGCGATCGCGGGCTGGCCTACCTGTTCATCGCTCACGATTTATCGGTGGTGGAGCACATCGCCGATCGCGTGGCCGTGATGTACCTGGGGCACATCGTGGAGACGGCTCCGGTCTCCGC
Organism: Gemmatimonadaceae bacterium; assembly: GCA_039928585.1. Classification (GTDB taxonomy): domain Bacteria; phylum Gemmatimonadota; class Gemmatimonadetes; order Gemmatimonadales; family Gemmatimonadaceae; genus AG11. The sequence continues at coordinate 12,648 of JBDSSY010000322.1, read as the reverse complement.
CCTCTACGGCGAACCGATCATGCCGTACACGCAGGCGCTCTTGTCGGCGGTCCCGGCGCCGAATCCGGGCGTCAAGCGCGAGCGCATCCTGCTCGCGGGCGACGTGCCGTCGCCAGCAAACCCGCCAACCGGCTGTGTCTTCCACCCGCGATGCCAGCACCCCGCGCGCGACGCGTCATGCGCGGTGATCGTCCCGCCACTGGAAGAAAAGCGGCCCGGCCACTGGGCGGCGTGCATCAAGCAGCCGCCGTCGCAGGTGTCGTGGGACGCACAGCGGGCAGCAGGCGGCACGAAGCCGCCCGAGTTCTTCCTCCCTCGCGCCGCGCTACATCGGGGTGCCGCATCGGCACCGCGTTCGTCCGACCTCACCTCGAGCTGATCGATGCCCGACAGAAACGAACCGGTCTTCACGCAGCCGCAGGCGGGCGCGCTCACGCACGACGAACCGCCGGCGGGCATCGCGCACATCACCGACAACCGGGGATTCTTCGGCCACCCGCGCGGTCTGTCGACGCTGTTCTTCACCGAGATGTGGGAACGCTTCTCGTACTACGGCATCCGACCGCTGCTCGTCCTCTTCATGACGGCGGCGCTGACGCGTGGCGGATTCGGCTTCGATCGCGCCACCGCGTCGGCCATCGTCGGCATCTACGCCGCAAGCGTCTATCTGGCATCGTTGCCCGGCGGCTGGGTCGCCGACCGCTGGCTCGGGCTGCGGCGCGCGATCTGGTGGGGCGGTGTGCTCATCGCGCTCGGTCACCTCTCCATCGCACTCTCCCTGCTGTTTGCGCAACAGGCGTTCTTCCTTGGGCTGATTCTCATCGTCATGGGTACGGGGCTACTCAAGCCCAACATCTCGGCGATTGTCGGCGACCTGTATCCCGAGGGCGGCGCGCGGCGTGATGCCGGCTTCTCGGTGTTCTACATGGGCATCAACGCCGGCGCGCTCATCGCGCCGCTCATCACGGGCTTTCTCGGAGAGCGCGTGGGGTGGCACTGGGGCTTCGGTGCGGCTGGCGTCGGCATGCTCATAGGACTACTCACCTTCCGCATGCGTGCGCAGGACACGCTCGGCCCCATCGGCACCACTCCGGCCGGGACCGTCGCCGAACGGCAGCGCGTGCGCACGATCACCCTCGGGTCGCTCGTCGTGATCGCGCTGCTGGTCGTCCTGGCGATGGCGGGCGTGATCACCGTCCAGCCTCTGGCGATCGCCAACATGATGAAGAACATCATCCTCGCGATGGCGGTGCTGTATTTCGCCTACCTGTTTCTCTTCGCCGGCCTCACCGGTGACGAGAAGAAGGGCATCGCGGTGGTGCTGGTGCTGTTCATCTTCTCGGTCGTGTTCTGGTCGGCCTTCGAGCAGGCACCGACCTCGCTCAACCTGTTCGCGCGCGACTTCACCGACCGCACGCTGTTCGGATGGGAGATGCCGACCACCTGGCTGCAGTCCGTCAACTCGCTCTTCGTCATCATGTTCGCGCCGGTGCTGGGCGGTCTCTGGGTAGCGCTGGGCAGTCGTGGAAAGGATCTCTCGAGTCCTGCAAAATTCGCCATCGGACTCGCATTCGCCGGAATAGGATTTCTGCTCATGGTGGCGGCGTCCAATCGCGTCATCTCCGGCGGCGCGGTCGTGCGCGTCTCGATGCTGTGGCTGATTGCCAGCTACTTCTTCCAGAGCATCGGGGAGCTCGCGCTCAGTCCCGTCGGTCTCAGTTCGATGACGAAGCTGGCGCCACGGCGGTTCGCGGGCCTCACCATGGGCGCCTGGTTCACGTCCATCGCGCTGGGCAACCTCATTGCCGGTATCGTGGGCGGGAACGTGGACCCCGAGAAGCTGACGGAGATGCCGATCCTGTTCCAGCGCACGGCGATGTCGCTGTTCATCGCGACCGCAGCGCTGTGCGTGCTGATCATTCCCATCCGGAACATGATGGCGAATCGGAGCGACGGAGCAATCCGCTGACGGACCGGTCGCCGCCCGCGGGCATGCCTGGCCCTTGCGCGACCGGCCGCTACGGCCAGGCGAAGATCGACGTCGGTACGGTGACTTCCTTGCCCACGGCCACGTCCCGGGCATTGCGGAACACGAAAGCCGTCCGATCGGCGTTCGTGAAGCTGAGCGTCCAACGCGCGTTCGCACCGCCGGTCACCGGAAAGGCGAGATCGGCGCGCCAGACGCGCGCCGAGCGTGGCGGAATCGACGCGAGCAGGCTGACGCCGAGTGACGCCTTGATGGAAGTCGTCACCCCGTACGGGACGTCGCCGGCCCATTGGCGCCCGACATCGCCGAACACGGCCACACCGGCGTCGGCCGCACCGCGAATGTTGCCGAGCACGTAGCGCTGCTCGGTGCGTGCCACCAATCGTTGGCCGCCGGCGTAGTACGATTCCTCGTATCCCCGGACACCACCCTCCGGCACGCCGAGCAGCAGTTGAAACGGGGTCCGTTGCCGGTAGGCGCCGCTGAACTCCAGCGCGAGCTGATTGCGGTGCCGGGACGAGATTCTGGTGTAGTTGGTGACACGGCCCGTGGCGATCACTCCGTCCCACGACCTGGATCCGATTGGCCGTCGTCCCTCCGCCTGGAGTTGGAGCCGGGAGGTCATTCGACCAGTGGTCGCGCCCACGTACAGATCACCCGCGAGAAAGACGTCTTCCTCCTCACGCTCGCCCGGCTTGGGCAGGCTGCGACCGAACAGCATGCCCAGCTGTAGTCCGATGGGCACGTCCTGCACCGCTGTCAGCGCGTCGACTCCCTCGAGGCGGGCGAAGGCGATCTTTCGGACCCCGATCAACGCATTCGCCCGGAGGATGCGGTGTCGGACGAATGGGGCCGGCACCGGTCCGATGTCACGCACGATGCCGGATTCGGGGAGTGTGAGCCGGTCACCAGGACGTTCCTGCAGGCCCGTGAGCGAGAAGCCCACGAGGCGCAGCGGGCCCACGTTTCCGACGCGAAGAATGCCCCCTACATCGAAGAAGCCCCGCTGCAGGGCAACGCGCGGACGAATGCCGTCCGGCTGACGCAGCTCGACGAAGCCGTTGGCCTGACCGAGGCGTACACGCCAGCCGACGCGCTGCAGGTCGGTGAGGAACGGGTGCGCGGCCTCGCTGCGCCATGACCCGCCGAGCGAGGCGCGTTCGCCTTCGACCGAGAACGTCCACGGGCGACCGAGAAACTGGTGATCGATGATCCGGATGCCGACTGCATCGCGAAAGCTCGCGCCGTCTCTCCAGCTCACGGCGGCATACAGCCCCTGCCCTGCCACGTTCGCGCTACCTCCCAGCACCGAGGTGAGGTGCGGCGAGGCGGCGCGCACATTTCCCCCGAACACGATGGCCGCCTCGTCACTGGTCGCAATCTCGAGATCCACCCCGCCCGACTCGTTGGCCACGACGAACGCGTCGGCCTCGGCGATGTAGGGTTGCGCGCGCAGGATGCGCTCCGAGTCGGCGCGGCGCTGCTCGTTGCATGCGTCGCCGGGCTCCAGGAGGAGGAAGCGACGGATCAACTCGGGTCGCGTCGTGGCGTGAAACGCCCGTGCCATGGACGCCAGTCGCGGCACGCGCGCGAGGCTCGCAACGGTCGGCGCGTCGGAGTAGATGACGATGTCGTTGATCGGCTGGCCGGCACAGGAGACAATCGGCCGGCCCGAGGGCGCGCGCGATGGGGGAGCCTGCGCGGCGGCCGAGGCGGCCGAACCGATCGACAGCACCAGCACCAGCGCCGACCCGAGACGGCGCGACGTCACGCGGGCTACTTGCCCATGCGGCGCTTCAGTTCCGCGAGCCGACGGTCGGCGTCCGCATCGCGATCCGACCGCGCGCGCGCTCGGCCCATCGCGTCGAACTCGTCCGCGTCGCGCGCGCCATCTCCCGCTGCCTCGTCGGCTTCCGCCGCCGCGGCTCTCGCATTCGCGCCGATCGTGCTGTCGGGCGTCGCACTGCCGAGCATTGCGCCCTTCAGCTCCGACGCCATGTCGGCCACCTCGCGCTCGGCGATCGAGAGCTCCGCGTCCTGCGCCTCCAGCTTGCGCTGGTACACGGCGACACGCTCGGCGTGGTGCCCTTCGTATTTCGCCGCGAGGGCCACGGTCTCCGCGTCGTTGATCGCTGAAGCCTGCCCCTTTCGGCGCTGCATCGTCTCGAGCTCGCGCCGCTCCGCGTCGAGTCGCCGGCGCGTCGTCGCGATGCCGGCACGCAGGTCATCGAGACCCATGCGCGCCGTCACGAGCGTCTGCTTCATGCGCGCGAGTCCCGCGCGGCGCGCTTCGGGCGGAGTGGCGCGATCCATCAGGTCGCGGAGTGTTTGGCGGAAAGAGTCGAACATGCGAGGCCCGGAGCGCGCTGGACGCAGGGAGACACGGGGCGACGCGGCGCTGGAGCTGCCGAACGCCAGCCTTTAGAATACAGGATGCACTCGCGCGCCCGCAACCTCGCTGATGTCATCGCGATCCCATTACCGCCCGTTGCCATTACGGCGACGACGGAAGTCATCCGTGACGTGATGCGCACGCGCGCGAACGTGTCGTACATCGACGCGGCAAGGGCCGCCGGCCTGCGGCCGTATGTGCTGCCGGTGCTGCCGAGGGAGGATGCCGACGCGATGCTCGACGGCATGGCCGGTCTGATCCTGACAGGCGGCGAGGATGTCGATCCGTCCCACTACGGCAGCGCGCCGCATCCATCGCTGGGGGCAGTCCACGCGGAGCGCGATGCGTTCGAGCTGGCGCTCGTGCGGGCGGCGCGCGACCGTCGACTCCCCACGCTCGCGATTTGCCGCGGCGTCCAGATCGCGAACGTCGCATTGGGGGGCACACTCGTGCAGGATCTGCCCTCGGAGCGGCCTGCCGCGCTGCCACACGATGGACCGTTCGGTCGCAGCGACCGCGTGCACGAGGTGCTCCTCGTTGCGGGTTCGCGGCTATCGTCGGCCATCGGAGCGACTCGGGTGACGACCAACTCGCTGCACCATCAGGCCATCTCTCGTATCGGCGAGGGACTCGTGGCCGTGGCCCATGCACCCGACGGCGTCGTGGAGGGGGTGGACTGGGCGGACGAGGACTGGTGGATGACCGGCGTGCAGTGGCACCCTGAAGAGCTCACGGCCACAGCCGAAAGCTGGGATCGGGCGCTGTTTGCCGCGTTTGGCGCAGCGGTCCGTGAACGGCTCGTCAGCTTGCGCGGCGCCAGCGCGCCTCGTTCGTGACCTGCCGGATGAGGCGATCAGGCGAGTAGCGATCGGGAAAGAGCATCGTGTCGCTGACGTCGTTGAGCGCGGCGCGGAGCAGTCCGAAGCGTTCTGCCGCAGTGGCGTACAGTGTCGCGAGGCCGTGATTCTCGGCGAGCCGATGATCGGCCGCGAGTTGAAAGCCGCGCCGGCCCATCTCCTCGTAGTAGTCGAGGTCGGGGCCGCCGCGCCGCCAGCGGCGATGCTCGATGTAATCGGGAAAGAATCCACTCACCCATAGTGCATAGTTCCCGAGATGGGTACGCACCAGAAAGCTGCGCCTGCCATCGCGATCGTTCACGTCAGCGGCCAGGTCGACGAGGCTGGCATAGATCTGGTCGTCCGACTCCCCGACACGCCACGCGCGATCGCGCAACCCGAAGTGCAGCATGAGCGACGCGAGGTAGTCGGCGACGAGGCGATCGTCCTCGCCCAGTCGCGTCAGTGCGTGTCGCACCATGACATAGGCGAACAGCGGGAGCGATGCGCAGGCGCCCTGCCGTGAGCGGAGCAGCGCGGCCGGCAGTCGCGGGTCGTCGAGCACCGTATCGATGCCATGGTCGGCGAGCTCCGTCTCCACCTGCGAGAGCTCAGTGCCCGAATCGCGCGCGATCAGGCGCGCCACCAGTTGCGCGTCGTCGCGCGTAAGATGATGCCGAGTGTCTGCGAGAATCATGTGGCCATGTCCTCCTCGTCTCCCGTTACCCGCGCCGGCGATGGATGTGTCGATCGATGCGCTCAGTATTGTGGACGACCCGGATCGTCGGTGGTTTCCGACTGATGCGCCCGTGCCGGGCGAGGAACCGCGACCGCGCTCGGCGGATATCCACACCGGTTGCGTAGCGAACGCTGCGGAGTCGTCGGGGTATCAACGTCAGCGCCCACTCTGCAGGGTGGCGAGCATCACGGTGCGCGCCATACCTTGCCTGCGGTCCCCACCCGCGCCATCGAGGAGCACGTGCTGTACTTCTGCATTCCCGCCTACAACGAGGCCCCCACGATCGGCTTGCTCCTCTGGCGCCTGCGCAAGGTGTTCCAGGAGCATCCGCGCGAGTACGAGGTCATCGTCTTCGACGACGGGAGCACCGATGCCACGGCTGACATCCTCGCGCCGTACAAGTCTGTGATGCCCCTCACCGTGCTGGGCGGAGCGCGAGTCGGGTACGCTGCAGCCGTCGATGCGTTGTGCCGGGAGGCCTCGCGGCGCACGCGATATCCACGGCGCGACGCCGTGATCTTCGTGCAGGCGGACTTCACCGATCAGCCGGAGCATCTGCCGGAGCTGATCAAGCGGTTCGACGGCGGCGCCGATATCGTCATCGGCGAGCGACCCGCGGATGCCGCGACCGTTCCCGCGCCCGTCCGCTCACTGCGGCGCGTCGCACCGTGGGTCGTGCGTGCGTTCGTGAACGTCGCCGGAGTGAAGGACCTGTTTTCCTCGCTGCGACTGTTCCGCGTCTCCGTGCTTCGTGACCTGCTGAAGGAGCGCGGCGACGCTCCGCTGCTCGAGGGGGACGGATGGAGCGCGACCGCGGACCTGCTGCTCAGGGCGGCGCCTCATGCGCGCCGCGTCGAGACGGTGGAGCTCTCGCCCCGCTACGACGTCCGCGAGCGTGCATCTCGCATCCGGCCATGGTCCGACGCGCTGACGCTCTTGCGCTTCGCTCGTGCCGCAGGGCGACGCGGCGGGCCGGCGGTTCGCGCATGATCTCCCGCGTGCGTCGCGCCGCTCACCATGCCATCGCGCTCGCGCTGTTGCTTGTGACGCCCGTGGATGCACAGGAGCGGGCCAATGGCGCCACGCCGGTTCCATACGGCGTCGGCGAACGCCTGGTGTACGACGTCAAGTTCGGGAAGCTGCGCGTCGGCTCCGGCTCGATGGAAGTGTTCGACGTGCAGGATGTTCGGGGCCGGTCTACCTGGCACACGATCTTCCAGGTGCGCGGCGGCACGTTCTTCTATCGCGTCAACGACCAGTACGAGAGCTGGATCGATCGCCACACCGGCAACTCGCTCCGCTTCCGACAGGACCTGAACGAGGGCCGGCGCGATGTCGAGCGCTCCTACGACATCTTTCCCGAGCGCGCGGTCTATCAGGAGAGTGGCGAGGACACGACGAGGGCGAGCGTGAAGAATCCGCTCGACGACGGATCGTTTCTCTATTTTCTGCGCACGATTCCGCTTGCCGTGGGCGAGACCTACAGCTTCGAGCGTTACTTCCGACCCGACCGCAACCCGGTCACGATCAAGGTGCTGCGAAAGGAACGGATCTCCGTTCCCGCCGGCGCCTTCGATGCCATCGTCGTGCAACCCGTCATCAAGACGCCGGGCATCTTCTCGGAGAATGGCCGCGCGGAGATCTGGCTTTCGGACGACGAGAATCGCATCATGCTGCAGATGAAGTCGGGACTTTCGTTCGGCTCCCTCAACCTGTATCTCAAATCGTACCGCCCAGCCCAGGCCGGCGCGACCGTCCGCCAGCCGTAGAATCCGGCAGCGCGGCGGGCGACGCGCGCCGCGCAGTCGACACGACCCACGCCGGCGCGCGGCCCGGCGAAGCTGATCTCGCGGCCGTGCGCACCGTGCCGGTCGCCGTCCGGCCCAACAAGGTGAACGCGAGTGAGTTCGCGCAGCCGCCGGGCAACGACCGCAGCTTCGGCGCGTTCCTTCGTGCGCTCCCCAACGTGCTCGTCGCCCGTGATTTTCTCGCCGTGGTGCGCGCGATCGCGAGTGCCGCCGGTCGGCAGCGCGGCGTGGTGGTGATGCTGGGCGGACACGTGGTGAAGACGGGACTCGCTCCCACACTGATCGAGCTCATGACGCGCGGCGTCATCACGCACGTCGCGATGAATGGGTCAGGCGCGATTCACGATTTCGAGATCGCCCGATTCGGCGCGACATCGGAGGACGTGGCGGCGGGTCTCAGGGACGGCACGTTCGGCATGGCCGAGGAAACGGGGCGCGAGATGAACGACGCGTTCGTGGCGGGCATGCAGGCCGGACAGGGCATGGGCGAGTCGCTCGGAGTGGCCCTCGAGCGCGCGCCATCGCTCGCCAACCCCGAACTGTCGCTGCTGCTCGCGGCGCGCCGGCTCAGCATCCCGATTTCCGTGCACGCTGCACTTGGCGCCGAGATCATCCATCAGCATCCCGCCGCGAGCGGCGCGGCGATCGGCGACACCAGCCATCGCGATTTCCGCCGCCTTGCACATTCGCTCATCCGCCTCGACGATGGCGGCGTGGTACTCAACCTGGGCAGCGCGGTGATCATGCCCGAGGTCTTCCTCAAGGCACTCACCATCGCGCGCAATCTCGGGGGCGGAAAGCCGGAAGCCTTCACGAGCGTCGATCTCGACATGCAGCGGCACTATCGCCCGCGGATGAACGTGGTGCAGCGGCCTACGCTGCACAGCGGCAAGGGCTACGAGATCACGGGCCACCACGAGATCATGGTGCCACTGCTGGTGTGGGCAGTCGTGCAGGCGCTGGACGCGGGGCTCAGTACCGTGTCCCCGACCACCGCTCCCGCAACCGGCGCGCCGTCTCTGGGCTGAAGATGCGGATGACCAGATAGATCAGCGCACCGACGATCGCGATCTTGATGGCGAGACCGATCAGGCCGCCGAAGACGCCGAGCACGACGCCGAACAGTCCGAACACGATTCGGAGGACGAACAGTCCCGCGACTGCGAACAAGCCGATCATGAAGATGGTGCGCAACATCTGGCGGTCTCCCGTGCGAGTCTGAGGTCCGTACGCGAGTCCGACGCGCAGGTTTCATCCTTTTGGCAGTCGTGAGACCAACCACGCTCGGCTGCAGTCGGGAGTTGGCACTGCCGAGCTCACAGCTTCAAGCTGTCAGCTGACAGCGCTCGTCGTGGACCACTGCGCGGGGAGAGCGCGCAATAGCGGGGCGCGGTCGTGACGAACGGCGGAACGTCCCCTGCGGTGCCACAGTTCTCACTTCTGAGCACTCACAGCTCGAAGCTGTCAGCTCGGCCGTGGACCGTGACTCCCAGAACTCCTGACTACAGTCTGAAGTTGCTACTTCCGAACTGAAAGCTCGGAGCCCGCGGCGACCTGATGAATGCAGAATGGCTCTGATAACCTGTTATTTACCATTTTAATGGTTAGCACTCCTAGCCCTCCGAGGTGCGCGCGCTAGTTTCCGCTGCGTCAACACGTTGCGCCCGCCTCCCCGTGTTCGTTCGGGGTCCGTTTTCTGGTCTGGCCGTCGCTGTCCGACCGTCCGACCGCTCGACCGTCAGATCAGCCGTCATGGGCGAAGCACTCTATCAGATCATGGGGCGCCATCAGGTGCCCGCGCTCCCCGAGCGCAAGCCGTCCTGGCTCAAGGTGAAGGCGCCGGGTGGGCCGAATTACCTCCGCCTCAAGCAGCTCATGGCGGACCTCGACCTCAACACCGTGTGCGCGGAAGCGCGTTGCCCAAACGTGGGCGAGTGCTGGGAGCACGGCACGGCCACGTTCATGATCCTCGGCAACGTGTGCACGCGCAACTGCGCGTACTGCGCCGTCGCGCACGGTCGGCCACCCCGGTACGACCCGTCCGAGCCCGATCGGGTCGCCGAGGCCGCGACCGTCATGAAGCTCCAGCACATTGTCCTCACATCAGTGGACCGCGACGACCTGCCCGACTTCGGTGCGTGGGCGTTTGCCGAGACGATTCGACAGATCAAGCTCCGCAATCCGGAGACCTCCGTGGAGGTGCTCGTCCCGGATTTCCAGGGCAACGAGCAATCCATCCGCACCGTGCTCGAAGCGGAGCCGGACATCTACAATCACAATACCGAAACGGTCCCTCGGCTCTACAAGAAGTGCCGGCCGGGCGGACGCTACGAGCGCGTGATGAACATCTTTACGACGTCGAAACGGCTCGCGCCGCACATTCCCACCAAGACCGGGATGATCCTCGGGATGGGCGAGACGAATGAGGAGATCGTGGCGGTGATGAAGGATCTTCGCGCGGTCGACGTCGACATTCTCACGTTGGGTCAGTATCTGCGTCCGTCCGACGGACACGTGGCGCTCGACCGGTACGTGACCCCAGCGGAGTTTGGTACGCTGTACGAGATCGGCATGGAGATGGGCTTTCGCCATGTGGAGAGCGGACCGCTGGTGCGCTCGAGCTATCACGCCTGGGAGCAGGTCGTGGCCGCGGGGGTGTGACGGCGAAGCCGTCACACCGCACTCACAGCTCACAGCTTCCCGCTCCCCACTCCCGCCTTTAGTTCCTGGTCCTCACTCCTCACTCCTCCGTCCTCGCTTCCCCGTCCTTCCGCCGTCCATGGCTACCGCGACCAAGAAGAAACCCGACACCCCCAAGGGGGACACGAAATCCGACGCCGCGCTGAACATGACGCTGCTGCGCTCCATGCTGCTGCAACGTCGGTTCGAGGAGCGCACCGCGGAGGCGTACGCTCTCGGGAAGATCGGCGGATTCTGTCATCTCTATATCGGACAGGAAGCGGTCAGTTCCGGCTCCATCTCGCTCCTGCGACCGGACGACTACGTCATCACGACCTATCGTGACCACGGACAGGCGCTCGCGCGCGGCATGACCCCGCGGGCGGTGATGGCAGAGCTGTTCGGTCGCCAGGACGGTTGCGCGCGCGGCAAGGGCGGCTCGATGCACATGTTCGATGCCAATCTCAACTTCCTCGGCGGCCACGGCATCGTTGGCGGCCATGTCCCGATCGCGGCCGGTGTCGGGTTCGCGATCAAGTACCGCGGCGGCGATCAGGTCATCGTCTGCTTCATGGGCGAGTCGGTGGTGAACACCGGTGCCTTTCACGAAGCACTCAACATGGCCGGACTGTGGAAGCTTCCCTGCGTGTTCATCATCGAGAACAATCGGTACGGCATGGGCACGTCGCTCGAGCGCGCGTCGGCCATTCACGACATCTACGAGCGTGGCGCCGCGTACAACATGCCGCGAGCCCAGTGTGACGGACAGGACGTCTTCGCCGTGCGCGAGGCGGTAGGCGAGGCGATCGATCGTGCACGAAAGGAGCAGGTCCCGACGCTGCTCGAGGTGCGCACCTATCGCTTCATGGGTCACTCGATGTCCGACGCGGTGAGCGGCACCTATCGCACGAAGGCCGAGCTTGAGGAATACATGAAGCGCGACCCCATCTCGCTGCTTCGTGCGCGCATGGAGCGCAGCGGCGAACTCACCGAGGATCAACTGCAGGCGCTCGACGAGGAGATCAAGGCCGTCGTCCAGGATGCGTGGGATTTTGCCGATGCAAGTCCCGAGCTGCCGATCGAGGCGCTGTACGAAGACGTGTACGCGGACACCCACACCTGACCGGCAGATGCCAGTAATCACATATCGCGACGCACTCGGCCAGGCCATCCGAGAGGAAATGCAGCGGGACGACCGCGTCTTCCTCATGGGTGAGGAAGTCGCCGTCTACCAGGGCGCGTACAAGGTCTCGAAGGGATTCCTCCAGGAGTTCGGCGAGATGCGCGTCGTCGACACGCCGATCACCGAGCTCGGGTTCGCCGGCATCGGTGTCGGCGCGGCCATGGTCGGACTTCGTCCGGTGATCGAGTTCATGACGTGGAACTTCGCCCTGCTCGCCATCGACCAGGTCGTGAACGCGGCGGCGAAGATGCTCTACATGTCGGGTGGACAGTACAAGATGCCGATCGTCTTCCGCGGCCCCAATGGCGCGGCGATGCAACTCTCCGCGCAGCATTCGCAGGCGTGGGAGTCCTGGCTCGCGCACATCCCTGGCCTCAAGGTGATCGCACCCGGCACGCCGTACGACGCGAAAGGGCTGCTCAAGAGCGCCATTCGCGACGACAATCCGGTGTGCGTGCTCGAGGGCGAGATGCTGTACAACACCAAGGGCGAGGTTCCCGATGGGGACTACACCATTCCCATCGGCAAGGCCGACCTCAAGCGCGAAGGGGATCACTGCTCAATCATCACGCATGGGAAGATGGTCCTCGTCGCGATGCAGGCCGCCGACCAGCTGGCGAAGGAAGGCATCCGGCTCGACGTCGTCGACCTGCGCACCATTCGCCCCATCGACATCGACGCGATCGCCGCGTCCGTGAACAAGACGAATCGCGCCGTCGTGCTGGAGGAGGGCTGGGCGGTGTGCGGCGTCGGCGCGCAGGTGGTGGACTACATCCAGCGCGAGTGCTTCGACAACCTCGACGCCCCTGTCGTCCGCGTGCATCAGGAGGACGTACCGATGCCGTATGCCAAGAGCCTCGAGAAGGCGGCGAAGCCGGATCTGCCGAAGACCATCGCCGCAGTGCGAAAAGTCATGTACCTCGACTGACGGATCACCGAACATGGCAACCAAGGTTTTCATGGAGGCGCTCTCTCCCACGATGGAAGAGGGGCGCCTGGTCAAGTGGCTGAAGAACGAAGGCGA
>JBDSSY010000321.1:0-3108 GCA_039928585.1 Gemmatimonadaceae bacterium | reverse complement strand
TGTAGGCAGCGGCCGTGCCGCGCTCGCGGTGGAGAGCGAACATCGCTTTCTCGTGGGTCCGGACAACGGCGTGCTGTCTCCCGCGCTGCTGCATGCCGGCATGCGCTGCGTCTCGCTCGCCGTCCCGTCGTCAGCGGCGCCGACCTTTCATGGCCGCGACGTGTTCGCGCCTGCAGCGGCCGAGCTGGCGCAGGGAATCGCGCTCGACGCGCTCGGCGATCCGTGCAGCGACCCGGTTGTCCGCCGAACACCCGAGGCTACGCGGCGAGCCGATGGCGCCATCGCCGGTGTCGTCATCACGATCGACCGGTTCGGCAATGCCGTCACGAACCTGATGGCACGGCGAGGTGGCGTGCTCGCCGTGGGCGCGCATCGGCTGTCGGTCGCGCGAACCTACGCCGACGTCGAGCCGGGCGCGCTCGTCGCGCTGGTGGGCTCGAGTGGGCTGGTGGAGATTGCCCGGCGTGATGGAAGTGCCGCGGCGCATCTCGCCCTGGCGCGTGGAAGCGAGGTCGTGCTGCTTCCGCAGGGATGACGTCCGTCGCACGCCGGCGACGATCGTCGAGCGCGGGTCAGGCTGGCGTGCGCGGAATGTCAGCACCCGTGTGCCGCGTCGACTGCGACATGGACGCGTGTCCTGGTCCGCTCTCCGACACGATGCGCCCCAGGTACGTCGCCCCCTTTTCGGGACCTACCGCACCTGTGCCGTGATGCAGCTCGGACGCGAACTCGCCACCCGATAGCACGACGAACGTGGTGTAGTACATCCAGGAGAGCAGGGCAATGACGCCGCCGATGGTGCCGTACGTCTTGTTGAACGACGCGAAGTTCTGCACGTACGCCCGGAAGAGCAGGGTGGCCACGATCCACAACAGGGTCGTCACGAGAGATGCGACGATCAGGTGCGACCAGCGCTGCTTCACGTTGGGCAGCAGGCGAAAGAGCAGCACGCCGAGGGCCACGAGCAGCGCGAACGCGAGCACGAACTCGAGCACCGTCACCACCATGACGCCAACCTGACCCAGCCGCATGGACTCGCCGACCCAGCTGGCGAGACGCTCGCCGTCGAGGAAGACAGCCGTGGCGAGGAGCACCACCACGCCGGCGATGACGACGCAGGCCAGCCGGAGCAGCAGCCGCTTCCAGAGCGGGCGCGTCTCACTGACGTCGTACGCCACGTTCAGCGCATTCATCAACGAACCGAAGATGTTGGAACCGGACCAAGCGGCAAGCAGGGCGCCCAGCGTCATCACCCCGCCGCCGCCGCTCGACGTCACGATCTCGCCGAGCGTGCGCCGCACGAGCGAGAGCGCGTCGGCGGGGAGCGTGGCGGACATCCGCGCAAGCAGCGACTCCATCAGCTCGGTACCGTTGCCCATTACGGCGAGGAGCGGCGTCAGGAACAACAACAGCGGAAAGAGCGAGAAGAAAAAATAGTACGCCGTCTCGGCGGCGAGCGACGGGATGCGATCTTCGATGATCTCCCGCATCGTCTGCTTCACGAGCGGAGCAACGACATAGCCCTGAATGATCATGAATGCGACGGGTGCGTGGTGAGATTGTTCACCAGGCACCGGGGCAAGGCATGGGCCATCACTGGGCAGAGGGCAGTGGTGAGTTAGCCGGGCCGAGCTGACAGCTTCAAGCTGTGAGCTGAGAGAATTGATCGTTGTCTGGTGTGCGACGAGAGAGGGCAGTGGCGGGGCGCCATCGGGACGAACTGCGGGAACGCCGTTGCCCTTCCGCCGTACTCACTTCTCAGGCTGACAGCTCGGAGCTGTCAGCTCGGCAGTGGAAGTGGCCGTACACATCAGCGGCTCGAGTGGCGTACCTCGATCTTGCCGAACACCGTCTCGGCGCGCACGCGGAGCTTGTGCGGAGCGCGGTCCCAGTTCTCGGAGTACCAGGCACCGTCGCGCTTCACGAACCCGTCGTGATCGAAGCCCGCGGCGAGCCGCTGGACATCGAGGCGCACGCCGATGTCCGACGGAATGCGCAGGATGAGCTTTCCCACGGCGAGGCGCGTCGTGACGTCGAGGTCGCGTGTCCAGGTACCGCCGAACTCGAGATCCACGACGCCGACGCCCCCGCGCACGCGAATCTGATCGGCGTTGGCATTCGCGAGGTTCAGCGCCATGAAGTCGGCCGCTCCTACATCCACCTGCATCTCGCGCATCGCGATGCGGTTGGGCCGTGAGAAGAGCAGTTGCGCATCGGTCGCGCCGCACTCGAGACGGAGTGAGCGGAGCGAGAGATCGCCCAGCTCGAGCGTCGACCTGGTTCCGCCGAGCTCGAGCTCGACGTCCAGCGGGACGACGCGGGGGAGCGCCAGCTTCAACTCGCCTGACCCGCCGCGATCCTCTCCGTTGGAGACATGCATGCCTCGTCCGAGCGAGCGGAGCCCGAGCACGACCTGCTGCTCGGCCGCGTCGAATCGATGCAGCGGCTCCGCACGTGTCTCGTCGTACCGGAGGTGCATGGCGTACAACAGCGGATCACTGGTGCCCCGCACATCCAGCGTGCCGGCGTCGTACTGCAGGCGCACGCGCTTGGGGAGCGAATCGCGCAGCTGCCGCGAGACGTCGAGTGTGCGCCAGAGCGGACCGTCCTGCGCGATGACAGCGTACCACGGAACGGCGAGGAACAACAACACGAGCGCCCGGAACATGGAGGTCATGCGCGGTCTCCTGCGGTGGCGACGGGGCGTCGTGCAGCGATCACGCCCGTCAGTGGCGTCGGTGTCTGCCACGCCGCGAGCTCGACCGGCCTGGTGCCGGCCGCCACCCTGCGGTGCGTGCCGGCGCGCGAGAGGATGGCCGACCCGAGTCCCAGCGTCATCGCCATCCACGTTGCCGCGAGCGCCACGGCGCGCGCGATCGTGGCGGCCAGCGGCGACCAGGTCAGTGCCGCACCCGTCAGCCAGAGCGCGAAGAAAATGGCGAGTCCCACGGCGAGCGACGCGAGTGCACGTGAGCGCACCGTGGTGTCCCGCGTGGAGCGCGAGATCGCCCCGCCGACGATCCGCGCGACAGCGAGGAAACCCAGCGTGACGAGTCCGGCGACGGCGATGCCGTACGCCACGACGGCGAACGGAATCAACAGGATGCC
>JBDSSY010000320.1:0-12780 GCA_039928585.1 Gemmatimonadaceae bacterium | reverse complement strand
CGCATGGTGAACGCGAGGTCGGAAGCGACGCCGAGGCTGAGGAAGACGTTCGGGCGGACTTCCGGCGAGAATCCGATGATGCGTGCGGTGACCGTATATGGCCCACCGACGCGCATGCCCGGAATCGTGAACCGGCCACCGGTCCGGGTGATCCCCTGGTAGGTGGTTCCGGATGGCTGATGGATGGCAGTCACCCTCGCCCCAGCGACGGGTGCCCCGCCCAGATTGAGGACCGTGCCGGTGAGCGACGATGTCGTTACGCCCTGCGCGTTTGCGGCCGATGCTCCGACGGCCAGCAGGACCGCGAGGAGCGAAGACCGCGTGAACAGCCTCTTGATGATGCTCATGTAATGGACTTCCCCGAATTGAGAGTAACGCGCATCGCCACAACCAACCCTGCCTGAGGAAATCGGCGGAGAGCGGCGTGAAAAAATTATAGGTGTCCGCGTGCCATGAGAAGAATGCGGCGGGGTAACGAGCCGGTCACTTACGGAAGGACGCGAAGAGGGAGCAGCAACGTCGCGAGCGTGGTGGACGCCGGGCCGGTCGGACAACCAGCCTCTCCGACGACCCGCCAATCTATGGTATCGCGACGGTTCGGGCGATATCCGTGTTCTGAGCGCTCAAACGCATGGCGTCCCAGAGTAGTACCATGGGCGAAGCGAGTTCGTTAGACTGATGGCCGGGACCGGGGGCGACTCCGGGGACGGGCGGTGGTTTCGTCCGGGGCCAGGTAGCTCAGTTGGTAGAGCAGCGGACTGAAAATCCGCGTGTCGGGGGTTCGATTCCCTCCCTGGCCATGCATGTAAGTCGTTGAAGGGATTGAAGAACGAAAAGAGCGACGGCCACCTCTCGACGTGGCCGTTCGCGCTGAAGTTGCCAGGCGCCGCAGTCCGGAATCACCTGGCCACGGCACATGGCCGCGCCGACAACCGCGCCCGCACTCTGGCAGGAGCCACCGGTTCTGTCGGCACGCTGAACAGTGCCACGTACGCGCCATCGCCGAGTGTCGTGCGACTCGTTTCCGTGAACCCGAAGGCTCCGAGTTCGCAGGTGAGCAATGCGGGGGGCGTACCGTGGCGGTCCGTGGGGCCGTCCTGATCGAGAATCGCAACCGTCCCGCCGGGCTTCATGGCAGCCGACAGATGCCAGAGCAGCTCGAATGGCCGAGTGATCTCGTGATACATGTGAATGAGGAGTGCCACGTCGACCGAACGACGCGGGAGCCGTGGATCGTCGGGCGTTCCCTGCACGACATCCACGTTGCCGAGGCCTTCACGCGCCACCCTGCGCCGCAGGAGGTCGAGATACTCCGGCATGATATCTTCGCCGAGCACGCGGCCGGTGGGTCCGACGAGGGGCGAGAGACGCGCGACATAGTAGCCATCACCTGCGCCAATGTCGGCCACGGTCATGCCGGGACGCACGCGGGCGAGCGCGATCACTCGTGCGGCTTCATCGAGGCGATCGCGCTCGTCTTCATCGGTCCAGCGTGGCGCGACAATCGTCGACGTGGGCCGGTCGGGTGCGGGGAAGCCGAGTGAGTCGGCGGAGACAGCAGGGCGTGCCTTCGCAGTGTCGGACGTGCCCGTGCACCCGCCACCACCGAGCAGGGTGACCATGGCGCCGAGAGCGATCATGGCGCGACCGACCGCGTCCAGTGCGCCGGCGAATACAGGAATCACGCGAAACGTCTTCATTCAGAGAACTCGGCGCTGATCGTGACCCAACGGAATCGTCCGTGCGGCATGCCGGCGAACGTTAGGAGGGTACGATGAAGTTTCCGTCCTCGCTCGCGTTCTCGCTCGTTCCCTGCGCCGGCGCTCGTATATCGGTGCATCGCTTGACACCCATACGCGCGGGCATCCTTATACGCCAAGACGCCGCGGACGCGCGCGCCCGTCCGCACCTGCTTCGGTCAGCCACGGCCGATGTCCAAACTACCCAGACCCACGCCACGCATCATGCCGACAATGTCACGACCCAGGCCCGCACGCGCACTCATGTGCGCCCTACTACTGCAACTCGTCGTCAGCGCCGGCGCCTCCGCGCAGGTGACGGCAATCCGCGCTGGACGTCTCGTCGATCCGGACGCAGGTACGGTCTCCACGAACCAGGTGATTCTCGTGGAGAAGGGAAAGTTCACGGCGATCGGCCCCAATGTCGCCATTCCCGCGGGTGCCGAGGTGATCGATCTCTCGGCGCTCACCGTGCTGCCAGGGCTGGTGGACGCGCACAATCACCTCGCCCTCACCTACAAGGAAGTCCCGGAGCGAAACACCTACTACTTCACCTACATGCTGGACCCCACGCCGCTACGGGCGATTCAGGCGGTATCGAACGGCATCCAGATGCTCGCCGCCGGCTTCACCATCGTGCGCGACATGGGAAACAATGGCAACTATGCCGACGTCGCCCTGCGCACCGCGATCGAACAAGGCTGGGTTCCCGGCCCGACAATCATTCCGAGTGGCCTGATCATCGGCGGCATGGGCGGCCAGTTCTCGCCCACGCCGGAGATGGCGATCGACCACAAGATCGTCTACCCGGAGTATCTGGACGCGGACACGCCCGACGAGATCGTGAAGGCAGTCCGGCAGAACGCGCTGTTCGGTGCGCGCGTGATCAAGATCTGTGTGGACTGCAAGCCGTGGGGATACACGACCGACGAGATCCGGCTGGTGATCCGCGAAGCGGCCAAGGCGGGACTGAAGGTGGAAGGGCATGTGCAGACGATCGACGGCGGAAAGCGCGCAGTGGAGGCGGGCATCTGGTCGATCGCCCACGACAACGGCATGACCGACGAGCTGCACAAGCAGATGGCGGCCAAGGGTGTCTGGCGCGCGGGCACAGAGACGCCGATCTCGCTCACCGGCCACACGACGCAGCAGCGCTACGACAAGACGGTGGCCATGCTGCGCAACGCGTGGGAGAACAAGACGCCGCTCACGTTCTCGACGGACGCAGACTACTACGTCCCGGGCAAGACGCGTGGCGAGGTCGCGATCGAATTCATCGAGACGTGGAAGGCGGCGAGGATTCCGAACGCCGACATCCTGCGTGCGATGACGACGAGCGGCTACAAGGTGAGCGAAACCGAAGCGACCCGTGGGCCGATCAGGGTGGGGATGATCGCTGATCTCATCGCCGTGACGGGTAACCCCATCGAACAGATCGATGCGCTGCGCGACGTGCGGTTCGTGCTCAAGAACGGCATGGTGTTCAAGAAGGACGGCGTGATGCTGCCCAGCGCATTCTTCCACGGTGGTCCCGTGAACGGTTGGAACGCGCGCTGACGTTCATGCGACGGCGGCGCAAGCGCGCGCGTTCGACGATAGCCACCTGGTCATCCTTCGACGAGCTCGAAGCGGCCCGGTGGTGAAACGGCGAGCTCCACCCAGTCGAGTTCCTGTTCGAGCGCACGAAAGACGTCGTCATCGATCGAGCCGTCTCGACGCAGGTCGGCGAGTGTGCGACGCTGCGCGATCACGCTTCGGCGGCGCAACTTGTCGATCTCCATGACCGCGCGCGGGTGATGGCCGTCGGATGCCACAGCCAGCGCAGCGCGGTAGTCAGCGCGCAATCGATCGGCGGGCTCCCCGTCGCGCGCCTCGAGTGCGGCGATTGCCGAGTTCAAAAGCGCGACGCGCGCGATGGATAGCTCGCGATCGAACGAGGTGTCCGGCTTCAGACGGAGCAGGCCGATGAGCGGGCCCAGGGTCAGCCCCTGCACGACGAGCGTGCCGAGTACCACGGCGAGCGCACTCAACACGATCAGGTCGCGACCCGGAAACGAAGCCGGGAGTGCGAGGGCGGTTGCGAGCGTCACCAACCCACGCATGCCGGCCCACGCCACGACGATGCCTTGCGAGACCGTGGGCTTGGGGGCGCTGCCGCGCAGGGCGTCGACATGACGGACGAGGCGAATGTAGAACAGCACCCATGCGAGTCGTACGAGGATGACGATCGCGACGACGATTCCGGCGAAGCCAAGGGCGCGCCGAAGCTCCGACGCATCGAGCCGGGTGACGATCTCTCTCGCCTGGAGGCCCATGAGGAGGAATGCCAGGACGTTGAGGAGGAATACGGTCGCCTCCCAGACGGAGTAGGAATGCAGGCGGTCGCGGGGCGACTGGCGCTCGGGCGCATGGCGGGCGACGGTCATGCCGAATGCGACCACGGAGAGAATGGCCGAGAACTCGAACCGCTCAGCCACGATCCAGGCTCCGAAGGTGGTGGCGAATTCCAGCAGGGTTCCACCGAGTGTACCCGCGAGGCGAGGCGCCACGCGCACGTAGCCCATGCCGACGAGCACTCCGATGAGCAGGCCGCCCGGAATGGCGAGTGCGAGTTGCGGAACGAGACTGACGGCCGCCGCAGGCGCCGCCGTCATGCCGACGGCGGCGCTGAAGATGAGCAGCGCCACCGCATCGTTGAGCAGACTTTCGCCCTGCAACACCGAGATCGTTCGGCGTGGCAGGTCGAGCCGACTGAGCGTAGCCGACGCCGCGGCGGCGTCGGGAGGGGCGACGATGGCTCCGAGCGCGATAGCGGCAGCGATGGGGAGACCGGCGATCGCATGTCCCGCCCACGCGACGGCGGCGGTGGTGAGCACGACGGCCACCCCGGCGAGGGCGATGAGCGGTCGCCAGTTTCGGCGCAACTCGCGCGGGGGAAGATCGTACGCGGCGTTCAGGAGCGCTGGTGCGATGAACAGGGCGAGTGCCAGTCGTGCGTCGATCGCAACGCGTGGCGCC
The DNA here is from genome assembly GCA_039928585.1 of Gemmatimonadaceae bacterium. Lineage (GTDB taxonomy): Bacteria > Gemmatimonadota > Gemmatimonadetes > Gemmatimonadales > Gemmatimonadaceae > AG11. Next base: position 8,023 of record JBDSSY010000320.1, on the reverse strand, counting down.
CACGGCAATGCAGCGACGAGCACGCCGGCGAGGGCGAGAATCGTGGGATACGGAATGCTGAGATGACGCGCCACCTGCAGCAGCACGATCGCGATCGCCACGAGAATCAACATGCTCTCGAACAGTTCCATCGTGCTTCCTTCGCTCGCGGGTGGACGGGGCGTCGGCGATTTCATAGCTTCGCTCCGTCATCAGAAATAAGCAGCAACCCGGCCGCCGAGCGACTCCACCGACTCGCGCCGATCGATTTCACTCGGAGTGCATCATGAGCCGTCGTATCGTGGGTATCGTTGGAGCGAGCGTCCTGTTGACCCTGGTGGTAGCCGTCGTCGCCGACGCGCATGACCTGTTTCTCCGTCCGCATGACTTCATCGTGCGGGCCGGATCGGAGGTGCGAGTCCGTGTACTGAACGGCACGTTCACCTCGAGCGAGTCATCTGTGGCACGGGACCGGCTGCGCGACCTGACGGTGGTGGGGCCCTCCGGCATGACGCATCCCGACCGGTCGGGCTGGACCGATGACGCGAAGGAGAGCGGATGGCGCGTCGCGACCAGTGCGCCGGGCACGTACCTGCTCGGTGCCTCACTCGATCCCAAGACGATCCGGCTGACGGGCACGCAGTTCAACGGATACCTGCGCGAGGAAGGGCTGCACGACGTGGTGTCTGCGCGTAAAACCGCGCGCGCGCTCGGGAATCCCGCGCATGAGCGGTACTCGAAGCATGTGAAGGCGCTGGTTCAGGCGCAGGGTGACGGAGCGGGTGCGGACACGGCGTACCGTGTCATGTTGGGATATCCGGCGGAGCTCGTGCCGCTCGACGACCCGTATGTGCTGCCGGCGGGCGGCATGCTTCGGGTCCGCGCCTACGCCGATGGACGCCCGATCGCGAATCAGGTCGTGCAGGCGGGCGGACGCACGACGTCGGGGAGCCGTATCAAGCAGCGGGAAGTGCGAACCGATGCCTCGGGGATGGCGCGGTTCCGGCTCGATACGCGTGGGACCTGGTACGTGAAGTTCATCTACATGCGGGATGTCCCCGCGTCTGCCGGGGACAGTGTGAACTACGAGTCGAAGTGGGCGACCCTCACCTTTGCCCGCCCGTAGTTCACGCTAGTGACCCCGGGCTCGCCAGTTGAACCGATCGGCGACTCCCTGTAGTTCTGCAGGATCGAAGACGTAGCGCACCTCCAGCGCGCGCGGATCGGCGCGCTCGGCGGCGCCGAGCGCGCTCCACACACGAGGGGCGAAGAGGACGGGTTGGGTGCGTCCGGCGACGTGTAGCGCTGTCGTGGGATTGTTGGAGACGAGGGTGCGGATCTCGAAGGTGGGCGAGGGAAGCACGGCGGCGAGATCGGCGGCGACGTTCCGCGCTTTCTCGGCTTCTCGCTCACAGAGAATCACCGTGGTCCTCGTTTCCGTGGGCACGATGGCGCGCACCTGTGCCGCGAGCGCCGGGTCTGGATGGATGCTGGCGAACCGCACTTCGGACAGCCGTTTCGGCCAGCGCGCGCGGATGTCGTTGTAGTGGAAGTATGTCGCGATGAGTGCGCCCGCTGGCGGCTCGCCGGCTCGCTCGAGACTCCACGGCTTGGCCGTCACCAGCCATCGTTCCTGCACTTGTTGCGCGAGGTCGATGGCCTGCGAGGTGCTGCATTCGATGACGTAAACGAGGGCCGGGCCGGTGCGCGGGAGAGCGGAATCGACCGACACGACCGAGCCGGATGTGCCCGGCGTTTCCGGCAGGTCCGGCTCGGCACCGACCACCTGCCGCTCGAGTTGACGGCGAATGTCGTGCAGGGTGAGTCCGTGCAATTCGCGCGCGTCGCGGAGAAATCGACTGATGACGTCTTCACCGGGCAGCGACACGAACGGCACATCGCTCGGGCGCAGCACGACGGTGCCGCGCGGGGCCGTCGTGCGCACGAGTCCCGACTCGGCGAGGGCACGATACGCATGCCGCACGGTGTGCATGTTGACTCCCCATTCGCGTGCTGCAGCGCGAAGCGGTGGGAGCATATCGCCAGCGGCAATAGCGCCGGAGACGATGTCTGCTCTCAGCGCTTCCGAGAGCTGGTGGTAGAGCGGAACGGGGCTGGTGGCGTGAAGCTGGTAGCTCATATGGAAATTATATAACACTAGAACATGCGCGCCGATATATCCCCATGAGCCCTTCCAAGTACAATTCCGAGGTTGAAGTCATCCGCGTGCAACAATGTTCTATAACACTATAATACAGCTGAGATCGCCGCCGTCTCGCGGAACACTGTTGGGGGTGTGAAGCTCGTCAGCGCGACAATCTTTCTGCACGAGTCTGCTTCGTTACCTAGGTCGATGATGGCCTGTCATTGAGGAAATATCTCCGACCTTCCTCTCTCTCCCTCCGAACAAAATGCCTTCCGGAATCCTGCCTCGCCTCGCCTCGCTCATGATGCTCGCGTCGCTTGCACCTGCAGCACAGGCGCAGTTCGGCGGACTGGTTTCGATGCCGCACGTCGCTGTCGGTCTCGTCGGCTCTACCCTCGGAATCGGTGGTGATGTGGCGTTCGGGCTCGGAAAGCATGTGGTCCTGCGTGGCGCGCAGCATGCCGGCAGCATCGGTGCCAACCGCTCGTTCTCCAATCAACCGTACCAACTGTTCGCCAAGGCGGACAATCGATCGTTCATGATGGACGTGCACCCCTTCGGTGGCGGCATCTACCTCAGCGCCGGCAAGGTGATCAACAAGAGCACGATCGCGTTGACGAGCACACCGATCGGCGGGTCGTATACCGTCAACGGCCAGGCGTACGCCGCGGACTCCATCGGCAATATCGTCGGCGCCATCACGCTTCCGGAGAACTCGTGGTTCTATGGACTCGGTTGGGATCACACGTTCGGCAACAGCTGGCCAGCATCGCTGACGTCACGCGTCGGAGTCCTGCGTCAGGACCGAGTCAAGTTGGCCCTCAGCGCGACAGGCCCTTACGGCCAGACGTCGAATCCCGCGTACGCGTCATTCCAGACCGAGCTCGATGCCGAACGGGTACGACAGGAGCAGTCGGCATCCGATCAGAGCATCGTGAAGAACATGCCGGTGATCGAACTCGGCCTCCGCCTCCGCCTCTTCTAGTCGCTGTAGGGCCAGACGCCGACGCGCGACGAAACGGGGCCCCGATCGCTCGGGGCCCCGTTTTTTTCATGAACCCCTGACGACGCTAGGGTTTGATCTCCACCGGCGTGCCGACCATGACCGCGCTCCAGACTCCTTCGATCTCCTGATCGGTCAGGGCGATGCAGCCGTCGGTCCAGTCGGCGGTGCGGTGGAAGGCGCCCGAGGCGCCGCTTCCGTTGCGCAGCCCGTGAATGAGGATATCGCCGCCTGGTGACATGCCGAGCGCTTCGGCGCGGGCGCGATGGGCCGAATCGGGGTAGGAGATGTGCAGCGCGAGATGGAAATCACTCTTCTCGTTCTTCCAATCGATCTGGAACACGCCTTCCGGTGTACGGCGATCTCCAGCCACGCGCTTGTCGCCCACGGGGTTCGCGCCGAGTGCCACACGATACGACCGCAGTGCACGCCCCTGATGATAGAGCGTGAGGCGCCGCGCTTTTTTCTCGACCACGATACTGTCGGCAAGCGGCACGGGCCCGCCGGGATCGGCGATGATTGCTGTCTCGCGTGTCGAGGCATGCGCGTTCGACGCATTGGACGCGAGCGCCGCCTGCGATGGCCGGGCGGCACCAGCAAGGGCGAACGAGACTGTGGACAGGAGCAGGACGTTCCGCATGTCGATCAGAAGATTCTGTGAAGGAGTGCGTCGGAAGAATGCAACAAGATGGCCGCGAGGCAAGCGCACGCGCGTTCTTGCTCTGCGCTGTACCCCCGATTGCCGTGATGGTCGCCGGACACGGTCGATTCGAGGTGCGACGCGCGAGCGAGGTGTGCGCAACACCGGGTGCGTCGGCACCGCGTGGGGTAAACCCAAGCATCGTTTTGGCGGCTGATCAGTCGACCAGTCCTTGACCGATCGATCAGCACTGAACCGGGCTCGTGGTGCTTCCCTCCCGAAGCGCAAGGCTACAATGGAGAGAATATCGGCCTATCTTCAATGAAGTCAACGCGATTGGAGGCTCGACACATGAAGCGATTTCGACACCAGATGACCCGCGCCCGTGCACGCGTGGCGTTTCCCGTGCTTGGCATCGGCATGGGTATCGCGACCCTCGTTACCGGACTCGAGCGATCGTCCTTCCTTGGGCGAGCGGTGGGCGTAGAGCAGGTTGGGGATGTATCCGCAGCGCACTCGCCACTGGCCACGCTCACGGAAGATCTGGCGTCGCTGACCGGCGTGCGGAGTGCGCCCAAGGCCGCGTCCTTCGCCACGCTCGATGTCGACATGGAGCACGCGCACATCGACCGGTGGGTCACGCGACTGACGACGTCAGCGCGTGGTGACTTCAGGAATTCACTGCACCGCATGTCGAAGTACGAAGGCATGATCACGGCGAAGATCGACGCCAGGGGGATGCCGCGGGAGCTCATCTACCTTGCGCTCATCGAATCCAACTTCAATCCGACGGCGCAATCACGGGTGAAAGCCGTCGGAATGTGGCAGTTCATGAGCCCTACCGCCAGGCAGTTCGGCCTCTCGGTCGGCCGCCGAGTGGACGAACGAAAGGATCCCGCCAAGGCGACGGATGCAGCGCTCACCTATCTCACGCAGCTGCACTCGCGATTCGGGTCGTGGTATCTCGCCGCCGCTGCCTATAACTCCGGGCAGGGCACCGTTTCCAAGGCGCTTCGCACGGTCACGGGACGGAGCACGGGGACAGACGCGGATTTCTTCCTGATCATGCCCCGCCTGCCGAAGGAGACGCAGGACTATGTGCCCAAGCTGATCGCGACGGCACGCGTGGGAAGCGAGCGAGCGAAGTACGGGATGTGACGCCGACGCCACCGTGTCAGGAGGACCTGCCCGGTGACGAACACATTCCCATGCCGGTGAGCGGTCGCACTTCGATCACCTCGGTGACGAGCATGTAGCGCGTCCCGCGGCCCATGTGCCCGGCGGGCATGCGGGTGCTGATGGTGCCTCGCCACCGCACGGCCAGCGCGCCGGTGGCAGGCTCCGAGACTGCGCGGAGGAGACTGTCGCGCTGAAGGCGAGCTGACTCGGTGAGGGTCACCCACCAGAGGGCGTCGTACCGTGGTGCGTCACAGGGAGCGAACCAGCTTGCTTCGAGGCCCCGCGTGTAGGAGCCGCGATACTCGCGCTCCGCCCGAGCGGTATCCGGCGTGAGTGCCCCTGAGGACGAGGACGGCAGTGGCGACGGCAGTCGAGACGGCGGGGACTGCGGGGTCGCGACGGAAGTCGATGTCGCTGTCGCTGCCGGCGACGGCGCAGGGGCGGGGGACCGCGAGCAGGCTGCGGCGACGGCGGACATCGTGGCGATCCCGAACCAGCTCAACACGTGACGGTGCATCTGTTCCTCGACGAGATGGATTCGTAGTGGAGGGGATACCCCGCTTGCAGCTCGACGATGCACCACTCCCGTCAGCGCAGGCTGTTCGAGCGTTCATGACCGTCATCAGGTTGCCGGCAGGCGCACACCGTGTTCGGCGAAGTTCACGAGAATGTCAGCGAACGTCGCGGGATCATCGTACGGCAGCGCGTGCGCAGCCGTGGCGACGCATTGCATGATGCCTCCGGCGGCATCGGGTCGCTCGATGCCGACGAGGCGAGCGCACTCGCTCGCCCAGCGCACCGTGACGATCGGGTCGCGGGCGCCGCACACGACGAGGGTGGGTTGCGTGATACCGGGCAGCTTTTCCTCGATGCGGTCCTCGATGGCACCGGCGAGCGTCGCGAGCAGCCGGCGCGGGCCAGCGCGCAGGTAGTCGCGGGTCACGATCGCGGACAGCCGCCACGGTTCGCGCGGCACATCGGCGATGACGCGGGCGATCATCGTGAACGCGTTCCGGTGTGCCGGGTCCATCGTCGGGGCGTTGAGGACGAGTCCGATCGCACGGTCCGACGCGCGGGCGACGCACTCGACGATCACCTGGCATCCGTAGGAATTGCCGACGAGGACAGCCGGTCCGGTGCCACGGATGTCGAGCCAGTGCGCGAGCGCCTGTGCATGTTGCGCGAGGGAGAACGGTCGTGGTGGCGACGCACTGCGTCCAAAGCCGGGAAGGTCGAGGGCCGAAACGGCGTAGCGCGTGGCGAGCCGCGCCATGGTCGGCTCCATGTAGCGGGTGGAGACGCCGAGGCCGTGCACGAACACGATTGGCGTTCCGGTGCTGGGCGGACCGATTCGGCCGTGGATGCGTAATCCGCCGACGGTGTCCCACGTCGAGTGCAGCGGCATCGACGATTACGGTAGCAAAGCGAGCGCGGAGCGTCCTTCCTGCTCGATCTGTTGCATCGTGCAGCGGGCGGGAGGCTTGTCGGGGCGCCACCGGAGGAACGACGTACCGTGGCGAAACCGCCCACCGGAGAAGTGATCGTATTTCACTTCGACGACGAGCTTCGAGGCGAGTGGCTCCCACTGACTCGACCGCTCGGTGCTCCACCGACTCGGTCCGCCCGGCGCCTGGCCGGTGAAGCCAGGTGCGCGCGTCAGCTTTTCCAGTCGTGACGTGATGGCCGCCTTCTGGTCGGTGGGCACGTTGGAGGTGAAGCCGACGTGGTGGAGCAGGCCATCAGCGTCGTAGAGTCCGAGGAGGAGCGAGCCGACGAGCTTTCCCCTGGACGCGTATCGAAATCCACCGACGACGCATTCGGCCGTGCGCATGTGCTTCATCTTCTGCATCCCATCGCGCGCGCCGGTCGCGTAGGCGAGATCGCGCCGTTTGGCGATCACGCCATCGAGCCCGCCGCCCACCGATCGAAACCACTTCTTCACCGTCACCATCTTCGTCGTGGCCGGTGACAGGGCGATAGCGACGCCGTCAGGAACGTTCGCGTCGACGAATGCCTCGAGCAACTCGCGTCGTTCAGCGAGCGGGAGTTTGACGAGCGACTTGCCCTTCGCGTCCACGAGCAGATCGAAGACGATGAGTGTTGCCGGGCTCGATTCCGAAAGCGTCGTGATCCGGCTTTTCGCGGGATGAATGCGCAGCAGGAGTGCGTCGAACGAGAGGGCGCCCTCATGCGGGATGACGATCTCGCCGTCGAGGACGAAGCGCTTCGCCCGTGTGCGCCCGAGGGTCGCGAGCAGTTCGGGGAAGTAGCGGGCGAGCGGTTTTCCCGCCTTCGACATGAGATCGATGCGATCCCCGTCGCGGAAGGCGATGCAGCGAAAACCGTCCCACTTCGGCTCATAGTGCCAATCGGCGCCGGTGGGCAGTTCGCCGACCAGTTTCGCCTCCATCGGCGCGTAGGTGCGCGGAATGGGCAAGGTCACAGCACGTGCTCCAGCTTGAATCGTCCACGCGCGGCGAGGAGCGGAGACCAGAGATCTCCGATGTCGCGCAGGCGTGCCGGAACGTTGTCGAGGCGAAAATCATCGATCTTCACGCCGCGTTCCACCTCCTGCCACGTGAGCGGCGTGGAAACGGGCGCGCGCGGCCGTGGTCGCGTGGAGTAGACGGACGCGAGTGTTCGGCCCCAGGCGTTCTGGTTGTAATCCACGAGCACACGTCCTGCGGGCCGATCCGCGATGCGATAGATGGCGGTCAGCAGCTTGGGGTGCTTCGTCGCGAGTGCCTGCGCGAGCGCCTTGGCGAACGTCCACACCTGTTTCTGCGACGGACCGCGCACGATGGGAACGTAGAGGTGCACCCCCTTGGATCCTGTGGTCTTGACGAGCGGTTCCATGCCGATCGCCTCGAGCGCCTCACGGACCGCGAGGGCCGCGGCGAGCACCTTGGGAAAGCGGGCTCCGGGCACAGGATCGAGATCGAAGTGCAAGTAGTCGGGGCGGTCGACGTCATCGCAGCGCGCGTACCACTGATTGAGGTCGATGCAGCCGAGGTTGACGACCCAGAGAAGCGACGCGATGTCGTTCACGACGGGAAAGTCGATCACGTTGCCGGAC
>JBDSSY010000319.1:0-6257 GCA_039928585.1 Gemmatimonadaceae bacterium | reverse complement strand
GCTTCCAAGGTCAGCGTGCCCTCTGTCGCGGGCGTCCGCAGCGCGCCCAATCCGACGACGAGCGCCGCAGCGAGCGGCACCGAGAAGAGGGCGATACGATGACGCGAGCGTCTCTGGATCATGCGGTAGCTGGTACGGGTAAGTAGTGAGCGATTTGTAAACCCATGGGCAAACGGTGTTCCACGGCCGGCGCGATGGCATTCGCTGTTCAAGCGCGATATTGTCGACGGATGCGCTGTCGAATTCCGCGTCCTCTCCTTCTCCGGTTCCTGTCGATGCTGACCTTCGTACACCTGTCGCGACTCGCGCGGCCCATGCTTCTCCTTGCGTTGCTCGTCGCGCCGTGCTTCACGGTCGTCCATGCGCAAACCAGTCGACGAGGTGTGGTGGCCGAGCGAGACGTCCGTCGCCTGCTCTCGGCGTTGGCCGACGACTCGCTGGAAGGTCGTGGCACCGGAACGCGCGGCTCGGCCAGGGCCGCGGCGATCATCGCGACGGAGATGCAGCGGATCGGGCTGGAGCCGGCGGGCGACAGCGGCTACTTCCAGCGAGTCCCCATCGCCTTGACGTCGCGGATGCGGACGATGCCGAACGGCACGACGGTCAGTCGCACGCGACCGACGCTGTACTCGAGCTTCTCCGCATTGGACACGGTGCCGGCGGAGCGCCGGCGCTCCGCGGTGAATGTCGTGGGATTGCTGCGCGGCAGCCATCCAGTGCTTCGCGACTCCGTCGTGCTGGTCGACGCGCACTATGACCATCTGGGCATCGGCGCGCCTGTGGGAAGCGATTCGATCTTCAACGGGGCGGATGACGACGCATCCGGCGTCGTGGCGGTACTTGAGGCGGCCCGTGCACTGGCGGCTGGCCCCGCTCCGCGGCGCACCGTGCTGTTCGTGGCGACGACGGGTGAGGAAGCAGGATTACTGGGCACGCGATGGTTCATCGAGCATCCGCCGGTCCCGCTCTCCAGCATATCCGCGAATCTGGAGGTGGAGATGATCGGCCGGCCCGACTCGCTCGCGGGCGGATCTGGTCGCGCGTGGCTTACGGGATTCGAGCGGTCGACGATGGGCTCGATGTTCGCCAGCGCCGGACTCCCGATCGTCGCCGATCGCCGACTCGACCAACAGTTCTTCATGCGCAGCGACAACATCGCGTTCGCGCAGCGGGGGATTCCGGCGCACACGGTGTCGTCGTATAACATGCACGACGACTATCACACGCCGGGCGACGATGTGTCGCGTGTGGACTTCGAACACATGACGGCGGTGATTCGTGCCGTCGCCTCGGCGACGCGCCTGCTCGCGGACGGTCTGTCACCGCAGTGGCAGCCCGGCGGCCGGCCCGCTGGACCGATGGCGCCGCCGGGAGGTGCGGGTGGAACACCGCTCCCCCTCTCACCTCCATCGCTGCCGATGGCAACGCCAGCCGAGCGGTTGGCGCGCTACACCACCGTTCGCCTCGCCGCGGACACTTCCGTGCTGACGCGCTGGGAACGTCGCATGCTCCCGCTCCTCGTCGATGCAGCGCGCGAGATGCACGGTATCTACTGGACGCAGGCCTTCGGCAACCGGGATTCGCTGCTACGCAACATTCCGCAGGCGGATGCGCGGAGGCTCGCGGAGATCAACGTGGGGCCGTGGGATCGGCTCGACGACAACGCACCGTTCGTGGCCGGAGTCCGCGCGAAGCCGAGCGGCGCGAATTTCTATCCGCGCGATATGACGAAGGAGGAGTTCGAGCGTGCGGTGGAAAAGGGCGGGCCGGCGGCCGACAGTCTCAAGTCGCTGTACACGATGGTACGCCGTGATGCGTCGGGCGCGCTGATCGCGGTGCCCTACTCCCGATTTTTCTCCGAGGCAAACGAGCGCGCCGCGTCGAAGCTTCGGCAGGCCGCTTCGCTCGCGGAAGATGCGGGGTTGCGCCGATACCTGACCCTGCTCGCCACCGCTATCACGACGGATCGCTATCAGCGCAGCGACCTCGCCTGGATGGACATGAAGCAGAACAGGCTGGAACTGGTGCTGGGGCCAATCGAGACCTACGAGGATGAACTTTTCGGGTACAAGGCCGCGAACGAGGCCTTCGTCCTGGTGAAGGACCTCTCGTGGAGCGCGCGCCTGGCGAAGTACGCGCGGTTGCTGCCCGCCCTTCAGCGTGGCATCCCCGTGCCGGCAGCGTACAAGCGCGAGCGTCCAGGTACCGACGCGGATCTCAACGCCTACGACGTGGTGTACGTGGCGGGCCAGGCAAACGTAGGAGCGAAGACTATCGCCATCAACCTGCCCAACGACGAGAGCGTGCAGTTACGGAAGGGGACGCGTCGGCTCCAGCTCAAGAACGCCATGCGCGCGAAGTTCGACCGCATCATGCTGCCCATCGCGCGCGAGCTGATCGTGGACGAGCAGGTGCCGATGGTCACGTTCGATGCCTTCTTCGGCAACGTGATGTTTCATGAAGTGGCGCATGGGCTGGGGATCAAGAACACGATAGACGGCACCGGCACGGTTCGCGCCGCCCTGAAGGAGAAGGCCGGCGCACTCGAGGAGGGGAAGGCGGACATTCTCGGGTTGTACATGGTGCGCCAACTGCAGGCACGCGGCGAGATGGGCGATGCGCCAATCGAGAACAACTACGTCACCTTCCTGGCCAGTCTCTTTCGCTCGGTGCGGTTCGGGGCGGGCGACGCGCATGGACGCGCCAACGTGGTGGCGTTCAACTATCTACAGCAGGCCGGTGCGTTCACGCGCGAGCCGAATGGAAAATATCGCGTCGACTTTGCGCGCCTGCGCTCCGCCACCGACGCATTGTCTCGCGACATTCTCACGCTGCAGGGCAATGGCGATTACGCCGGCGTCAGTCGTCTCTACCTGGAGCGCGGCGCGATCGGCGAGACGTTGCAACGTGACGTCGACCGACTTCGCGCCAAGGGAATTCCCGTCGACATCGTGTACGATCAGGGCCGATAGGACTCACGGTCCGACATCGCGACGCGCCGGGCGAGATGCCCGGCGCGTCGTGCATCCAGGAACGAATGCACCAATCCAATGCGTTCGATGCGGCGTAGACACTGCATCGCCGACGCTCGTCGGCGCGCACACCACTCGAACCCAACTTCACCTCATGCGCTCGCGCACCCTGCTCTCGTTCGCCATTGCCGCCATGTTCGCCGCTCCGCTGTCCGCGCAGACCGTCATGGTGGGCGGCGAGACCATGTATCCGAACAAGGATATCATCTCGAACGCAGTCAATTCGAAAGATCACACCACACTTGTCGCTGCCGTGAAGGCCGCAGGACTGGTTGCCACGCTGCAGGGCAAGGGACCGTTCACGGTGTTCGCCCCGATCAATGGCGCCTTCGCCGTCCTGCCCGCCGGCACGGTCGACAACCTGCTCAAGCCCGAGAACAAGGGCGCCTTGACCTCGGTCCTGACGTACCACGTCCTCGCCGGCCGTTTCGTCGCGAAGGACATCATCAAAGCCATCAAGAAGGGACATGGCACTGCCACCTTCACGACGGTCAACGGCGCGACCCTCACGGCCATGATGAACGGTCCGATGAATGTCGTGCTCAAGGATGCGAGCGGCGGGATCTCGAACATCTCGACGTATGATGTCCTTCAGTCGAATGGCGTCATCCACGTGATCGACCACGTACTGCTGCCCCGGATGTAGTCGGCAAAGGGGCGGGGCCGGAGTCTGGAATTATCGACAGGCGACGCTCACTTGGGGACCGGCGTGTCGACGAATATCACATTCCTGCTGTCATGGTGATACGCGGCACGAAGCAGATGTGAAGCGGGCCCGTTTCCCAGTGGAAACGGGCCCGTTTGGCGTGTTTAAAAGTGGTATCTGAAGAGGCGGCTAGATCGTCTTTTGACTGAGCGGACTGGAGTATTAATCCGACTCGAGGTCTCGAGGCTTTCCCTCTTCGCCCGCCTGCCATGCTGCACCTCCTGCTGGTTGCCGCGCTGGTATCCACGTCTGACGACCCGCCCGCGAAGAGCGCACCGGTCAGCCCTGCGCCCAGGGTCGGCCGATCGCGGTCTGGTGGCGGCCCCGTGGGCCTGGCGGACAGTGTGGTGATCGACAAGAAGGCGCGCCGGCTCACCCTGTATCACATGGGACGGCCGATTCGCAGCTATCTCGTGGCGCTGGGCGGCAATCCCGTCGGCGACAAGCTCGCCGCAGGCGATCGCCGGACGCCTGAAGGTGTGTTCTTCATCGAGGGCCGCAATCCCAACAGCTCGTACCACCTCTCGCTGCGCATCTCGTATCCCGACGTCTCGCATCGGCGTCGGGCGGAAGCGCTCGGAGTGGATCCTGGCGGCAACATCATGATTCATGGGCTGCCGAACGGCCGAGGAAGCGTCGGTGCGTATCACCGCACCGCAGACTGGACCAACGGCTGCGTGGCGTTGACCGATGAGGAAATCGAGGAGATCTGGGGCGCCGTCCCTACCGGGACGCCGGTGCACATCAAGCCCTAGCAGCCGCGCCGGGATATATTCGTGCGACCGCTTTCCGGAGTCGCATGGACATCGCCGCGGCATTTCTCACTCGCTCCCGCCACTACCTCGGATTCGAGTATCCGAACAAGATCCGTCGCTGTCTCGACGCGCTGTCGGCCGACGCCGTGTGGCGCCGTGCGGATGCGCAGTCCAATAGCGTGGGAAACCTGCTGCTCCATCTCGCCGGTAACGCGCGTCAGTGGATCGTGAGCGGGGTGGGCGGCGCGCACGACGCGCGCGATCGCGGCGCCGAGTTCTCGGCGCGCGAGGGAGACGACGCCGACTCGCTGTTCGCGGCGCTACGGACCACGCTGGACGAGGTCGATGCGGTGCTCGCGGCGCTGACGCACGAACGCCTCGGACAGGAACTCGTCATCCAGGGTCGCACGGTGTCGGTGTTCGACGCGATCTATCACGTCGTCGAACACTTCTCGATGCACACCGGGCAGATCATTCTGCTCACCAAGGCGCACGCGTCGGGCCGGATCCACTTCTACGAAGACGCAGGGGGCCTCGCGGTCCCGCGCTGGCGAGACAGCCTGACTCCGCCATCCCATCCGTGATACCTCGTAGAGCCGGTCGACGTCGATCGCCGAGCCGGCCGATCACTCAGTAGAGGTAGACTCTCGTGCCCACGGGCACGTTGTCGTACAGCCACTCGATGTCCTCATCGCGCAAACGGACGCACCCGTGCGTCACGGCCGCACCGATGGACTTCGTGTACGGCGTGCCGTGCAGCAGGTATCCATCCCCCAGTGCGAGGCGAAAGTGGCCGAGCTCACCCTGGATGCTGCGATGCTTGGTGCCGGCGGGCGGCACGAAGATCGTGTTGTCGAACACGACGTGCTCGTCGAGGACGAGCGGCACGAACTCCTTTTCACCGGGGGCGATCACCCCGACCTCGTCCCCGCGCGACGTGAGCCGGGTGCCGTCGCTCAGGCGCACCGTCTGGCCACGCCGGAGCGTGCGCAGCTTCAACTGGTGTTCAAGCGCGACTTCGGCATAATGCCACTCGGGTGGTGTCCACACGGGGTCCTTGTCCTTGGACAGGACTTTCCGTACGCCGCGCGGTGTCTCGAACCGCCATGAACGTCCGCCGTAGGACAGCGTGGCGTTCATCGCAGTGGCAACGGGTGCTGCGTGCAGCGTGTCTCCACCGTCGATGACGTAGAGCTGATGGGCGAAGATGTCGACGACGATTCGATACCCGTCAGCGCGATCGGCAGCGGCCCGTGCGGACTCGAATGCGAGGCTGTCCTTGCGAGAACTGAACGTGCGCCGCGTTGCACTGCGGACATTCGCCGATTTGGCCCGACGTCCATCGAGCTCGTCGGGATCGGCCGCGAGGCTGTCATCGCTACGCCTCGCGATCTTGCGCAGCAGCGCAGCGAGCCAGTTGACGGAGGCCCTGGTGGAATCTGTTCGCGTCACCGCGAGCGTGTCGACGACCATTGCCTCGGGACGCTGGGCAATCGACGGGGATGATGCGACCGCGAGCAAAACCAGGCTCAGCCGGAAGCGATGGCGAAGTGAGCGCGTCATAGGGCTGAAACTACACTGCGGAGGACGTGAAGTTCACGTCCTCCGCAGCATGTGTTCCGGGAGGAACGACTAGTAGAACTTGAGACCGCCGTACACCGGGAAGGCATGCACGTTCTTCCGATCCGTCAGCACCGAGAGGTACTTGCCTTCGGCGTAGAAGTGGAGGCGGCCGACGCTGAAGTCGACGCCAGGTCCCACGTC
>JBDSSY010000318.1:0-10507 GCA_039928585.1 Gemmatimonadaceae bacterium | reverse complement strand
CCCAATCCGCTCTACAGCAAATGGGTGAACGAGTACGCCGGCAAGTCCGGTGTGAAGGTGAACTATCAATCCATCGGCTCCGGCGGCGGTATCCGTCAGCTTACCGAACAGACGGTGGACTTCGGCGCGTCGGACGCGCCCATGAGTGACGCAGAGCTGGCCAAGGCGAAGGGCGGAGCGATCCTGCACATTCCCACGGTGCTCGGCGCCGTAACGGTGATCTACAACCTTCCCGCTGTCACCCAGCCGCTCAAGCTGAGCGGCGACGCGATCGCCGCGATCTTCCAGGGCCAGATCGTCAAGTGGAACGACCCGCGATTGATGGCACTCAATCCCGGCGTCGCGCTGCCCGCCGACGACATTCTTGTCGTGCACCGGTCCGATGGATCCGGTACCACCTATGTCTTCACAGACTACCTCGCCGCCGTCAGCACCGCCTGGGCGACCAAGCCGGGCAAGGGCAAGGAAGTGCAGTGGCCGGTCGGACTGGGAGGCAAGGGAAATGAAGGCGTCGCCGGTCAGGTGAAGCAGACGCCAGGCGCCATCGGGTACGTGGAACTCGCCTACGCCACGCAGAACAAGCTGTCGACCGCCACGGTGCGCAACGCGGCTGGCGAATTCGTGGCTCCCACGATCGCCTCCGTGACGGCGGCGGCCGCAGGCATCTCGAGCAAGCTGCCGGCGAGTACCGACTATCGGGTTTCCATCGTGAACGCGCCAGGCGCCGGCGTCTACCCGATTTCCTCGTTCACCTGGATCCTGCTCTACGAAAAGCAGGCGGACGCCGTGAAGGGCAAGAAGGTGGTCGACTTCATTCGCTGGGCTCTCACCGAGGGCCAGAGCATGGCGGCCCCGCTGGACTACGCGCCGCTGCCGGAGACCATGCGAACGGCCCTGGTGACCCGCCTGAGTTCGATCCAGCTGCCGCAGTAGCTCCGAGCCCGGCCGAGCGCAGCCGATGCACGACGAGGGCGCACCTGCGCCGCTCTACCTCAATCGCGAGCTCAGTTGGCTCGCCTTCAACGCGCGTGTCCTGCACGAGGCGGCGGACAAGCGCGTCCCGTTGCTCGAACGTCTCAAGTTCCTCGCCATCTTCGGGAGCAATCTCGACGAGTTCTTCATGGTGCGGGTCGCGGGATTGCGCCGGCAGGTCGCATCGGGGGTGCTGCACCACACCCCCGACGGGCTGACGGCGGCCGAGCAGCTCGCGGCGATCCGCTCCCGCGTCGCGTTGCTCCTCGCCGACCAGCGACAATGCCTGGCGAACCTGCTTGGCGAGCTCGCGCCGCACGGGGTGCGGCTCGTGCGCATGAGCGAGTTGACGGCCGGCGAGCGCCGCGCGATCGACGAACAGTTCGAGTCGCAGATCTTCCCGGTGCTCACGCCGCTCGCCGTCGATCCCGGGCATCCCTTTCCCTACGTCTCCAACCTGTCGCTCTCCCTTGCCGTGGAGGTTCGCGATCCGGCGCAGCAGAGCGTGCACTTCGCGCGTGTAAAAGTTCCGGAGCGGCTGTCACGCTGGGTTGCCGTACCTGGTCGCGCACACCACTTCGTGCCGCTCGAGCAGGTGATCGGCGAAAACCTGGAGACGCTGTTCTCCGGGATGGACGTGCTCGGCTGGTACGCCTTCCGTGTCACGCGTTATTCCGACCTCGAGTTCACCAACCTCGAAGATCCCGATGACCTGCTGGCGTCCATCGAAGAGCGCGTCTTCGAGCGTCGGTTCGGTGAGGTGATCCGGCTCGAGGTGCAGGACGACATGCCGTCGCACCTGCGGTCAATGCTGCTGGACGAACTGCGCGACGCGGATTTTCCGGCGAAGACGTCCCTGAGCGAATCGGACGTCGAGGATGCCGGCTACCTTCTCGATCTGTCAGACCTGCTGGAGCTGGCGTCGCTCGACATCGTGGAACTGCGGGACCCGCCCTTCACGGCGAGCGTGCCCCCGGAGCTGCGAGACCCGGATCGTTCCATCTTCGACGTCATTCGCGAACGGGACCTGCTCGTGCACCATCCCTTCGATTCCTTTCCCGCAACCGTGGAGCGCTTCCTCCAGAGCGCGGCGATCGACGAGCACGTGCTGGCGATCAAGCTGACGCTCTACCGCACTTCCGGCGACACCGCGATCGTGCGCGCGCTCACCGAGGCGGCGCAACGTGGCAAGCAGGTGGCGGTCCTCGTGGAACTCCGCGCTCGATTTGACGAGGCGAACAACATCACGTGGGCGCGCACGCTCGAGGACTACGGGGTGCACGTCGCCTACGGCTCCGCCCTCCTGAAGACCCATACGAAGACCGCGATGGTCGTGCGCCGCGAACCCGATGGGATTCGCCGCTACATCCACATCGGCAGCGGTAACTACAACTCGCGCACGGCGCGCTTGTACACCGACGTCGGCTTGTTCACCTGCAGCCCATCCATCGCCGCCGACGTGAGCGATTTGTTCAACTCGCTCACTGGCATCTCCCGTCAGCGACTCTACAGGAAGCTGCTCGTCGCACCGGCGAACATGCGCGAGCGGTTCATCGAACTGATCCAGCGCGAGAGCATCCACGCAGCCGCCGGACGCGGCGGCCGTATCGTCGCCAAGATGAACGCGCTCGTTGATTCCGAGACGATCGATGCGCTGTACACCGCGTCGGAATCGGGTGTCGAAATCGACCTGATCGTGCGAGGGATCTGCTGTCTGCGGCCCGGACTACATGGCGTGAGCTCGCGCATCCGGGTGATCAGCGTCATCGGTCGCTTCCTCGAGCACTCGCGCGTCTGGCAATTCGGCAACGCCGGGGACGACGAGTTCTACATCGGGTCGGCCGACTGGATGCCGCGTAACTTCATGCGACGCGTCGAAGCGGTCACGCCGGTGGAACTGCCGCGGCTGCGCGAGCGGCTTCGCCACCTGCTGTCGACGTATCTCGAGGATGATCGGCAGGCATGGGAGCTGTCCGCCGACGGCCGCTACGTCCAGCGTAAACCCATCGCCGAGCCGCGCGCGTCCCAAGCCAGACTGCTCCGCGATTCGTGGGGCGAGCTCGAGGAGACGCTGTCCCACGAACCGTCCCGCGCCCAGCAGGCGAGCGACTGAGCGCTCGCGGGCAACCGTGTGGTCACCCCTCGATCTCATCCACCTCGGTCGACGACAGCACGACACCGTTCTTCGCCACGATCTCTACCGGGATCCCCGCCAGTTCGGCGAGCAGCTGTGACTTCCGGTGGGCACCCCAGAGCTCGAGCCGAAGTTGTCGCGCCCCTTTCGCCGGCCGCGGCGTGATGCGGAGGGCGCGCTTGAGATAGCGGATGCCGAGCTCGCGCACGGCGCCTACGTGCCCGCGATCGAGCCCGTCGGCCACGCGCAGGATGGCCGAGAGCCGGAGAATCCTGTCGCGAAGATCCTTGTCGAGTCCACTGAAGTTGCGATGCTTCTTCTTCGGCGGCGCGCCACGGTGATACCGCGCCACGTTCGCGATCACCACCTGCTCGCTCGGCGTGATCCCCAGCAGCTCGGCATGCAGGATGAGATGGTACGAGTGCTTGTGGTGCCGGTCGTAGTTGATGTGGTAGCCGACGTCGTGCAGCAGCGCGGCGTCGCCAAGTGTCTGTCGCTCGTCCGGTTCGCAGCCAAGTCGTGCGCCGACGGCGTCGAACAGCCGGAGTGCCAGTCGCTGCACCTGCGAGGCATGTCCCTCTTCGTAGTGGCAGCGTTCCGCGAACTCGCGCACGGATCGTTCTCGCGCTTCTCCCGGGTCGGCCACGGTTGGCGTGACGCGGGCGATCTCGAGCAGCAGCCCCTCGCGAATGCCGTATCGCGAGACATGAATGTCCCTCGCTTCGAGCCGCGCCATCACCTCCGCCGCGACGGCGATGCCGGCCACGATGATGTCCGATCGTTCCGGATTGAGCCCGGTGACGCCGCCGCGTTCGTCGGCCGGCATGGCCGCCAGCATGTCGAGGATGTGCTCGACTTCTTCTCGTGGCACCGCGGTCGCGTGCACGTTCCGGGCGACGAGCATCCCGCGCCGGGCGAGGTGGATGCCGGCGAGATTGGTGAACGTTCCGCCCGAGCCGATGACCTGGGCGCCGCGCCAGTCGCGCCGCGGCAGGACGTTCTTCAGCGCGTCACGCACGTGCTTGCGCAGCTTCTCCACTGCCTTGGGCCCCGATCCGCCGCGCAGATACCGCTCGGTGAGCCGGAGCGCACCGAACGGCAGCGACACGAGGTCGTCGAGCACGCCGTCGGCGGCGAGTGCGAGCTCCAGTGAGCCGCCGCCGATGTCCATGACGACCGTCCGCCCGCGACCGACGTCGAAGTGCGCGAGGGCGCTCAGCCAGGAGAGTCTCGCCTCGCCCGCGCCGTCGATGATCCGCAGCTCCAGGCCCGCCTCCTGCCGAACGCGCGAGACGAACTGCTGGCCATTCGAGGCATCGCGCACCGCGCTCGTCGCCACCGCCTCGATCCGTGTCGCGCCGAGCTGTCGCGCGAGCGTGGCCATGCGGCCAACGGCCTGCGCGGCGCGCTCCATCGCTGTGGTGCCCAGCACCCCCGTGACGTCGAGGTCCGCACCGAGTCGTGGCGCGGCCTTCATTTCGTCTACCACGGTGATGCCGCCGTCTGGCGTGACGTCGGCGACGATCTGGCGCACCGAGTTGGAGCCGATATCGATTGCCGCGATGCGGCGCGCGCCCGGGACGCCGCGCGGCGTCCGCGACGGTCTCGTGGAAACGGTGAGTCGCGGCGCGGTCTCGGTCATGTCACTCCGTACTCAGGACGTGAAGGTCCCGGCGCGTGCGGAATCGCCACCACCATGCTTGATGTTCTTGCCTTCCGCCAGGAACACGGCGTCCTCGCCGATGTTGGTCGCAAGGTCGGCCACGCGCTCCAGGTTTCGGCTTACGAGCAGGTACTCGAGCGACGGGTTGATCGTGCGCGGGTCGGCCATCATGTGCGTGAGGAGGATGCGGAAGACCGACTCGTGTAGCGAGTCCACCTGGTCGTCGCGCGCGCAGACGTCGCGTCCGAGCGTGCCGTCAGCGCGCAGGAACGCATCGATCGCGTCCCCGAGCATGGATCGCGCACGACGCGCCATGTCCTCGATCTCCGGGTCCGGCGTGATGTTCGTGCGCTGGGAGATCAGGCGGAGGGCGGCCTGCGCGATGTTCACGGCATGGTCGCCCACGCGCTCCAGATCGCTCGTGACCTTGATGGCGCTGACGATGAAGCGGAGATCTCGCGCCATCGGCTGCTGCAACGCCAGCAGCTCGAGCGCGTCGGCCTCGATCTCGATCTCCATGGTATCCAGCTCGCGATCGGCGGCGATCACCGCCTCCGCCTTGCCTTCGTCCTTGGCGAGCAGCGCTTCGACCGACAGCTCGACTAGCGCCTCCGCCCTCTCCGACATCGTCAGCAGCCGGCGGTTCAACGCCGTGAGCTGATCGTGAAAGTGGCGGAATGGTGTGTCCGTTGGGCTCATCCGAATCTCCCGGTGATGTAGGCTTCCGTGCGCTCCTCGCGCGGGCTCGTGAAGAGCCGCTGCGTGTCCTCCATCTCGATCAGTCGGCCGAGGTAGAAGAACGCCGTGCGGTCGGAGATGCGCGCCGCCTGCTGCAGGTTGTGCGTGACGATGACGATGGTGAGCTCGCGCTTCAGCTCGTACACCAGTTCCTCGATTTTCTGCGTCGCGATCGGATCGAGCGCCGACGCCGGTTCGTCGAGCAGGAGCACTTCAGGATCGTTCGCGAGGGCTCGAGCGATGCAGAGCCGTTGCTGTTGCCCGCCCGACAGCGCGAGCGCACTGCCACGCAGGCGATCCTTCACCTCGTCCCAGAGCGCCGCCCGGCGAAGCGCTGATTCGACGACCACGTCGAGCTCCTGTCGCGACGGACCCGCATTGATTCGCGGACCGTACGCCACGTTGTCGTAGATCGACTTGGGAAAGGGGTTCGAGCGCTGGAACACCATGCCCACCCGTTGCCGGAGCGTGACGACGTCCATCCCCTTTTGATAGATGTTCTCGCCGTCCAGCCGGATCATGCCTTCGCGCCGTGCGCCCGGGATCAGCTCGTTAAGGCGATTGATCGACCGGAGAAAAGTGGACTTGCCACACCCGGACGGCCCGATGAACGCCGTCACCGCGCGCGGCGTGATCTGGAGGTTCAGGTCGAAGAGCGCCTGGCTCTTCCCGTACCAGAACGCGAAGTGCTCCACATCGATGCGGCCGTGCCGACGCCGGTCGGGCACGGGACCCATCTCCGGTGCCGCGGTCATCCGAACCTGCCCGTGATATACGCCTCGGTCCGCGGATCGGTCGGCGCGGTGAACATCACGCGCGTCGGCGCCGTCTCCACCAGCTCACCGGACAACATGAAGACCGTTCGGTCGGAGACGCGTGCCGCCTGCTGCATGTTGTGCGTCACGATGATCACCGTCATCGTCTTGCGAAGCTCGTACACCAGCTCTTCTACCTTCTGCGTGCTCAATGGGTCCAGCGACGCGGTCGGTTCATCGAGCAACAAGACGTGCGGCGCCGTCGCGAGCGCCCGCGCGATGCAGAGGCGCTGCTGCTGTCCACCGGAGATGCCGGTCGCACTCGCCTTCAGCCGATCCTTCACCTCGTCCCACAAGGCGGCCTCCCGGAGCGCGCGCTCGACGATCTCATCCACCTGCCGGCGATCGAGCTTGTCGCCGGACTGCACCCGGAGCCCTGCCGCGACGTTGTCCCTGATCGACATGGTGGGGAAGGGCGTCGGCCGCTGGAACACCATGCCCACGTAGCGGCGTAGCGTGATCGGGTTCACGTCGTCGCCGTAGATATCCTGACCGTGGAAGAACACCTGGCCCGTGATGCGCGCGGTGGGCACCGTCTCGTGCATCCGGTTGAAGGTGCGCAACAGCGTCGACTTGCCACACCCGGACGGTCCGATGATGGCCGTCACCTCGTTCGCCGGGACGTCCAGCGAGACATCGCTCACCGCGTGCGTCGCGCCGAAGTACGCGTTGAGCCCGACGGCACGCATGGCGCAGGGTGCGCCGCGCGCGCCGGCCGTCACGGGCTCGGTCTCGCGGAGCGACACCAGCTCAGTCATGCCCGCCGCCATGTCGCGCGCGCGTGACGACGCGTGCGACGAGACTGATCACCAGCACGAGCGCGATCAACACCAGCGCGCCCGCCCATGCCTGCTCGTGCCAGTCGTCGTACGGGCTGATCGCGTACGTGAAGATCTGGAGCGGTAGCGCCGCGATGGGCTGCCCCAGGTTCGTGGACCAGAACGAATTACCGAACGCGGTGAACAACAGTGGGGCCGTCTCTCCCGCGACGCGAGCCACGGCCACGAGCACACCCGTGACGATACCGCCGAGCGCGGTGCGCAGGACGATCTGCAGCGACGTGCGCCATCGCGGGTACCCGAGGGCGAGCGCCGCTTCGCGTAGCGATTGCGGCACCGTGCGGACCATCTCCTCCGTCGTCCGAGTGACGAGCGGAATCATCATCGCCCCGATGGCCGCCCCTCCAGCAAGTGCCGAGAAGTGGCCGAACGGCCGCACGAGGAACTGCCAGGCGAAGATGCCCATCACGATCGATGGCAGTCCGTTCAGCACGTCGGCGAGAAAGCGCACGAGGTTGGCGAGTCGCGTTCCCCGTCGCTCGGCCAGGTACAGGCCCGCGCCGATGCCGACGGGCAGTCCGACCATCGATGCGATGCCCAGCAGCATGAGCGTGCCGACGATTGCGTTCGCCATGCCGCCCCCCTCCTCGCCCACCGGCTTCGGCATGCTCGTGAAGAAGTCGAGCGAGAGCGCGCCGGCACCCTGCTTGAGCAGGTAGCCAAGAATGACGAGCAACGGAACGACGGCGATGGCCGCCGCGATGCAAGTGAGCGTCACCATCACCACGCTCACCCCTCTGCGGCGGGCGAGTCCGCTCGCGCGCGGCCGATTCTCCGCCCGATCTCGGCCGGCAGCACCAGCGCTCATGCGCGCACCTCGCCGACGCGTCGCACCAGCAGTCTCGCGATGCCGTTCACGACCAGCGTGATGAGGAACAGCACGAATCCGACGGCCATCAATGCCGAGAGATGGATGTCGGTGGTAGCCTCGGAGAATTCGTTCGCGATCAGCGAGGCCATGGTGTAACCCGGCGCGAACAGCGAAGCCGCTAGCTCGTGTCGATTGCCGATCACCATCGTCACCGCCATCGTCTCGCCGAGCGCTCGGCCCAGCCCGAGGATGATGCCGCCGAAGATGCCAGTTCGCGCGTATGGCAGGACAGCGCCGGTGATCGCCTCCCACCGGGTTGCGCCGAGCGCGAGGGCCGCCTCGCGTTGCGAACGTGGAACGGCCATGAGCACCTCGCGTGACACCGCGGCGATGTACGGCAGCACCATGATGGCGAGGATCAAGCCGGCCGCCAGCACACTCGGTCCGTAGGCCGGGCCGCTGAAGAATGGCGTTGCACCCAGATGCAGCGTATCCCGCAGGAACGGCATGAGCCCGGTGCGCAACAGCGGCACGAGAAAGAACACGCCCCAGAGACCGAACACGACGCTCGGAACGGCGGCGAGCAGATCGATCAGGAACGAGACCGGTTGCCGCAACCAGTTCGGAGAGAACTCCGAAAGGAAGATCGCGCCGCCCAGGGCAAGTGGCGTCGCGATCACGAGCGCGATGATCGACGTGAGGAGTGTGCCGAGGATGGCGGGCGCCGCCCCGAAATCTCCCTTGACGGGATCCCAGGTGCTTGACGTCAGGAAGCTGAAGCCGAACTGCCGGAGCGCCGGCCAACCCGCCACACCCACCTCGACGAAGATGAGCAGCAGCAGTACCGGTACGCACAGCGCGAAGAAGAGGATGGCCGTGCGATAGATCCGGTCGGCGACCACCGAACCCTGGATCGACGGGAGATGCCGGGCCGGCTCGGGGGACGAGAGGATGGAAATGCTGGTCGCCGTCGGAGGCGGAGGGGCAGGCGAGGAGGCAGCGGCCACTGATGTGCGGGGTGTCGCGGTCGCGTCGGGGGAAGGGCGCTTCATCGAAGCGAAACCTCATGCACCGGGGTGGCCAATTGTTCCCGCTCATGTAACGGTACGGTCACGACGGTGTCGATCACGGGTCAGGCGGCATTCGTTAAATGACCGCCAAGTCGTTTTCGGCGCCGCGGCAGGATCTCCGCGCGCGCGTCGTTTTCCCAAGCCTCGACAACCCCATGCCCCGCATGCCCACCCTGCGGTTCCCGCTCGCCACGTTCGTCGCGCTCATCGCGTCCACTCCACTCGCCGCGCAGACTGCCCCCGCGCAGCCGGCTGCTGCCGTGCCGCCGCTCAGCGTGTCCGGCCTGATCTTTGGCAGCTACAACTACCAGATGCGCACCACGCCGGCGCAACTGCCGAACCAGAACAACAACGGCTTCATCATCGACCGCGTGTACGTGAACTTTCGCGCCCCCGCCGGCGACCATCTGAGCATTCGCGTCACCACCGACGTGTATCAGACGTCCGAGACCAATACCCAGAACGCCTTCACCATCCGCGCAAAGTACGCCTTCCTGCAGTACGACGCGCCGAAGTTCTCGAACGGGGCGACCATGTTTGCCCGACTGGGCATCCTGCAGAATGTTGTCATCGAGCACGTCGAATCGTTCTGGCCACGTTACCTCAGCCAGACCGCCGTCGAGCGGGCCGGCTTCTTCTCCTCGGCCGACGTGGGCCTCGCGGCCGGCGCCGCGCTTCCGAACAGGATGGGCGAGATGTACGCCACGATCATGAACGGACCCGGGTTCGCTTCGCGCGAACGCGACCGGTTCAAGGACTATGCGATCCGGCTGTCGCTGACACCGCTCGCCAACAGGACGGACATGCCGCTGCTACAGAGCTTCACGCTCACCGGATGGGGCTACAAGGGCGCCACCGCGAGCACCTTCGTGAACGGTGGGGTGGGACAGGTCGGACCGGTGGGCGCGGCGCTCGAACGCAGCCGAGCGGGTGTCTTCATCGGTATCAGGGATCCGCGCCTCGTGCTCGGCGGTGAGTTCGCAATGCGCCGCGACGGCGGTGACGCCGGCGCCAACACCGCTGCCTCCGCACGCGTCGGCACGACGACGACGGGCCGGGTGTTGTCCGGGCTGACCCAGGTCCGTCCGTTCGCCTTCACCAACGGCACCGGCAAGTCGCCGTTCGGGATCGTGGCGCGTTACGACCGGGTGTCGCCCTCCACGAGCACCACCGGTATCGCCGTCCCGCCGTCGACGTCGAACTCCTACCACACTCTCATCGAAGGCGCGTTCTACGACCTGAACCAGCGCGCGCAGTTCGCGCTCGACTATCAGGAGTCGCTGGCCACGGACAACGGACTCTCGACTGCGCCGCCGGTGCAATCGAAGGGCTACTTCCTGCACTTCATGGTGAATTTCTAACCACAGTCGGGCAGCCGCATTCGTGGCTGCCCGACGTCGTTGCATGGCGACGGTTGGCGCAACCGTTACCGGACCGTGATGTTGGCGGGGTTCGTTCGGGTTGC
>JBDSSY010000317.1:0-6050 GCA_039928585.1 Gemmatimonadaceae bacterium | reverse complement strand
ACACATTGGGCACATCGCGAATCGCGGGAGGTGTGTGCGCCCAGTCGCCGCCGCCGCCCAGGTGCGCGAGAATGAACGCGACGCGTGGATGCCGCTCGGCGAGCCGCGCGAGATCGCGCCCGTCGGAAATCTCCTGGCTCGGCCACTCCCGCGTGCGATGCTGCCAGATGTGGTGCAGGATCGGAAGGCCGTGCACGGCCGCTGCCTCGCAAATTGGATCGAGCAGCGGGTCATCGGCTCGACGACTCGCGAGCAGCTTCACGCCGATTGCCCCGCGCTCGACGCCCCGCTCGATCTCCGCGAGCGCGTGACCGGTGTAGTTCGGGTTCAGTGTCACATACCACCGGATGCGCGGATCATCCGCGAACCGCGCCATCGCGTCGTTTCCAACCGATACATCTGCCGGTGACGGAAAGTAAGTGGGCGAGGTGTGCCCGTACGAACCGAGCACGCTCGCAACGTGGTACGTAATCCCGATCCTGTCGCCGGCGCGCAACCGCGCCGCGTTCACGCGCTCCCAGTCGGCGCGTCCCGAGGCGGAGTGGTAGAAGTGCGCGTGCGCATCAATGAGCGGCGCGCTGCCGGCGAGCGGAGCTTCGTCGCTCAATCGGTGTCCCCGCGCACCGCGGTCAGTGCGGTGCTCGCCGCGTGTTCCACCGCCGCGAGCGCCTCCTCATCGTGCGCGATTGCCGCAAAGTTGTACGCGCCGCGCTTGAAAAGCACACCAGCCGCGAGCGCCTCGCGCACAAAGCGATTCTCGCGCGCTGCGTCGTCCCAGTGCAACAGCCACATCGCGTCGGCTCCGTCGGTCCGGACACCGCGTGCGCCGGTAGCCGTGATCGCGCGCTCTACTGCCGCACGTATCTCGTGACCGATCGCCGCAAGCTTCGCGCAGACGTCTGTCTCGTCGTGCCAGTCGAGCACGGCGAGCGCCGCGGCCAGCGCAGTAGCCTCGCTCGCCAGCGTTGACGAGATCCACGTGCGCCGCGCCGCCTCCATGAGCGGCGCCTTGCCGACTACTGCGGCGAGTGGATACCCGTTGGCCAGCGCCTTCCCGAAAGCGGCAAGGTCTGGCGTCACCCCGCACACCTGCTGATACCCGCCTGGCGCCAGGCGAAAGCCCGTCTTCACCTCGTCGAACACGAGCGCGGCGCCGAGCTCGTCGCACAGCGCGCGCGCACGCACGAGCCACTCATTGGGAGGTTCGTGGTCTACTACAGGCTCCAGAACGATTGCGGCAAGCGAGCGGCCGGCGTCGCGCGCCGCGCGCTCGAGCGCGGACACGTCACCGAACGGCACGTGCATGACATCTTTGCGCACCGACTCCGGCACACCTCCACTGTTGCTGCTCCAGTCGTGCCATCCGAAATAACCCGATGCTACCACGCGATCGCGCCCCGTGTACGTCCGCGCCAGCCGCACGGCGGCGGAAATCGCCTCGGCGCCGCTCTTGAGGAACTGCGCCCGCTCGGCACACGGAATCATGGCGCAAAGCCGCTCGGCCAGCTCGACCTCGCGCCAACTCGACAGCCCGGCGACAGACCCTTCCGATGCTGCTTCGATGACGGCGTTCGTGACGCGCGGCTCGGCATAACCGAGTGCCACCGCGCCGAGCGCCATCGTGCAGTCGACGAACGAGTCTCCGTTCATGGCGGTGACGCGGCAGCCTCGCGCTGTGGCGAAGTGTGTCGGCGCGTCGGAGCACTCCTCGCCGTAGAGCGCCGCCGCGCGCTTGCTTCCGGTGGACGCGCCCGTCGGGAGCACCGCGTCCGCACGCTCATGCCAGCTCCGAGCGTGCTCGTCGTGTTGGGGAACCTTTTGCTGTGGGACGATCGTGGAAGATTTAGACTCCGCCATCTGCGATAGTGAATCGCACCCTCGTAACCAGCAGTCAAGAACTTTTCTGGTTCTTCGGGAAATATCGGGACTCGGTCGGCCTAAAGCTCCGGATCTGCGCTCAGTTTACGCGTCGGGAGTTTTCAGTTTTTTCAGTCGGGCGTTTCGAGTAGCATTGCCGTGACGACGCATCACGCCCCTCCAGATCATCGTCTCCAGGAATCCTTCGACCTAATCCACAAATTCCAATTCCACCAACACATAGGCGCTCGAATCAAATACGTCGTGACGGCAATGCTACTAGAAACGCCCGACTGAAAACCCCGGACGCGCAAACTGTGGCATTAGATTCCCGGCCAACTTTCGCGGGATTTCCTGAAGAACGACTTTTCTTAATGCCGGCGTCCGCGTTCACGTGGAGTCTGCGCCTTGTCCCCTTCGTGAGGGCGATCGGAGCCTTAATTACACTCCTCGCACCTCGAGGCCCCGCGACATCGCTGCAATTGACTGACGCTCGTCGTGCGTCCAGAACTCCAGTTGTTCACCTGAAAATGCGGCAAGCACCTCAGCGGTGGCGACGTGAATCGCATCCAGCGCTCGCACGTTCACAGAGAAGGACGCCGCAGCGCGCTCGAGTACCGGCTCATCTATCGCGGCCAGATCGATCGCGGAAAGGAGCTCCCGCATTTCCCTGCGTTTGATCGCGGTTTGAACATCGGTCAAGCGTCCGAGGAGGCGCTCGCGATCGACTGCGCGAAACATTTCAACCTCGACCATGCGTGATGAGATGACACGATCGTTGCCGCCAAGCGGGATTGCAGCGCCCCGCTCGCGGAAAACAAGCCGGAGGAGAACGCTGGCGTCCGCGTACTTCACCTGGAGTCTTCGCGAACGGCACGCAGCGATTCCTGTATCTTGGCTCGCGAGCGGATGCGGGAAAACCTGAGATCGCGAAGCTGTTGCGAACCCAGGCGCAGACTTCCTGCGCGTGCCAGCCGCTCCTGCCAATCGATCTCACCGACGTCGGGGGGAACGATCTGCGCGATTGGATCGTCGCGATCGGTCACGAGGATGCGATTGCCTTCCGCCGCCATTCGCAGATAACGGCTGAGGTTTGCCTTTAGCTCGCTGACCTTTACGGACTTCATGGTCTTATGATATGACCAACAAAGTCACATTAGCAAGGCATGGGTAATCTGGGCTCGTCGGGAAATATGGGGAATTCGGCCGCATAAAGCTTCTGATCGGCCACTCAGTTTTCGCGTCCGGAGTTTTCAGTTTTCCAGTGCGGCGTTTCAAGTAGCATTGCCGTGACGACGCATCACGCCTCTTCCCGATCATCGTCTCCAAGAATTCTTCGACGTAATCCGCGCTCATCTCCAGAAGCGAAGGCGTCGATAATCCTGCATGGCAGCATTCTAACGTGGTGTCGGGCATCACCATCACCAGAACATTCCACCCGTATACAAAAGCCTTCCGCCCGGAGACGTCGTCAGGGAAAAGCTACTCGAAACGCCGGACTGAAAAACTGAACACTCCGGACGCGCAAACTGTAGCATTACCTTCTCCGGCAAAGCTTCCCGGAATTTCCTGAAGAACCGAAATTCAAGATACCGCGCCGATTGTGAACCGAAGCAGCCGCGCGACATCGTGGCGGTCTCCACGAAGATAGACGAATTCTCCGCGCGCGCCGGAGAGGACGAGCTGGCCGCGCCGGCGCTCGCGTCCGGGCGAGGTCTCGTTGACGATCACGTCGAGCGCCGCCTCAGTTGTGCCCGCTGGCACGGCGACTTCGGCGACGAGTGCATAACCTGACTCCGTGGGCTGCCACCGCGCGCTAACTGTGAGCCCCTTCTCCCAGCCTTCTATCACACGCACAGCGACGTTGCGCGACGAAGGATCAGGGACGAGAAGCCATCCGCCCTTACGCTCGCCAGCGACGACGTACAGCTGCACGCCAGCCCCGTTGATCGCCGCCGGCTCGTTGTCGAGCGGATTCTCGGCGTCAACCGCCACGAAGCAACGGTGAACGTGTGACACGTCCACATTGATGGTCAGCGTGTCGAGCCGCGTTGTGGCGACCATCACCGTCGCAGTCGGTCGACCAGCCTCCCTCCAGCTATCCTCGCTGCGCCGATAATTCGGCTCGTGGAGAATGAACGTCGCGGGAAGCGCGTGCGACTCGGATGGTATCTCCTGCGCGGCCGGTGATTGGGAGATGGGCGTATCCTCGGCAGGCCCTCGCATTCCACCAAGCACCACGCGGTCTCGACGCTTCGGGTTACCGTGCACCGGCTCGTGCTCGATGCACCATCCGGCCAAATCCCACGAATGCTGATCGGACGCACCGTCACATAGCCCGACACGTACGCTCGTCCCATCCGACTCCACTGATGCTATCGCATCGCGCCAGGTCCACACACAGAGGTATCGGCCGCTTTGCGCACTGCGTCGCACGAGCAGCAGCGGAACGAGACCCGACCTGGTCGGCACGTCGGGGGCGCGCGCGCTCCACCAGGTGCTCTCCGGATGCGCGAGCAGCCAGCCGCGCAGCTCGTGGCCCCCGAAGTGACCGCGTACGCGCTGCACGCCGTCCGCCGCATGCACGAGCGCGGTGTCGCTGAGAAACCCGAATCCGTCCTCGCACGTCTCGCCTCTCGTGATCGGATGCGGTGTGCGCGCGAGCGGCTCGTCAAACTCGTTTACCAGGTCCACGCCGTGCCACGGAAGCGCAACCTCGTGCACCGTGTCTCCCTCTGCGTCCCACTCCAGCAGGTCCACGAGATAATTCTCCAGCAGCACGACCGACCGCCGCACGCGCAGCCCCGTTGCGAGTTCCGCCGTAGCGCTGATCCATGCGGCTTCGCCGCAATCATCAAATGCGATTAGCTGGCCGTCGACGGCGGGCTGCGACCGACCGTCGACCAGAGGCGCGGTGTGCGCGAGCGTGCTGCGATACCAGTGTAGCGATGCGTCCACGTACGAGCCCGTGCCCGGATCGTCGAACCATCGCACATCTCCGTCGGCGAGCAGAAGATTCAGCCGGTCGGGATGCCCGTGCCCGCCGCCTGAATGGCCGTAGTCGAGCGCGACGTAGAGCGTGCCGCGGTCGCGGCGAAGCACGCCGATCCCCTGCGCGGGCAGCAGGTCGGATTCCAATGCCGACGGGACGAGTCGCGGAAGGTGCTCGCGCGCGAACAGAAGCGAGCGCCACGACAGGTCGGCGCGCGTGAGCCCGGTTGCAGGGAGATTGCGCTCCGCATCGGCCGTGCTGCACGCGCGTCCGGTGTCACCGCGCGGAATGTCGGGATCGTACAGACGCGCCAGCATCCCGATCAGCCGCTCGTCGTCATCCCGCGCGATGCCGAGCTCGCACGATTCGGCGAAGCGCGGCTGCCGGATGCTTACTGCGTACTGCGAATCTCGTCGTGACGGATACGTCAGATCAGGGAGCAGCGTGCGAAAAGGCGCCGCGAATCCCTCGCGGAATCGTCGCTCGAGATCCGGCGGCAAGGCGTATCCGTGTCGCTCCGCAATCTGCACGCAGTACCAGAGACCGCGATGCGCGAAGAGATGGTAATTCTCTCCTTCGTACCAGCTCCCGTCACGAAGCAGAGCGTGCTCGAGGTGCTCGTGCAGTCCCGACCTGCCCTTGAGCGCGCGTTCCACGAGTGTGTCGTCTTTGAGCAGGATACCAGCCGCCGCGAGCGCCGCGTTGTTCCAGACCTGCCGGTTGGACATGCACTCGTCATACGACGCTATCAGTGCCGCGCTCGGCGCGACGAGCCGGTCACGCACCCGTGCTCCGAGCTCGCCGGTCTCGCCCGCCGGCGCGCCCACCTCGAGAAGATCCAGCGCGAGAACTAGCTGCAAGAGCCAGATCGATTCCAGATAGGTACTGAAGAACGGACGCGAGGGGCCGAGGACGTTGTCGCGATTCGGGTAGCGGAGATACTGCTCGGCGTATGCGTCGAGCAGTGTGGCGGCGAGCGCACGGGCGTGCCGGTCGTCCAATAGCACGCCGAGCAGCGCGGCGTGCAGTACGCGCTCAGCGAGCCAGAGCTGGTGCCAGTAGAGCCTGAACCGCTCGTGTTCCTCGCCGGCGTACTCGCGCCCGCACATCGGGCAGCGGTGACGCGCGTCCCACGGATCGTAGATGAGGAGCGCGCCGTCGTGCTCGCAGCGTCCACCCGCGCGCGAGAGATGCGCCTTCA
>JBDSSY010000316.1:0-2783 GCA_039928585.1 Gemmatimonadaceae bacterium | reverse complement strand
GGAAGTCCACGACGCTCATGCAGAGCGCGCCCGCCGAGTACGGGTGCGTCATGCTCATGTACTTCGCCGACGTGATCGCCGTGGCGCCCCGATCGTATCCCTTCGCGTCGTCCGTCTTGGTCGGAGTGGACGGACAGTATGTCGCCGAGCGCATCCCGAGCGGGGTAAAGAAGCGCTCGCGCATGAGGGTGGGATACGGCGTCCCGGTAACCTTGTCGAGGATCATCCCCAGCAGCACGTACCCGGTGTTGTTGTATCGAAACTGCGTGCCGGGTGCGAAGTCGAGCGTGTCCTTCTCGACGAACGCCACGAGCTGCGCGGGAGTGAGGTCGCTCCCCCACGTCGTCGCCCAGGCGGGGTTGGCGGTATACGAATGAATGCCTGACGTATGATTGAGCAGCTGTCGCATGGTGACGGTGCGCCACTGCGGATAGTGCGGCAGATATCTCGTCATCGGATCGTCGAGCGACATCCTGCCCTGCTCGACGAGTTGCATGATCGCGGCGGCCGTGAACTGCTTGGTGATGGAGCCGGTGCGGTAGACGGTCGCATTCGTCGCCGGCAACGCGCCCTCGTAGTCTCGCTGGCCGAGTGCGCCGAGGAGGAGCGTGTCGCTGCCGCGGACGACCGCGTAGCTGACGCCCGCCGATGGTCCGATGGCGAGCCATGCGCGCGAGAGCGAGTCGAGGCGTCGGGTCAGCACGGCGCGGTCGGATTGCGCGGCGAGCGGAACGGCGGTGACGATGAGTGCGAAAACCGTGAGCAGTCGGCGCATGGCGATTCTGATGAAAAGTTTCAGTGGCCGCAGGCTCCGAAGGAGCACGCGGTTCTGCCTCGGTGGGGCGCCGCCGCGTGACAGCGTTCGGAGAAACGGAATTCTTGCCTCTGGCGGGCGCCCGCGCCAGTGTTGGCGGAGGCCAGTCTCTCCAGCTTCGTCGGACCCCTGCACCCTTATCCCACGCTTGTAATGGAAGCGTTTCTCGACCAGCTCCACTCCAGGGCGCGCGTGCATCCGGCCCTGCAGCGACTTGCCGTGGTGAGCCGAATTCTCCTGGCCGTCGGATTCATTCCCCCGGCTCTTGTCAAGATCCAGGGGCACCGCTTCACCACCGCCGTCGACCTCATCGATCCAATCGGCGCCTTCTTCGAAGCCATGTACCAGACGGGCGCCTATTGGCGCTTCATCGGGTGGGCGCAACTCCTTGCCGGTGTCTGTCTCCTGGTTCCCCGCCTGACGACTCTTGGCGCCGTGCTGTTCTTCCCCATCATCCTCAACATCCTCGTCATCACGATTGCGCTGCACTTTACCGGCACTCCGCTGCTGGTGGGGATGATGCTGCTCGCCGACGCGTACCTGCTCTTTTGGGATTACGACCGACTCAAGGCGGTGGCATGGGCTCCCGCTGGCACCGCAGCTACCGAGCGAATGCCAGCCGGTGTGCCGGCGCACTGGAGCCACCTCGAGCGGACGGGATACGCGCTCGGGACCGCGGCTGCTCTGGGCGCGTTCCTGTGGACGCGAGGCCTCATCCCACCTCGGTTACTCGTGCCATTCCTTGTCCTGGGCCTCCTTGCAGCAGGCATGGTGCTCGCGGCCTGGGCACGTGCGCTCCGTTCATCCGCCGCGTGATCATGTCCGCCGACACTCTCCTCGAGCAGTATCGTCCGGCTCTCACCGGTCACTGCTATCGCATGCTCGGCTCCGTGGTGGATGCAGAGGATGCCGTGCAGGAGGCAATGCTCCGGGCGTGGAAAGGGAGAGAGCGATTCAGGGAGGAGTCGTCGGTGAAGACGTGGCTGTATCGCATCGCCACGAACGTCTGCCTCGATGCGTTGGCGGCTACGGACCGCCAGCGACTTCGCCCGTTGGAGCTCAGTGACACTCCGGGTGTCGTGCATCCGGAGATGTCGTTACCGCAGCGATCGCGCGAGCAGTGGGTGGAGCCCATCCCCGACGCGATGGCGCTGCCCGCGGCGGCGGACTCGAATCCCGAGGAGCGCGCGTTGTTGCGCGAGAGCATCCAGCTCGCCTTCGTCGCCGCGCTGCAATATCTACCGCCGCGCCAGCGCGCCGTGCTGCTGTTGACTCAGGTGCTCAGCTTCAGCGCGGCGGAGACTGCCGAGTCGCTCGAGATGAGCGTCGCCGCGGTGAACAGTGCGCTGCAGCGGGCGCGCGCGACACTCGACACGCGCAATCCAGCCGTCGTCCCGCGCGCGTTGTCACATGAGCAGACCAGGCTCGTTGCGCGATACGTCGAGGCATTCGAGCGATACGACGTGAGCGCGCTGACCGCGCTGCTACACGAGGAGGCGACGCTCTCGATGCCGCCGTATGAGCTGTGGCTACAGGGACACGAGTCCATCGCGACGTGGCTCACGAGCTTCGGCATCGGCTGCAAAGGCTCGAAGCTCGTGCCCGTGGAGGCGTGTGGTGGTACGCCCGCCTTCGCGCAGTATCGCGACGGCGGCGCGACGCCGTGGGCGCTTCTGATGCTCGAGATCCGGGACGACCGGATCACGGGCATGACGTCGTATCTCGATGTCGAGACGCTGTTCCCGCGCTTCGGGTTGCCGATGCGGCTCGCCGCGTAGGTCGCGGGCTCGGCACTGCGAAAAAGGCTCCCTTTTTGCGGCATCGTCCCGAAAATTGCGACGAGACCGATGAGTTTTCAGTGGGACGACGGTCAAAGAGTGTGAACCCATACCTGAAGAGGTAATCGTGTCCGCTGCACCGTTCACCGATACGAGCGCCACGTCGCGGTCATCCGCTGGCGGCTCGACGA
>JBDSSY010000315.1:0-4625 GCA_039928585.1 Gemmatimonadaceae bacterium | reverse complement strand
ATGGTCTGGGATCGGGACAACCTGAGCGGCCGTATCGTGGTGAAGGACGTCATTCCAGAGGTGAAGGCGGCCGTTGCCGATGTGCGTGCCGCCGGGGCGACGATCGTGCTCGTGACCATCCACTCTGGTCTCGACGGACCGTCCAGCTACGACACCGTCTCAACGGCCGTGCCGAGCGAGAACGTCACCGCACGGGTTGCGCACGAGGTACCGGGAGTCGACCTGATTCTGTACGGGCACTCGCACCGTGAGGTGGCCGACACGATGATCAACGGCGTGCTGCTCATGCAGCCGCGGAACTGGGCGGGCAGCGTCGCCATCGCACATCTCGCACTGGTGCGCGGCGCGACTGGTTGGCGCGTGGCGAGCAAGCGCTCGACGGTCGTGCAGGCCGCCGGGCATGCCGAGGATCCCATCGTGCTCGCCGCCACGGACGCGGCCCATCGTGCCACGATCGCCTGGGTCACCGCGCCGATCGGGCGCACCCCCGTCGCGTGGCGCGCCGATTCGTCCCGCGTCGTCGATACGCCACTCATCGACTTCATTCTCGAGACGCAGCGGAAGGCGGCCGGCGCCGATCTCGCGTCCACGGCCGCGTTCTCGCTCGATGCGTCCCTTGACTCGGGCACCATCACCGCGGCACGCATGCAGGCCCTGTATCCCTACGACAACACGCTGCGCGCCGTGCGCATCAGCGGAGGCCAGCTCAAGGCATACCTCGAGTACAGCGCGCGCTACTACCGACTCGCACCCGACGGCAGTGTCGGCGTGGACCCCGACGTCCCGGGCTACAACTTCGACATTCTCGCCGGCGCGGATTACACGCTGGACGTGTCGCGTCCGATCGGGCGGCGCGTCACCCGGCTCGACTTCAAGGGACGCGCCGTCGCGCCCACCGACAGCTTCACGCTCGCGCTCAATAGTTACCGCCAGACGGGAGGCGGCGGGTACTCCATGCTCGCGGGCGCGCCCGTCGTGTACGACAAGCAGGAAGACATTCGGCAGCTCCTGCTGGATGAAGTGCGTCGGCGGGGGACGATCAACCCATGGAACTACTTCACGCGGAACTGGCGAATCGAG
Source organism: Gemmatimonadaceae bacterium (assembly GCA_039928585.1). Lineage (GTDB taxonomy): Bacteria > Gemmatimonadota > Gemmatimonadetes > Gemmatimonadales > Gemmatimonadaceae > AG11. The sequence goes on along the minus strand of JBDSSY010000315.1, from coordinate 3,545 downwards.
CCCGCGAGCGCGGTGGGAGACCTGTATCGACAGCTTCGGCGCGTTGAGCAGCAGGGCATGCGCACGAGTCAGGTCTCCTCAGCCGCCGCACCCGGTGTCGCGATGTCGACCACGGAGTCGAGCGTGCGAGCGACACGGCCGGTACCGCGCCTGCGCGTCATCGCGACGAACGATTTTCACGGCGCGCTCGAACCGCGAGCGGATGCCACCGGCCGATTGCGTGGCGGCGCGGCCCATCTGGCCGCCGCCATCGCGCGCGAGCGGGCGGACTGTGAATCGCCCGCGTGCGAGACGCTGCTGCTCGACGGCGGAGACCAGTTCCAGGGGACGCCGGCGTCGAATCTCGCGTTCGGCCGTCCCGTCGTGGAGCTGTTCAATGCCATGGGATACGCGGCGGCCGCGGTCGGCAATCACGAGTTCGATTGGGGACAGGACACCCTGCGAGCACGCATGCGCGAGGCGAAGTACGCGCTGCTCGCGGCCAACGTCCGCTATGCCGATGGTCGTGACGTTCCATGGATCCGGGACGACACGCTGATCACGCGTGGCGCGCTCAAGATCGGCGTCGTCGGGGTCGCGACGCGGCTGACGCCCACGACGACGCGGGCATCGAACGTCGCCGACCTCCGCTTCATCGATCCGGTGCCGGTCGTCGACAGCCTCGCGCGCCGACTGCGTGCGCGCGGGGCCGATTACGTCGTCGTCGTCGCCCATGAGGGCGCCTTCTGCGATCGCGATGGCGTGACGAACTGCCGTGGTGAAATCGTCGAATTCGCCAATCGGCTCCGCGAGCCGGTCGACGCCATCGTCAGCGGGCATACGCATTCACTCGTCAGCACGGTGGTCAATGGCATCCCCATCGTCCAGTCGAGGTCCAGCGGCACGGCGTTCGGCGTCGTCGACCTGGGTCCCGACGGCAGCCGGCCCCGCGTGCGAGACGTTCTGCCCGAAACCATGGCGGCTGATCCCGCCATCGCCGCGCTCGTGCGGCGCGCCGTCGCCAGGGTTGCCCCCCTTGTCGACCGTCGCGTCGCGACGATCGCGGACGACCTCGTACGCGACGGTGACCAGTACGCGCTCGGCAATCTCATCGCCGATGCCATGCGCGCGGCGGGACGCGGTGACGTGGCCGTCATGAACAACGGCGGTATACGTTCCACGCTTCGACGAGGCGTCGCGACGTACGGCGCGCTGTTCGAGGTGCAGCCGTTCGCGAACACGCTGTACCGGCTGACGGTGTCCGGCGCCGCGCTGCGGACGTACATCGAGCGCCTCGTCGCGCGGCGACTGAATGTGCACGTCAGCGGCATCGTCGTCAGCTACGATTCCACCGCGGCGGCGGGCGGGCGAGTTCGCCGTATCCGCCTCGCCAATGGCATCGACCTTCGAGCCAACGGTGAGTACACACTGGTTCTCAACGATTTTCTCGCCACTGGCGGTGACGGTCTCGGCCTGTCCTCGGCAGCGCGACGCACCGAGGTCCTGCCGGTGGTGGACCTCGACGCGTTCGTGACCTACCTGCGCACTCGACCACAGCCCGTGCACGCGCCCACCGACGCACGGTTCGTCTTCACCACTGAGGCTCGATGACGGACGCCGAGTGCCTGAGGGAGACGCTGCGGCGACTGCCCAAGGCCGAGCTGCATTGCCACCTCGACGGATCGCTCAGGCCGGAAACGATGCTGGAGCTGGCGCGTGAGAAAGGCGCCACCATGCCGGCATCCGATGCCGACGCCTTGAGAGAGTACATGACGGTCAGCGACGCGCGCAATCTCGAGGAATACCTCGAACGGTTCGCGGTGACGCTGTCCGTCATGCAGTCGGAGGCATCGCTCGAGCGCGTGTCGTTCGAGCTCGCGGAAGATGCCGCTCGCGATGGCGTGCGCTATCTCGAAGTGCGATACGCGCCCGTGCTGAACGTTCGTGAAGGGCTGTCGCTGGAGCAGGCGGTGGAGGCGCCGCTGCGAGGGCTGGCGCGCGCCGAGCGCGAGCACGGCGTGATCGGTCGCGTCATCATCACCGCGATCCGGAGCATGTCGCCCGGGGTGTCACAGGAGCTCGCGGAGCTCGCCGTGGCGTACCGACACAAGGGCGTCGTGGGGTTCGATCTCGCAGGAGGGGAGCTGGGACATCCCGCTCGCGCGCACGCGCAGGCCTTCGCGTACGCGCGCAACCACGACCTCGCGTGCACCTGTCACGCCGGCGAGGGTGACGGGCCGGACTCCGTACGGCAGGCGGTGCACGTCTGTGGTGCCGACCGGCTCGGACATGCCACCCGGCTCATCGAGGACGCATCGCTCACCGACTACTGCAACGATCACCGGATCGCGCTCGAGATCTGCCTCACGAGCAACGTCCAGACCCGCGTCGCCCGGTCGTATGCACTGCATCCGTTTCGTGAGTACTTCGATCGCGGGCTCAATGTCGTGCTGAACACGGACAATCGCCTCATGAGCGGCGTGACGCTCACGGATGAATACGTGCATGCCGCGCAGTCGCTCGACTTCAGCTTCGACGAGTTGGCGCGCGTCGCGCTGAACGGATTCGAAAGCTGCTTCCTGCCCCACGCCGAGCGGCTCCAGCTGGTCGCCAGTGCACAGTTGGAGATCGCGGCGCTCCGCGCGGCGGTAGCGTGAGCGCGCCGTCACCTTGGGGCGGCGCTGCAGCGCGCGTCGCGGCTGCTGCGATTCGCCAACGCATCGGTACGGAGCCCCCGGTCGCCGGTATCGTGCTCGGATCGGGCCTTGGGGGTCTGGCGCGACGCATTGCGGGCGCCGTCAGCATGCCGTTCGGAGACGTCCCCGGCTTTCCGACGGTGACCGTCGTGGGTCACGCGGGTCAGCTGATCGCTGGCATACTGGCGGGTCGCCAGGTCATCGCTCTCGCGGGTCGGTTCCACATGTACGAGGGACACGACGCAGCGCTCGCGGGCTTCGGCGTACGTGTGCTCCACGCACTGGGCGCGCGCAGCCTCTTCGTGTCGAACGCCGCCGGAGGCATACGGCGCACGTTCCGGGCGGGCGACCTGATGCTCATCCGGGATCAGCTGAACCTCACAGGCCGCAATCCGCTCGTGGGAGCGCTGGAACCGGGCGACGAGCGATTCCCCGACATGAGTGAGCCCTACGATAACGTGTACGCGAGACAACTGGGTGCGCATGCGCTGGCGCTGGGGATTCCCCTGCAGGAGGGAGTGTACGGCGGTTTACTTGGACCGACGTACGAGACGCCTTCCGAGGTGCGCATGCTGGCTGCACTCGGCGCCGACGCCGTCGGCATGTCCACCGTGCCGGAAGTAATCGTCGCGCGCGCGCTGGCGATGCGCGTCGCCGGCATCAGCTGCATTACCAATCTCGCGTCGGGCATCTCACCGCATCCGCTCTCGCACACGGAAGTGCTCGAAACCACCACCCGCGTCGCGTCCCGGTTCGAGGCGCTCGTCGAACGGTTCGTCGAGCGGCTCGCGTGAGCGACGGCTACATGTCGTTCGAGTAGGACAGGAACTTCGCTCGGCCGTGAAGCTGCACGATGGCACCGAACAGGCG
>JBDSSY010000314.1:0-14356 GCA_039928585.1 Gemmatimonadaceae bacterium | reverse complement strand
CCAGGACCTCGCTCGCGCGCGACGCCTCCGCCGCGCGGAGCTCGGCCGACCCGCGCGTGCCGGTCTCGCCGGCCGTGAGGTCGAGCACGGCGGTGCGCCGTCCGAGGCCGGCGGCCTTGATGAGCGTGCCGCCGCACGTGAGCTCGACGTCGTCACGGTGCGCGGCGACGGCGAGGATGTCGACGCGGGTCATGGGGGCGGAACATAGCGCGCACGTAGCGGGGGCGGGAAGCGTCGCCGCTCCCGCCCCCGCGTGCCGCCGCGCGTGCTAGTGGCCGGCGCCGAGCCCGGGCGTGCGGGCGACGAAGGCGGCGCGGTTCTCGTCGCTCGCCACGACGCCGTCGCGCAGCACCACGACGCGGCGCGCGTGCGCGGCGATGTCCGGCTCGTGCGTGACCATCACCACCGTCTGACCCTGCGTCGAGAGCTCCTCGAACACGCGCATGATCTCCTCGGACGTCGTGGAGTCGAGGTTGCCAGTCGGCTCGTCGGCGAGGAGGATGGAGGGATTGTTCACCAAGGCGCGCGCGATCGCGACGCGTTGCCGCTGGCCGCCCGACAGTTCGTTCGGCCGATGATCCATGCGACCATCGAGCTGCACGCGTGACAGCGCCTCCCTGGCGCGGCGCTTTCGTTCCACCGATCCGACGCCGGCATACACGAGCGGCAGCTCCACGTTGTGCAGCGCGGTGGCGCGAGGCAGGAGATTGAAGGTCTGGAACACGAAACCGATCTCCTTGTTGCGCACGCGCGCCAGCTCGTCGTCCGACATCGACGAGACGCGCGCGCCGTTGAGCCAGTACTCGCCCTCGTTGGGCGTGTCCAGGCAGCCGATGACATTCATCAGCGTGGACTTGCCCGACCCGGAGGGTCCCATGATGGCGACGTACTCGTTGCGCTGGATGGCGAGATCGACGCCACGGAGCGCGCGCACGATCTCGCCGCCCATGTCGTACTCGCGCTTGATGCCGCGCGTGACGATGACCCAGTCCTTGCCGGGTGCCTCGCCCGACGTCGCGAGTACCGCCTGGCGTTCCGCCGTCGCGCCGAGCGGTGCCTCGATCGTATCCTGGCTCACGACTTCTTCTGCTCTTTCTTGGCGTCCGCCTTCGTCTCGCGTACCACGGCACCATCCTTCAACTCGCGGATGGCCTGGTAGGTGCCCGCGACGATCTTGTCGCCGGCCTTGAGTCCGCTCAGCACTTCGAAATGCTTCTCACCGGCGATGCCCACCCGCACCGGCCGGAAGGTCACCTTGTTGTCCGTGCCGACGACGAACACGCCCTCGACGTCCTTCTTGCCGACCTCCTTCTTCGGCCTCGCCTTGCCGAGGCCCACCGCCGTATCGCCCTTCGCGAGCGCCTCGTTCTCGCGCACGGTCAGCGCGATGATCGGAATCGAGAGCGTATTCTTCCGCGTGTCCGTGATGATCTTGGCGGTGGCCGAGAAATCGGGTCGCGTCTCGCTGGGGGTGTTCACAAGCTGGATCGTCACCTCGTAGTCGACTGCCTGGTCAGCGGCCTGCTGCGTCGCGACGCCCTTGACCGCGCTGTTCGAGATCTTGGTGACGCGGCCGACGAAGGTCGTATCGGGGAAGGCGTCGATCTGGATCACGGCGGAGTCGCCGAGCGAGATGCGCGCGACGTCGGTCTCATCGACCTTGACCTTGGTCTCGAGCACACTCATGTCGGCGATGGTGAGCAGGGTAGCGGCGTCCTTGTTCAGCGTCCCCATGATGGCCGTTTCGCCGTTCTCCACGTTCAGGCGCGTGATACGGCCCGACATGGGCGCGTAGATGGTCGTCTTGCCCAGCGAGCTTCGCGCGTCGCGAAGTGATGCATTGGACTGATCGACCGAATGGCGCGAGGACTCGTACAGCGCGCGGTTCACGTCCACGGTCGTGCGCAACTGCTCCATCTGCTCATCGGAGATGAGGGTCGGATTGGTCTTCTTGATCTGCGCCGTGCGATTGTAACTGTTCTGCGCCTGCAGCATGTTGGCCTGCGCCTGGGTCATGCCGGCGCGTGCCGACGCGAGGGACGCCTCCATCCGCTGCACGGCCGCTTCGGCCTGCTGCGCGTCGATCTGGAGGAGGAACTGTCCTCGCGTCACCATCTGGCCCTCCTTCACCTCGAGCCGGACGATCTTGCCGGTGATGTCGGAGCTGAGATCCACCTTGCTCTGCGGGCGAACCTGTCCGCTCGCGGTCACGGACGCGACGAGGTCGCGGCCCTGCACAGCCTCCATGCGGACTTCGACCGCCTTCTTCCCGCGCTTCGCGGCGGTCAGCCCGCCAACGGCGGCAAGGACAAGTATGACCCCGCCGAGGACTGAGAACTTCACACGCTTGCTCATATCGACTGTCTCTCGGAAGAGTGATTAACGGAGGGGACGCCCGACCGCATTCTCGAGCGCGGCGAAGGCCTTGTGATAGTCGTACACGGCATTCACCCGGTCGATGAGCGCCTGCTCATAGGTGCCGCGCGACGTCGTGACGTCGAGGAACGTGGCGAGGCCGACCTTGTACCGCTCTTCGGCGTACGCCAGCTCCTCCTTCGCTTTCGTGGCGTTCTGCTCCTGGAGTGCGACGGTCTGGGCACCCGTGGTGAGCGTGAGGTACGCCTGCGTCACATCCGCCGTGAGCGCCAGGTCCTTGGCTCGCACGCTGTACATCGCGTCGTCGCGCTCCACCTCCGACCGCTGCACCCGCTCTTCACGATTGAAGTTGTTGAAGATCGGAACGGAGAGCTGTGCGGTGAACGCGAGCGGTGACCGCTCGAACCGGAAGGGAAACTGATTGTTCTGCGAGCGGATCGCGGCGGCCTGCGCATCGGTGAACTGATAGGCGGAGCCCGTGCAGCCGGCGCTCGGGAGTCCGACGCGTACGCGGATCGAGTCCTGCTGGAAACAGCCCGCCTGCTGCGACAGCGTCCCGTTTCTCGCCTGATTCACGAGATAGTTGCCGTCGGTGTACTGGTACGAGTTGCCGCCCCAGCCGGTGCTCAGCGCGAGCGTCGGCGTGTACTCGGCCCTCGCGACCCTCGTATTCAGCTCCGCGGCTCTTTCGCGCGAGCGAAGCGCAACGATCGCTGGATTCTGACGCCGTGCGAGGTCGAGCAGTTGCGCGAGCTCGAAGGTGGGCGGATCGATCCGGAATTCCGTCGTGAGCACGGCGTCGGGCGCCTGCGGCACACCCATCTGCTGGAACAGACGCAGCTTCTCCACCTCCACGTTGTTGCGCGCGGTGAGAAGGGCGACCTGCGCCTGCCCAAAGCCGACCTCGGCGCGGCGTACGTCCAGGACGGTCCCGGACCCGACGGCCACCTTGGCTTTCGCGAGGTCGAGCTGCGTGCGTGCGGTGTTGACCAGGGTGTCCTGCAACGCGGAGCGCGCCTGTGCCTGGAGCACCGTGAGGTACTGTTGGGTGACCGCGGCGCGAAGCTGCTCCGCGTTGCCGGCGATGTCGGCGTCGACCGCGTCGCGGTTCGCGCTGGCGGCGCGCGGCTGCACGAAGGTCGCACTGTTGATGCGATAGTTGAGATTCAGCGAGTAGCTCGACTGCAACGTCGCCGAACTGTTGCTGAAGTTCAGGCCGTTGAAGACCTGCGTACCGCCCTGCTGATAGCGGCTTCCGAACGAGGCGTCGGCCGACGGGAGGAACGCGCCGCGCGCGCTGCGAACGGCCGCATCGGCCGTACGGCGGTTGTTGGCGATGGACAGAAACGTCGGGTTGTTCCGCCGGGCGAGCGTGGTTGCTTCGTCCAGGGTGAGCGGAACGCCGCTGACGGGTGCCCGCGCGGAGTCCTGCCCGTGGGCGACCACGGGGACAGCGATGGCGCAGGCGAGCGCGGCGAACACCAGAGTACGCATCGTGGAACGGGTCCTGTGTGTGAGTCGATCGCCCGTACGGGGAGACGCAAGAGGTGGTTTCATCCGAGTCCGGCCACGCCGTCCCCTGCTGAAGCACCCTCGCGCATCACGCATCGTCATCGGGCTCCGGCGTCAGGAACACGCGACTTCGCACCCGATCGCGAATGCGGGCGTAGATCGCCGCCCCCTTTTCGGCCGTGGCCAGTGAGGGCCGGCCGATCGAACCGCTGCTCTCGCCCGGAATCTTGAGCCAGCCGCGCCGGTATCGCCGAAGCTCGTCACGCGACATCATATAGTCTTCCGCGAGGTCCATGCGCACGAGATGGGGCGCGATGAACAACAGCAACGAGGTATCGACCTCATCGCCGTGCATCGGCTCGGCCTGACCCTCGAGGAATTCCCGCAGGTCTACCGAGAAGATGTCGACGACACGCACGCGCGCTTCGGTCGTCGTGACCGTGGCCAGCGCCTCCTGATGCGGATCATGCTCGTGCGCGGTCAAGAGGATGAACTCCTTCACCCCGGTCGATTCCCACGTGTCCAGCAGGTCGTTCAGCATGCGGTGGAGGGTCTTCTTGCGCAGTGAGGCGTTGCCGGCGAAGCCGCGCTCGGTCGCCACGTTGACCCCGAACTCGAGTGTCGGCGCCCGCAGGATGCCGAACTCGGCGGAGAGATCGTCGGCGAGATGTTCGACGATGAGGGTGTCGGAGCCGAGTGGCAGATGGCGCCCGTGCTGTTCGCACGTGCCGACGGGAATGATGAGTCGCGGATCTGCCGTGACGACGGCCGCGATCTCTTCGGGTCGCATCTCCTTGATGCGGCGCGCGACGCTGGTGACCGGGCTGAGGGAGGGGTAGGTCATTCTGCGCGAAATCCTGAGGCGATCGCCGCCGGCCGGCGGAACTCGCACGCTGGTGGCGCCGGCCGCCGTGGCGGCGGCGCTCCTGCTGGCGAGCGGGTGGCTCGCCGAGCCTCGCGTAGAGTACGTCGCCGGCTGCCTGATCGCCACCGTCATCGCGGCTGTCGCGGGAGTGCGCTGGGCACCCGCTGCGCTGCGTACGCCATTGGCCCTGACGTTGTCGGCCCTCGTGGCGCTCGTCCTGGCGGCGGGCCGCGCGGAACTGCGGCTCGCCGAGTTCACGCGCGCGCCGTCCGCGGTGGGCGCGGCGCGTGCCGCGGCGCAGCAGGAGCGGTTGCACGACGCCGTGGAGGGAGAGATGACGCGCCTTCGACGCGCAGCACGGCGAGCGCTCACGCTCCCGAACCGAGCCGTCGATCGGGAGGACGTCGTCAGGACGCTCGAGCGGTCTATCGGGGACGCAAGTCGTCGCGCCGTATTGGTGCTCCGTGGCGATACGCTGCATGCGTGGGCGGGCACCCTCCACGCCGACCTCCGCGACCTCGAGGGCCCGGCGGGCGTCGTGGCGACGCCGTTCGGCTTGACCCTGTATGCCGCGCTCGACAGCGGAGGCACTCGCGCGGTCGCGACGTCACTGCTGTATGCCGCGGCGCCAGCAGATCGACTGTCGCGAGGCGTGGCGCAGCGCTTACGCAACGACGAGATCAGCGACGGCTTCACGTTCGGCCCGCCGGGCGACAGCAGCGTCGCGGGCGCGCTGCGCTATGAGGATGAGGGCCGCGCGCTCTTCGTGGCGAGTGCATCGGTGCCGTCGGCTCAGGAGGTGTCGTTCCGCTTGATGGAACGCGCGCGAGTGCGGGTCGGCGTGGCGCTCCTCCTCGCGCTCGCCGGATTTCTCGTCGTCGTGGCGCGGCGTCAGTCCGGTGCGCTCGCCGCTGTCGTCGGCGTACTGGTGGTGCTGCGGTGCGTCGCGATCGTACCCCTCAGCGAGTTCTCGACGCGCTCGCAGCTGTTCGACGCGTCGGTGTACTTCTTTCCGGCAGGGCGCGCCTTCACGGCAAATGCCGGCGCGCTCACGATCACATCGGCAACGCTGCTGCTGGCCGTACTGCTCGTCGTGCGGCGCATTGGCACCCGACTGCCGCGCTGGGCCGCAATGCTGCTGGCCACACTGACGGTGGGTTTCGGGCCGTTCGTCCTCGGCGCGCTCGCGCGCGGGATCAGCCCGCCGGCCACCGGCGCTGGTGGCGCGCTCTGGCTCATCTGGAATGTGCCGATCTGTCTTGGCGCCACCGCCCTGCTGGTGCTCGCGGGGTGGGCAGGCCGCATCGCGCTCGGCGGCCGGCGCGGCGTGCCTGCGGCATCCGGTCCGCTGATCGCGTTGCTGGCCGCCGGCGCGGCGCCGCTTGTATGGAATGCGCCGGGCCAGTGGCCGCAGTGGTACACCGGCCTCTGGACGCTCGCCGTCGCCGCGATCGTCCTCGCCCGTTCATCCAGACAGTCGCTGCTCGCCGCGGCGACCGTCGCCGGCCTGGGGGCGACGACGGTGGTGTGGGGTGCGACTTCGCGCGGCCGGCTGGATCTGGCGGCGCGCGACGTCCGTGGACTCGACGGCCCCGACGCGTACGGCGTGGGGCTGACGACCCGGCTCGCGCGTTCGCTCCGGGGGGAACCGTTGCCGCGCACCACACAAGGGTTGCTCGAACGATATCTCGCATCGGATCTCGCAGCGTCCGGGTATCCCGTGGCGCTGACCACGTGGGAAGGTGCGACACCGCTGGCGACGTTCGGCTCCGCGCCGTTCGACGTCGCCTTCGACACCGTGGCCACCGTGGCCGCCGAGGCCGTGCGCGCGGGCCGCACGCTCGTGGTGACGATGCGTCCGAGCGTGTATGGCGTGCGCGTCGTGGCGGTCCCGATGCAGGGTGGCGCGCTGACGATTCTCGTGGCACCCCGTACGCGGCTCATCGGCAAGGATGCGTACGCGCGCTGGTATGGATTGCCGCCAGCCGAGCGCAACGAGCCGCCGTACACGGTACAGGTAGCACTGGATTCTCTCGCGCCGCGCGACGCCATCCGCTGGCGCCGCGACGGAACGGAGTTGCACGGCGACTGGCCCGTGCACGGGCCGTCGGGTGCGGGTCGCGCGCACGTCTCGGTAGACCTCCGCGGTCTCGATTCGCTCGTGCCGCGCGGCGGGTTGCTCGTGCTCGTCGACCTCGCGGCGGTAGCGCTCGTCTGGCTGCTGAGCGCTGTGGCGGATGGACGGGCAGGTCGATGGCTGCGCCTGCGCGAGCGGCGGGTGCACAGCTACCGCACCCGGCTTTCGCTGGTGCTGTTCCTGTTCTTCCTCGTGCCGGCGGCGGCATTCGCCATCTGGTCGTGGCGGCAATTGTTCGACGATGCGCAGGCGTCACGCCGCCTGCTGGTCACAGAGACCATGCGCGCCGTACAGAGTGGAAGCCGATCCGACTGGCTGCGCGCGGAAGCACAGCGCCTGGACACGAAGCTCCTGCTGTATTCGTCTGGTGTGCTGGTGGATGCCAGCGACTCACTCTTCGCGGACCTGGCGCCGATGGGGACGCTGATGCGTCCGGAGGTCGCGCTTAAGCTGGGTGAAGCCGAGGAGGTGAGCGCGACGCGGCCGGAAGCACTTCCGGGCGCGACCGGCATGCTCGGCTACCGCGCATTGCCATCGGCCGCGGGGCCGAATCTGATCATCGCCGCGCCGGCGCGCGTGGACGATGTCCTGTTGGATCGGCGCGGACGGGACCTCGGCGTGCTGGTGCTGTTCGCGACCGCGTTGGGAGCCGTCGCGGCGCTCTGGCTGAGCGGCGTGGCCGGCCGGCAGCTCGCGCGTCCCATCGGCGCGCTGCGAACTGCCGCCCGCGCCGTGGCGCGCGGCGAGCGCGATGTGCCGCTCAACGCGGAGACGGCGAACGAGTTTTTGCCCGTCTTCACGGCATTCCGCGCCATGGCGGAAGATCTCGGCGCGAGTCGCGCCGCGCTCGAGGACGCGCAGCGGAGAACCGACGCCGTGCTTCGCACGGTGGCGAGCGGCGTCGTCGCTGTGGACGAGGCCGGACAGGTGATCCTGGCGAACCCTCGCGCCCATCAAGTGCTGGGCGGTGTACCCGCCGCCGGAGCGCCTGTCAGCACGATGTCCGAATCGGCGGTCGCGACTCGCGTTGCGCGCTTCCTCCAGACCGCAGACGAGGAGGATGGGTTCGATCACGAGCGAGGAGGCCGCACGTTGCGGGGCCAGCTCACGCGCCTCGCGAGTGGCGGGGCCGTGCTCACGCTGGACGACGTCACCGAGCTCGCGCGGGCGCAACGCGTGCTCGCGTGGGGCGAGATGGCGCGCCAGGTCGCGCACGAGATCAAGAATCCGCTCACGCCGATCCGGCTCGGTGTCCAGCACCTCCGCCGCGCTCGGGGGCGCAGCGATTTCGACACGATTCTCGAGCAGAACGTCACGCGAATCCTCACCGAGATCGACCGGCTCGACGAAATCGCGCGGGCGTTCAGCCGTTATGGTAGCGCACCGGAAGAGCGAGCGCCTGCCGAGCCTACCGACGTCGAGGCGATCGTGCGCGACGTCGTGGCGCTCGAGACACTCGGGGAGAGCCAGGTCCGGTGGGAGTATTCGGCAGAGGCGGCGCTCCCGCCCGCTCTCGCGCGCGGCGACGAACTGCGCGAGGTGCTCCTGAACATCTTCGAGAATGCACGGCTGGCCGATGCCCGCGCCGTTCGCGCGACGGTAACGCGAGGCACGACCGCGGATGGCGCCGACGCGATCATTGTCGACATCACGGATGACGGATCGGGAATTCCGGCCGATGTGCTCCCGAAGATCTTCGAGCCGCACTTCTCGACGCGAACGAGCGGCAGCGGCCTGGGCCTGGCCATCACTCGGCGGCTGACCGAAAGCTGGGGCGGTGGCGTGTCCATCACGTCTAGCCTGGGTGCCGGGACGACGGTGCGCGTGACCCTGAGGATCGGGGAGCGAAACTGACCGAGAACCGTGACCGGTTACTCCGTGTGTCCCGCGGATGATGATCCGCGCACACGGATGCGCACCGTCTTCACGTTCGTGAATTCGTGCATGCCCAGGTCGGACAGCTCGCGTCCGTAGCCGGACGCCTTCACGCCACCGAAGGGGAAGCGCGGATCGGAGACGACCATGTCGTTGACGAACACGCTGCCCGCGTCGATCTCGCGTATGCAGCGGTCCTGCTCGTCGGCAATGGTCGTCCAGACGCTGGCGGCGAGCCCGAAGCGCGTCGCGTTGGCGACGCGGATCGCCGACTCCAGGTCCGGCACGCGGAACAGGCAGGCGACGGGCCCGAACAGTTCGTCGGTGTACGCGGGAGCCGTCTCGGGGATGTCGGTGAGGACCGTCGCTGGAAACCACGCCGTTCCGGGTGCCGACCGTGTTCCGCCGCAGAGCAGACGCGCGCCCATCGACACGGATTTCGCGACCTGCGCCTCGAGCTCGTCGGCCAGCGCAACCGACGCCAGGGGGCCGAGTTCGGTCCGCATGTCGATCGGATCGCCGACCACCAGTCGTTGCATGGTCGCGACGAACCGTTCGGTGAACGCATCGTACACATCGGTGTGAATGATGAACCGCTTCGCCGCGATGCAGCTCTGTCCGTTGTTGATCGTCCGTGCCTTCACGGCCGTCTCCACGGCACGCGCCAGGTCCGCGCTCGGCAGCACGAGGAATGGGTCGCTGCCGCCAAGCTCGAGCACCGTTTTCTTGAGACACTTGCCGGCGACTGCGGCGACCTTGCTCCCGGCACCTTCACTGCCGGTGAGCGTCGCGGCGGCGACTCTCGGGTCGGACAACACCGCGGCCACCGCGTCGCCGGGAATGAGCAGGGTCTGAAACACACCGGCAGGTGCACCCGCGCGCGTGACGAGCGACTCGAGCTCGAGCGCGCACTGCGGAACGTTCGACGCATGCTTCAGCAGGCCCGCATTCCCGGCCACGAGGGCAGGCGCGATGAATCGAATGGCTTGCCAGAACGGAAAATTCCACGGCATCACAGCGAGCACGACGCCGATCGGCTCGTACGCGACGTACGATCGATGGTCGGTGTCCTGGACCGGGCGGTCGGCGACGAACGCGGGACCGTGTTCGGCATAGTAGCGGCACGTCGCGGCGCACTTGGCGGCTTCCTCCATCGCGGCGCGCAGCGGCTTCCCCATTTCCAGTGTCATCATCCGCCCGAGCCGGTCCTTCTCCTCATCGAGCAGCTCGGCGAGCCGCGCCACCACTGCTGCGCGCGTGGCGACCGGCGTGCGTCGCCAGAGTGGCGCGGCGTCGGACGCGAGTGCGAGCTTCGATTCGATGTCTGCCGCGGTGTGGGCAGGAAATTCAGCGAGCGTGGATCCCGTGGCGGGATTGATCGACGTGAAGGTCATGAGGTGCCGGGAGTGCAGCTTGCGTGCGCGATCAGCTCCCGACGGCGGTGTCGTCGCGCCACCAGCTCTCCCTGCCTTCCTCACTGCCGAACAGGCGCTGCCACCACGGGGCGCGGCGCTCGCGCTCGAGCACAGCGCCTGCCGCCACGCGCCACGCTTCCTGCATGGAGGTCGCGTCACCGAATCGTGCTTCCGGATCGCTCGCGAGTGCCCGTGCCAGCCACAGGCCCACTTCCGGCGCGTACCCGGACACGTCGAGCTGGTCTGCGAGCTCGCGCGCGAGAATCGTCTTGCTATCGGCCTCGCCGAAGGGAGGCGCGCCCGAAAGCACGAAGGCGACGATCGCGGCGAGCGAAAAGCAATCGGCGGACGAGTCCTGCGGTTCGCCGAGCAGTTGCTCGGGAGGCGAGAATGCCGGCGTGCCCGACGTACCAGCGATCTCTTCGCCAGCGGGATTGGCGATGCCGAAGTCCGCGATGCGCCAGCGTCGGTACCGATCGATGAGAATGTTCTCGGGCTTCAAGTCGCGGTGCACGATCCCGATGGCGTGTGCCGCCGCGAGTCCGCTGAGCACTTCGTCGATCTGCGGCGCGACTTCCGCCAACGGCCGCGCTCCGCTACGTGCGACGAGATCGGCCACCGATCCGCTCTCGGCCAATTCCATCGTGTACCAGGACACATCGCCCCGGCTGTCCCAATCGTAGATCGGGACGATGGAGGGATGCGCGAGTTGCGCGGCGAGGCGAGCCTCGCGCCGGAACCGACCCACGGCGCGCTCATCGCGCGCGATGTGCGGGTGCAGGAGCTTCAACGCGACCTCGCGGCCAAGCGATTGATCCCGCACGCGCCACACCGAGCCGAAACTTCCTGCGCCGAGCGGCGAGATGACTTCGTAATCGTCGGCGAGGGCCCAGCGGAGGCGAACCTCGGGCGACTCTCGAGACGCCGCCACGCTCTCGCCGCTCAGCGTGAGCACGGTGCGGCTGCCGACCACGCGATCCATCGCGCGGATCATTGCCGCCACAGTGGGATATCGTTGTCCGGGCTGGAGCTGCAGTGCCTTGTCGATCACGACCGCAACCGACGGCGGCACGTCGGGCCGCACGAGCGTGAGCGGCGGGATGTCGTCGCGCGGCGGCGGCTCACCGGTGAGCGCCGTGAAGCAGAGCGCGGCGAGCTGCCATTGATCGCTCGCGGCCGTGGGCAGCCAGCCGTCGTCCCACTCCGGCGGCAGTGGCATGGCCGTGGAGTTTGGCGCGAGTCCCTCGGGCACGCTCGCGAGTGGCACCGCCCACTGCCAGCCGATGAGCCAGAGGCGTCCCATCGGCGACGTGAGAATGTTGCCCGTGGACAGCGCGCCGTGCACGCTGCCGGCGTCATGCAGATACGAGAGCGTCGAGCCCACCTCGCGCAGCACGCGCAGCACTGCGGGTACGTCGTCCGCCCCCGCGCGGGCGAGCCGGGCGCCAAGCGTCTCGCCCGAGATCCAGCGGCGCAGGTATCCGGGTCCGCGGTGGCTATCCGAGTTGGACGACCAGTAGTGATAGGTCGTCGGCACCGCGGGATGATTCCGATGCGCGAGCGCTCGCGCCTCGGCTTCGATCCAGGCGGCGTGATCCTGGTGCGGCGCGCTCACGAGCGAGAGCGAACGGCCGAGCGCGTCGACCAGCTCCTGAAAATGCCGATGATCCTGCCACACCCCCTCCGTGCCCCAATGCCAGTCCGGCGGCAATTGCCACGCGGCGAGGTGCTCCGGGAGCGCGACGCTGACACGATGCAGCTCGCCCGACGAGATCAACGGGCGTTCGCGCGCGGTGTCGGTCGCGCTGGGAAGGGAGGAACGCGTCACGCCGGAAAGTTAGCGATGGGAGAAACTCACGGGCAGGTCGGCACGGTCACAGGCGTGCCTGGCGCGGCGACCGCACGGGTCACATGCGCGATTCGGACAGCATCTTCGCTTCCGCATGATGGAGCGCGGGCAGCAACGATACGTCGGGAAGCACGCTGACCTCCACCGTTCGAACACGCAGCGGACTACCATCGAGCGGTGCCGAGGAGTGCAGCGAGGGAACGTGCACGGTCACGGCCACGATGCGCCACATCGTGCTGGGCCGGCTCATGGACCCGTCGCTCTCGACGGTATCGAGTTGCAGCACCTCGCCGCGAGCGGGTATGATGGCGCTCTGACAGTCGGCCAGCAGCTGCTCGTTGCGGTCGTGACGGGTGACACGGAGCGTGATCATTCCGGTCCTGGAAGAGATGGCTGTGAAATTATCGCGTCGCGGAGCGCGGAGCCAGCGGCCGGATGAAACTCGCCCGACGGTGCGACGTATGCTTGAATACACCTTCTTTCGGTGAGGCCTTCATGTCGTTCATCCTGGGACTCGTCATTTCGTTCGTGGCAGCCATGCTCGCGTACGCGCAGTCGCGCAGCTTCGTCATTCGACGGCTGCGCTACGTGGACGCCGTGCATACGATGTTCGCGCCGTTTGTGGCTGGGGTCGCCGCGGCTGTCGCGCTCCTTCCGATCGTGGCGCTCCTTCCCCTCGTGGGCGTCGGGACGGCGGTGAGTGTGGGCCTGGCGGTCGGCGCTGGCGTCGCGGCCGGCTCGCGGGACGTTCGACACTCGCTGCCGAGGTACTGAGCATCGGGCACGGGAGGACGTGCTCCGTCCTGCCGCGGATGGCTATCTTTCGCTGATGCCGTCCACCCTGCCTGTCGACATCGCCGATCCAGTCAATGCACGCATCCTTGCGGTGAGCGAGGATCGGATCTCGGGGTTTCTCGAGGACCCGTTCGGCGAGATTGCCCGGCTGAGCGGCCTGCCCGTGGACATCGTGCTCGAGCGACTACGAGGCATGCTGGAGGCGGGCGTCATCCGTCGCATACGACAGACGATGATGGCCACCAATCTCGCGCCGGGGGCGCTGGTGGCATGGCGGGTACCGGCCGACAGCCTCGATGAGGCGTTTGCGTACCTCGCGCAGGACGATCCGTTCTCCGGTCACGTGGTGGTGCGGAGCACCGATGCCGATACCCCGGGCTCGGGCTACCGGCTCTGGACGACGCTCAAGGTCCCACAGGGGTTCTCGATGCAGCGGCACTGCGAGCTGCTCGCGTCACGTATCCGTGCCAGCGCGTTCCAGATCATGCCGGCCAAGCGGCTCTTCGCCCTGGGTGTGGGTCATGTGCGCCGTCGTGGCATCGAGCCCGGCAGCCGGACCGACGAGCCGGGCCAGGTCATCGACACCAACATCGTCGCGCTCTCGCCGCTCGAGTGGCGCGCACTCGGCCCGCTCAAGCGCGAGCTGGATCCTGCGGAGGTGCGGGCGGATCTCTGGAGCGCGCGCGCCGACGAGGCGGCGATGCCGTACGCGGAGTTTCTCGCGACGGCGCACGGACTCGCCGAGCGCGGTGTCATCGGGCGCTTCTCGACCTTCCTGGAGCACGTGAAGCCGTCGGCAACCGGTGCGCGAGTCACTCGCTACAACGCGCTGTTCCACTGGCGTGTGCCGACCGGTCGCGAGATCGAGGCGGGGCGCGAAGTGGGACGGCACCACATCCTGACGCACGCGTACTGGCGCGAGGGCGGCCCCGAGTTCGCCAACGTGAACATCATGGCTGTCGCGCACGGCACGGAGAAGTCGCTCGTGCTCGAGCACAAGGCAGCGATCGATCGCCATCTGGAGGCGATCGGCATGCCGGTGAGCTACACCAACGTCTTCTGGGGCGGACGCAGCGAGATCAAGCCGTCGGAGATCATGCCGGAGGCGTACGACGCATGGTGTGCGCGCAGCGGCATCGATCCCGCATCGATGCGCGCAGGCTGATGGTCGGGCGTTAGCGCCAGCCAACGCCGAGCTACGGCCACTGCGCACGCTCCGTCCAGACCCGACGCGATAGCGAGAGACCGGTGGGGAAGCGCGCGTTCGTGCGTTCGCGCATCGCGGGGGCGAACTCGCTGAGATATCGGTTCACTTCCTCCGGCGAGACGGCATGAAAGGTGGTGCGATATTGCCCTTCGCCTCCCTGTTGCAGTCGTCCGTGCAGGAAGCACCCGGTCTGCACGATCTCGGGAATGTGCGACTCGATCATGAATCGCTCGTAGTCGAACGCCAGCGCGTCGTCCACGCGCGCCGTGACCTCGTATGACACACTGCCTTGATCCTCGTCCTCGCGAGGCGGCGCATCGAGCGA
>JBDSSY010000313.1:0-5482 GCA_039928585.1 Gemmatimonadaceae bacterium | reverse complement strand
ATGTCGGCTTATCACATCCTGGGGCTGGAGAAGGTCCCAAGGGTCCGGCTGTTCGCCGGTTAAAGTGGTACATGAGCTGGGTTCAGAACGTCGTGAGACAGTTCGGTCTGTATCCGTCGTGGGCGTTTGAGTGTTGAGGGGAGCGGACTCTAGTACGAGAGGACCGAGTCGGACAATCCGCTCGTGTCCCGGCTGTCCTGCCAAGGGCACCGCCGGGTAGCGATGATTGGCTGTGATAACCGCTGAATGCATCTAAGTGGGAAGCACGCCCCAAGATGAACACTCACAGGGCCTTGAGCCCTCTGAAGGGCCGGGGGAGACCACCCCGTCAATAGGCCGCCCGTGGACGTCGTGCAAACGACTCCGAGCGCAGCGGTCCTAATCGCCCGTGCGGCTTGACTACTCCAAAAGTAGGTCAACTGCAAGCAGAGCAGCACATTGTTTCAGGATTCGTCGAACCACGGCCTACCATGCCCTCCGCTGTCAGATTGCATTTCCGCTGTCTGTCAGACCATCGATTCATCGATTCATTGGTCGCTCGGCCACCGGCACTTGCCGCATCCCGAGTTCCCATGAGACGCACCGATGCACCGACGAGCTGACTAACCGATTCAACCAGTATGTTCGCTGGCGACTAGAGCGTAGGGGCCACACCCGTTCCCATCCCGAACACGGTCGTTAAGCCCTACAGCGCCGATGGTACTCCGTCCGAGAGGACGCGGGAGAGTAGGCCGTCGCCGGCACCCATGAGAAACGCCCCCTGGAGCTCCGCTCCAGGGGGCGTTTCGTTACCGATGAACCATCTGCCGTGAACGGTCATCCCTGACTCGCAGCTCCCCGACGCGAGCCAAGGTACGTTTCGTACGACGGTTCACGGTTCACCGATCGTTCACTCAGCCTTCTCCCATGCCTCGCGCCGGAATCGTCACAGTCGTCGGCAAGCCCAACGCGGGCAAGTCGACGCTGCTCAACCGCATCATGGGCGAGAAACTCGCCATCGTGAGTCCCAAGCCTCAGTCCACGCGGGATCGCATTGTCGGCATCCGCACGACCGACGACGTGCAGATGATCGTGCTCGACACCCCCGGCCTCCTCAACCCGCGCTACGAACTGCAGCGCGCCATGCGCAGCACCGCGCTTCGAGCACTCAAGGACGCCGACGTCGTCATCTACCTCGCCGACGCCACCGAGCGAACACCCCCTTCGCTCCTCGACGCCGCCGAACTCGACACCCTCCCGCACGCTCCGGTGTGGACGGTGCTCAACAAGGTCGACGCCATTCGCCCGGTCGAACGCAAGGAGCTCGCCGAGGCGGTGCCCGGCGCGCGTTTCGTCTCCGCACTGACAGGCGAAGGTGTCGATGCGCTGCTGGACGATCTCGGCGCGATCCTCCCCGTCAGTCCCTTTCTGTATCCCGAGGACGAGATCAGCACGGCGTCGGTGCGGTTCTTCGTCTCCGAGCTCGTGCGCGAGACGGCACTGGAACAGCTGGACGAGGAAGTTCCCTACAGCCTGGCCTGCGAGGTGGAGGAGTTCCGCGAGACCGGCACCCCCGTATACATTCGGACGGTGCTGTACGTCGAGCGCGATAGCCAGAAACGCATCCTCATCGGCCACAACGGGCAGCGCATCCGCGACATCGGCCGCGCTGCCCGCGTCAAGGTGGAAGCGTTCGTCGGCGCCGCGGTCTATCTCGATCTCTGGGTGAAGGTGCTTCCCAACTGGCGCAAGAGCGACAGCGCCATCCGCCGGTTCGGCTACAGGCTCCACGACGATACCGCTCGATGACACTCTCCACCAAACTGCTGGCCATCCTCGTCTGCCCGAAGTGCAAGGGCTCGCTCGACTATCGGGAAGTCGAGTCAGCGCTGACGTGCGACGCCTGCCGACTGCGCTACCCGGTGCGGGACGACATCCCGATCATGCTGCTCGACGAGGCGACACCGCTCTGAGCACGCCGACCCTCAGCACATGAAACTGCTGCTCGTCCTCCTGCTGTTCGTCCCCCTGGCGATCGGCGCTGAATTCGCGCACATGTCTCCGGTGGTCGTCTTCACGCTGAGCGCGCTCGCGATCATTCCCCTCTCTGGCTTCCTCGGCCGCGCCACCGAGGAGATCTCGGTTCACACCGGACCGACGGTTGGTGGGCTGCTCAATGCGACGCTCGGGAATCTCGCCGAGCTGATCATCGCGTTGCTCGCGCTGCGCGCGGGGCTGCTGGACCTGGTCAAAGCGTCGATTACCGGATCGATCCTTGGCAACCTGCTGCTCGTGCTCGGCCTCTCGCAGCTCATGGGAGGTCTCAAGCACAAGGTGCAGACGTTCAACGTAAACCTCGCGGGATTGAACGTCTCGCTCATGGTCATGGCGATGATCGGACTCGTCATCCCGGCCGTCTACCATGCCACCCACATCGATCCGACTCGTGCGCTCACCCGAAAGGTGTCGTTCGGCGTCGCCGCGCTGCTCATCGTGGGATATCTGCTGTCGCTTCTCTACTCGATGTGGACGCACCGTGCCGTGTTCGGCAGTGAGTCACGCGAAATCGCCGACCTCGAGCACGACGCGACGCACGCACCATGGTCGCTGCGTCGCTCGCTCGTCGTCCTGCTGGTGTCGGCTGGATTCGTCGGCTGGCTGTCGGAGATCCTCGTCGGCGTTACCGAAGAAGCGACGAAGAGCATCGGGTTGTCGGAGGTGTTCGTCGGGTTGATCATCGTGCCGATCATCGGCAACGCCGCCGAGCACAGCTCGGCCGTGCTGATGGCGATGAAGAACAGAATGGACCTCGCCATCTCGATCGCGATGGGATCGAGCGCGCAGGTCGCGCTCCTGATCGCCCCGGTGCTCGTGTTCGCGGGCGTTGCATTCGGGCAGCCGATGGATCTCGCGTTCACCGCGTTCGAAGTGGTGGCGGTGGCACTTGCGGTGTCTGTCGCAAATACCGTCGTGCGCGACGCCGAGTCCAACTGGCTGGAGGGTGCGTTTCTGCTGCTGGTTTACGGCATGCTCGCGGTGGCGTTCTTCTACTTCTAATCCGACGAACCGACGATGCGTTGCCGCAACCTTTAGCGGCATCGCGGTTTGACTTGAACTTTCGCGCGTCGTATCTTGCGCCTCCACCCAGGTCGTGCCCAAGCGTGGTCAAGAATAGCGCCATCCTTTTTGCTCCGGACGACGCCACGCCGCCTACCGCGCTCACCGAGTGGCTCGCGCGGCAGGCGGACGTCGTGCTGACGATTCGCCATGTCGACGAGCTGATGGCCATGTCGCTTCGTGGCCGGCCGCGTGTCGTCGCGTTCGACGCGCGCACCGCGCCGGACGCGGTCCACGTGGCCTGTCGCCGGTTGAAGCGTGATTCCTATACGGGCGTTGTCCCGGCAGTCATCCTCGCCGCCGACGCCGACGAGGCATTCGACGAGGCATTCCGCTCCGGTGCAGACGAAGTCGTGCGCGAGCGCCTCGAGCTGCACGAATTGCTCTCGCGACTGGATGCGATGCTCCGGCGATCGGACCGCGACCTGGTGGTGCATCCCTCCACGCGATTGCCCGGCGCGGCCGAGATCGAGAACGACGTTGCGCGTCGACTCGGTGCAGAGGTTCGATTCGCCATGTGCTACGCGGATCTGGATCACTTCAAGGAGTTCAACGACCGGTACTCCTACTACGACGGCGACCGTGTCATCCGGATCCTGGCGAAGATCCTGCACGACGTGGTGAAGGGGTTGTGCGGCGAAGACGGGTTCGTGGGGCACATCGGTGGGGATGACTTCATCTTCGTGATCCCGACGGCGTTCATCTCCGACACCTGCGCCGAGATCGTGAACGTGTTCGATCTCCTTATCCCCTTTCAGTATTCGGAGCAGGATCGACGCGCTGGCTACTTTTTCGGCAAGGACCGCCGTGGGCAGTTGCATCGGGTGCCGCTGATGACCGTTTCCATCGGCGTCGTGACGAACGACCGCCGTCACTTCACGCATGCCGCGCAGGTGAGCGAGTTGGCTACGGAAATGAAGAGTTATGCGAAGACGCTGCCGGGCTCGGTGTATTCGGTGGATCGTCGGACGGACAGTCAGCCCGCAGGCGTGATGCGCATCCCGGAATCGGGCCCGGCATTTCCCACGGCGGAGAAGGCATGAACGTCACCTGCCCGGAATGCCGTTCGGTGTTTCGCGTCGACCCCGCGAAAGTGCCAGTCGCTGTGGCACGAGCGCGATGCTCCGTGTGCGGCGGCGTGATCACGATCGCCGGCACAGGTGGCGCGCGTGAGGAGTTCGCCCTGCCGGCAGCGTCCAGCGCAACCAGTAGTCACGGCGTTGCGGCCGAGGCACGCGTCAGTTCCGCCATGTCGTCGGCGCCGCCACCCCCGCCGAGCAATGCAGCGCCGTCCCTCCGGCTCCGCCCCGAGAGTGCAGAGTCGCCGATGGACGCTGGCGCGGTGGCATCGCTCGCGACATCGGCCGGGGCGAGCGCACGGACGTCGGCCGCCGTTCCGGTCGTCCGCGCGACGGCGCCAACCTCCCCTGCGCTGCCGGCCGCCCCCGCGCCCACAGCGCCGGCCGTCGCGCAGTCCGGCCGCATCGCCGCACCCGTCGGGACGGTTTCCCCGTCGGGCACCGGAGGAGCAGGGGCGCGCCCTGTCGCCCCACCGTTCATGCGTCCGCCGATCAGCGCGGGTGCGGGCGGAGCAGGTGCGGCGAGCACATCGCCCCGCTCCTCGAGTATCGCTCCTCCTCCCTTCGCCAGTTCGGGGAGCGCTGGCGCTCGCTCGACGCCGCCAGCGGCAGGCCGCCCGGTTGGTGGTCCGGCGGCGCCCTTTGCCCCGCGCGCGGCCTCGGCGCCATCAGCTGCGCCGCGGTCGGCTCCGGCGTTTCCGCCGTCGGCGCCCGCGCGCACGTCGTCATCCATCGTCAC
Organism: Gemmatimonadaceae bacterium; assembly: GCA_039928585.1. Classification (GTDB taxonomy): domain Bacteria; phylum Gemmatimonadota; class Gemmatimonadetes; order Gemmatimonadales; family Gemmatimonadaceae; genus AG11. Next base: position 568 of record JBDSSY010000313.1, on the reverse strand, counting down.
CGCTCCGGAGCGCTCGAGCGTCCCCGCGGCGACAGACGGACCTCCCGCGCGGCCGCCGATCAATCCTTTTCTCGCCAACGATCCGAACGCCAAGGCGAAGCGTCTCGCGCGGGCGCTCGTCTCGGACATCGTCGCCTACTACCCGCAGAAGCGCGAGGAGGGTGCGAGAGACGGCACGCTGAAGCAGCTCTTCCGCGAGGAAATCAAGAAAAGCTACGAGGAGTACGTCGAACAGATCGGGAGGGAATTCGCCGAGACGACGACGCACTTCCAGGACGCGCTCAACGACGTGCTGGCGGGCGGCAAGAAGCTCTTTTAGTCAGCGCACCACGCGACTATCTTTCTCGCGTTACCACGACACCGTGCGAGCCGTCCGCCCTCGAGCCGGACGGCTCGTGTCTTACCCCGGAGAATCACATGGCGGAGAGCGACCGCGCTCGCTTGTTGACCTCGTACGACGATCAGCTCGCCGAGCTGAGGAGGTACCTTTGACCTCGACCACAAGCGGAAGGAACTGACGGAGCTGGAAACGCGGATGGGCGCGACGGACTTCTGGAACGATCAGGAG
>JBDSSY010000312.1:0-11545 GCA_039928585.1 Gemmatimonadaceae bacterium | reverse complement strand
GAGGCCGACGCGGAGATCGCGCGCGGCAGGTATCGCGGACCTCTGCACGGCATTCCGTGGGGCGCGAAGGACCTGCTCGCGGTCAAGGGCTACAAGACCACGTGGGGCGCGGGTCCCTATCGCGAGCAGACCATCGACGCCGACGCAGCGGTGGTGCAGCGCCTCGACGCCGCCGGCGCCATTCTCATCGCCAAGCTCACCCTCGGTGAGCTGGCGCAGGGCGACATCTGGTTCGGCGGCACGACGAAGAACCCGTGGAATCTCTCCCAGGGCTCGAGTGGATCGTCGGCCGGTCCCGGGTCGGCGGTAGCAGCAGGACTCGTCGGGTTCGCCATCGGCACGGAGACGCTCGGCTCTATTTCCTCGCCGGCCACGCGAAACGGCGTCACCGGCCTGCGCCCGACGTTCGGACGCGTGCCGCGCACCGGTGCGATGGCGCTGTCATGGACGATGGACAAGATCGGACCCATGGCGCGCTCGGTGGAAGACTGTGCGCTCGTGCTCGAGGCCATTCACGGGCCCGATAACTTCGACCGGGCCGTGAAGAACATCCCGTTCAGCTGGGACGCATCGCTCAAGCCGTCGTCGCTGCGGATCGGCTACAACAAGGCCGCCTTCGATCTGGCCGAGCGGAATGACAAGAATGTGGTGCAGCACGGCACGAAGCGGTTCGACGACGCCGCGCTCGCGGTGTTTCGTACGATGGGCGTAACCCTCGTTTCCGTTGAACTGCCGGAGATGCCATACGGCGCCATGCGGCTGGTGCTCACGGCGGAAGGTGCTGCCGCGTTCGACGAGCTCACACGCTCGGGTCGGGATGCGGAGCTCGTGCAGCAGACGCCACGCGACTGGGCGAACACCTTTCGCGCGGCCCGGTTCATCGCCGCGGTGGACTACGTCAACGCCAACCGCGCTCGCACGCTCGCCATGCAGAAGTGGCACGCGCTGTTCGAGACGGTCGACGTCATCGTCACGCCCACGAACGTCGGCTCCCAGCTCACCGCCACCAATCTCACCGGACACCCCGCGGTCATCCTGCCGAGCGGCTTCCGCGATACCTCGGAGACCGACCGCACGCAGGTGCCCGTGTCACTCACCTTCCTGGGCGGGCTGTATCAGGAAGCGGCGCTGCTGACCGTGGCGAAGGCATGGCAGGACGCGACGGACTTCCACAAGAAGTACCCGGTGATGAAAACGTGAACGGTGCACCGTGAACCGTAAGCGGTGACGGTGACGGTGACGGTTCACGGTTCACGGTTCACGGTTCACGGTTCACCTGCCCTGCAGGAGGAGAGGGGGAGAGCTGGCAGCGAGGGGCGGTGAGCGATGGGCGATGAGTGGCATGTCCCTCATTGCTCAATGCTCACCGCCCCTCGCTTCATGCTCCTGGCTCGCTAGCTGTCGGCGATAGTGATCCGTGGTGGCGACGTGCACTATACGGTTCACGGTTCACGGTTCACGGTTCACGGTTCACGGTTCACGGTTCACGGTTCAGGTTTCAGGTTTCACCTCTGTTCTCTCTCGAGTTCTGCCCGCAGCGCTCCCTCCAGCGTCGGCGTCTCGAAAGTGAAGCCCGCACTCGAGAGCGCCTTCGGCACCACGCGCTGGCCCGCCAGTATGGTGTCGCGAGCCATCTCCCCGTAGAGCAATTCGAGCGCGAAGGCCGGGACGGGAACGATCGCCGGTCGCGAGAGGACGCGGCCGAGGATCGCGGCGAAGTCGGCGTTCGTCACGGGATTGGGCGCGACGAGATTCGCCGGACCCTGCACGGACTCGGTCACGAGCGCGTGCTCCATCGCGCGAACATGATCGGTCAGGCCGATCCAGCTCAACCATTGCCTCCCACTGCCGATCGGACCGCCGCCGCCGAGCCGGAAGATGGGAAGCAGCTTCCCCAGAGCGCCGCCCGAGGGGCTGAGCACGACGCCGGTCCGCAGCGTCACGACCCGCACGCCCGCTGCGGCGATCGGCGCGGCCGCGCGCTCCCACTCCATACAGACCTCCGCGAGGAAGCCGCGACCGGGAGCGGATGATTCGTCGAGCAGGTCGTCTCCGCGATCGCCATAGAAGCCGATTGCCGAGCCGCTCAGGAACACGGCGGGTTTGGTTCCCATGGCGCGAACGGCGTCCGCCAGCAGTTCCGTGGACCGTACGCGGCTGTCTCGAATGGCTCGCTTTCGATCATCGGTCCACCGATGCGCCACCGGCTCACCGGCCAGATGAATCACCGCATCGGCGCCGGCAAGTGCAGTCGGGGGCACCGCTCCCATGCCCGCATTCCAGACGACGTCGCCCGGCTCCGCGCTCCGTTGTGAATGCAGGAGGCGACGCACGGTGTGGCCGCGAGCGCGAAGCTGCGTCACGAGGGCTGTGCCGATCAGCCCAGTCGCGCCGGTGACGGCAATGGTGAGCGTGGACGGCGAATGCGAATGGTGTGAGGACATGCGCTTGCGGGCGGCAAGGAGCGAGCCGAGTCTCGCGCGAACGTGCGCCGCCTGGCCGATCCGAGAGTCTAGAGGTCGCCGCTCTCGACCAGTCGCTGCGCGACGGCATCCATCATCGCCGCGCTGGCGTAGTAGCCGTTCGCGACGCCCCGACGCAGCGCGCCCACGCGCTCCACGCCGAGCCCGGCGGGCAGCGCCGCCACCAGTGCTGGCGCCCTTCGCGCGTCAGCGTCGCGCACTGGCGTCACCGGAACGATCAACTCCATGTCGTTGTGCATGTGCATCCCTCCCGGTCGGCCAGCGTGGGGACTTTTCTGGCGATCGTGCGGTACTTTCTCCCTCCTCCATTATCGGCCGCGGACCCCTGTGTCATGAGTCCAGGCTGCTCGTTCGCACTACCCGTGATCAGCCGGGCAGCGTCGCACGTGAGGGCTCGGGCCTTCGCTCGCGCCGGCGTCGAGGTTCTCGACACTCCTGCTACGGCACTAGACTACTCGGCATCCGGTTCCAGGCTCCCTGCCAACGTCTCGCGAGCGCGCCCTCCACTGCCGTGACATGGCGACCATTCTCTATCTGGACGATGAACCGGCGATCGGCCTGATTCTCGAGGATACACTCGAGCGGGCCGGCCATGTGCCGATCGGTGCGCGCACGGTACCCGAAGCGCTGCAGGCGTTGGCGGGAGGCGGCGTCGATCTCATCATCTCCGATTACCGGATGCCCGGGCTCACCGGAGTGGAGTTTCTGGAGCTGATGCGGCAGGAGGGGTACGACATCCCGCTCATCATGCTCACGGGCTACGCGACGATCGAGCACGCGGTGGAGTCGATCAAGGCCGGGGCGATCGACTACATCACCAAGCCCGTGCGTGCGCAGCAACTGGAGCTCTCGGTGGCAAAGGGGCTGGACGTCGCCCGGTTGCGCCGCGAGAACGATGCATTGCGGCGCGAGGTGACGGAGTTCCGCAACGAGCGGACGATCGTCGGCGACAGCCCGCAGATCAGGCGTCTCCTGCAGACGGTATCGACTGCGGCACCCACCCGTGCGACCATCCTGCTGCAGGGTGAGTCCGGCACCGGCAAGGAACTGTTCGCCCGCGCCATCCACGACGCGAGCGATCGGCGCGATCGTCCGTTCATCAAGCTCAATTGCGCAGCGCTCCCGGAAGGCTTGGTCGAGAGCGCGCTGTTCGGCCATGAAAAGGGCGCCTTCACCGGTGCGGTGCGGCGCGTGCAGGGCGCGTTCGAACGGGCGGACCGCGGAACCCTGCTGCTCGACGAGGTCAGCGAGATGCGCATCGACCTCCAGTCGAAGTTGCTGCGCGTGCTGCAGGAACAGGAGTTCGAGCGCGTTGGCGGCACGCAGCCGATCAAGGTGGACGTCCGCATCATCGCGACATCCAACCGCGACCTCGCCGCCTTCACGGCGCAGGGGCACTTCCGCCAGGACCTCTTTTTTCGCCTCAGCGTGATGCCGATCTCGATTCCGCCGCTGCGCGAACGACCCGAGGATATCCCCCTGCTCGCCTCGCGTTTCGCCGTGCGCGCCGCGCACGAGATGGACAAGGACGTGCGCGGCCTCGCTCCCGACACGCTGCTCATGCTGCAGCAGTACGAGTGGCCGGGCAACGTGCGCGAGTTGCAGCACGCCATCGAGCGCGCCGTGATCCTCTCGCCCGATGTCATCCTCCAGCCCCACGCGTTCGACGGTCAGCGATTCGGCCTCACGACGCGCGGCAGCGGCCCGCGACCCCGCCCGACGACGAACGGGTCAACCTCCGACGCGCCGCCGTCACCTACCCCGAACGACTCGGTCGTGCTCACGACGCTCGATGTGGGCGAGGCCGAGGGGCGGCTCATCGCCCGCGCCCTGGAAGTGAGCGAGGGCAACCGCACCCGCGCGGCCGCGCTGCTGGGCATCAGTGTGCGCACGCTGCGCAACAAGTTGAACGGACGCAGCCCCTCCGCTCCGTAGCCTGCACTCCTGAACGGCTCTTTCTACTCGGCAGTTCTTGCCGCTCGGCACAAAGTGCCGCAGCGGCGAGCGACCGTAGTCGCTCCACACCACTGACCAATCGCGGCGCGTACGACATCGCTTAACGATGCGCTGACAACGCGTTAGCCCGCGGCAGCCCAATTCCGCACCGTGCTCGGCGCAGGTCGCACCGACACCAGAATCGTTGGCCCCCAGCGTGCCTTGATAGCGGTCGCCCACCTGGAATGCGCGGAGACGCTCCTCCCTCCTCCTCCGCCCTTCCGATTCCCACTCGGGCCCGCCGTTCTGGCCCCACTCCGATGCCGGAGCTCCACCTGGACTCTCGATCCCTCTGGGCGTCTCACGCCGCTGGCGACATCGACGCGCGTGACGCCCTGCTCTGCGAGCAGCTCAATCTGGTGCATCACGTCGCGCGACAGCTGGCGCGAAGCCTGACGACCGAGGCGAACATCGACGAGCTCGTCAGCGCGGGAACGATGGGACTCATGGCCGCGCTCGCGACGTTCGACCAGTCGCGCGGACTGGCGTTCAGCACGTTCGCGGTCCCGCGCATCCGCGGCGCCATCCTCGACGAGCTTCGTCGGCAGGATCACGTTCCTCGCTCGGTTCGCCGCAAGACGCGCAGCATCGCAGCGGCTCGCGATGCGGTCGGCGGCGCGATCGGACGCGCTCCCGACGCCGCGGGCGTAGCGCGCGCACTGGGCGTCGACGCCAAAACGCTGTGGCGCTGGCAGGCCGACGTGGAGGGCTCGGTACAGGTCTCGCTCGATGGCGATGCGACCGACCGGGATGGCGTCAACGTGTCGCCCGCAGAATTCCTCGGCGACGGCGAGGAACTCGCCATCGATCGCCTCATCCGCGAAGAGGACGTAGCCCTGCTGCGCGAGGCCCTGCTGGGACTCAGGGACCAGGAGCGAACGGTGCTGTCGCTCTACTATTTCGAGGGGCTCAAGGCACGCGAGATCGCCGAGGTCCTCGGAGTCAGCGAATCCCGCGTCTCACAGATTCGCTCTGGCGCGCTCAGCCAGCTTCGAGGCGTCCTCTCGCCGCTGCAGGCGGCCAGCTGATCAGAGCGAACCGCGCGCCGTCCGCTCGCGCCGACGAACCTCGAGCAGTGACGGGAGGGTGAGCAGGAAGCTGTCCGGTTCGCGCAGAAGCACCCCGCCACACACAGCGGCCATTTCCATGGCGTAGGCGCCATCGTTGCCGCGAGCATCCGATTTCAGACGCACACACTCTACATCGCTCGCCAGCCCGATCGACACCGAGTCGCGGGCCGCCTCCTGCGCCCCTTCCTTCGCGGCGTCCACCATCACCAGCAGCAACCGGAGCAGCGCCCATCGAGGCGCTCGCACCGTGTGCATGCCGGCCTCCACCCGCACCGTGCACTCGACACGTCGCATCCGTGGATGATGCGAGTGAATGGCCAGCGCGTCGTCCAGTACCGGGCCGATGTCGAGCGCCTCGGAAACTCCCCGTGCGGGCAAGCACCCGATCAGCGCGCTCACGCGGTGCAGTCGCGCGACTTCCGACTGGAGGACGCCGTCCTTCACCATTTCGAGATCCCCGAGTCCCGCCAGCTCGGCGCAGACGCCGAGCGCGGTGACGCGGTTGTTCAATGCGTGCACGAGCCCGGCCAGCAATTCGTCCGACAGGGCCACCCACTCCGATGCGCCCGGGGTGACGAGCGTCGCCACCATCTCGGGCATCTCGCGATCGACAGTCATGGGGCGCCCAGTTAGCAGAACGCGTACCCCGCCGCGCACGCCGGGAGAGTTCTCGCGATAATGTTCATCCTGCGGGCCGCGCGGTGTTGACCGAAACTCCGGCTCGACGCCTCGGAATCCGGTTCGAGCTCTCACTCCCGATGAACGTTGCATGGTGATCGGCATTGCCGGCATGGTTGGCAGCGGGAAGAGCACGCTCACCCGTGCCCTCGCCGCACGCTTCGGCCTCCAGCACGCGCTCGAGAGCGTGGATGACGAGAATCCGTGGCTCGAACCGTTCTACGACGGCGGGCTCGATGCCATGCGTACGCATGCCCTGCGGCTCCAACTGCATTTCCTCGCCACGCGATTCGAGAGCATGCGGCGAATCCGCGGTGCTGGCGGCAGCTGGATCCTCGATCGCACCTGGTACGAGGATGCCGAGGTCTTCGCCCGCGGCCACTTCGACGACGGGCTGCTCTCGAGCGCGGAGTGGTCGCTCTATCGCAGGCTCTACGTGGAGCTGCTGCACTCACCCGCCGCGCGGCCGCCGAAGCTGCTGGTTTACCTGCACGCGCCGCTCGACACGATCGTCCCACGCATTCGCCGACGTGGTCGAGCGAAGGAAGCGGATACGCCGGATGCGTACTGGGCCTCGCTGCACGCACGATACGAACGCTGGATCGCCGGCTTCCACGCGTGTCCGGTGCTGCGGATGGATGTTCGCGACTACGATCTCGTGAGCGACCCGATGGCGATCGAGCCGATCGCCGACCGCGTGCGCGCGCGAGTGGAACCAGTCCTGCCTCAGGCGGACCTCTTCCCGATCGGCCGTGCGAACCTCGTCGCCGAGCCGGGGTAGGGTCTGGTACGGTTCCGCGTCCGCTCTTCGCCGTGACCTCCCGATATCTGCCATGGATCCGCACCTGTACCGTCAGCGCACGCTTCGCGTCCTCGCCTCGGCCCTCATGCTCGCCGTCGGGTGCCGGGATCGCGTAGCCACGCCCGCCGTCGATTCCTCGTTGGCGCAGGACATCGCGCTGGCGCAGCGTGAGGGACCCGGTCCGGATGTCTTCAACGATGCGCCGCTCGGCGGCACTGCCTCCACGGCGCCAGCCGCAGCCCGCCCCACGCCCCGGCCGCAACCGCCTCGCGCTACCGCTCCGCGTCCGCGCGCGGTGCCACGCCGTCGGGGACCACCGGCCGAGGTGGCGCAGGCGCCTCGCCGGCCGACGGAGCAAGCCGACGAACCGGCACGCGCACCGTCGCAGGCGCCCGGGCCCGTGGCCGGCGTCATCGGCGCCGGTGCCCGGATCGGGCTGAGCATCAACGGTCGCGTGTGCACCAACACGGCGCTCGCTGGTGACAAGTTCACCGCCACCGTTACCACCGCGACTGTCGGCAGCAACGGTGCGGTGATTCCTGCGGGTGCGACGGTGGTGATCGAGGTGGCGTCGGTGGAACGAGCCGATCCCGCGCAGAACAGTCGAATCGAGTTCCGTGTTCGCACCATCGACGTCAACGGCGCGGCGCGGCAGGCCGATGGCGACATCGCCGCATTGGCGTCGCTCGAAGCGGGGCAGACCGCCGGAAGCAACGAGCGGACGAAGGTCCTCGGCGGAGCGGTCGCTGGCGCGGTACTAGGCCAGATATTCGGCCGCAGCACCAAATCCACCGTCATCGGTGCAGCGGCTGGCGCCGCTGCTGGCACGGTGGCGGCGCGTTCGTCGCGCGCGAGTTTCGCATGTTTGCCGGAGGGCAGCGCAATGCGGCTCACGCTTTCCCGCGACCTCGTGGTTCGTCGCGGTGACATTTAGGGAGGCACGACTGTGACCCTGGTCACAGGAATCCGGACCCCCTGATTTTTCGATGCCCCGGGTCGCTCGTCCTTATGGGACAAGGTGCCGGCGCAGTCGACGGTACCCGGTGCCCAGGCGATCAGGCGGTTGCCCGGCGCTCTGGGCGTCCTGATTTGCTTCAAAGTATTAAGGGGCACTAATCTGGCACTGAAGCCAGGCGTCCGACCGCGGCGCTGTTCAGGTGCGGATCGAGTCCGGGCGGTACCTCGCAATCCGTGCTTCCTTTCGCTGCTCCCTTCTCTCTGCGTACTCTACGGCGATGGCTGCCGATCCACCGGATGACGACGTGAAGTCACGCACCTCCCCGCCTGCCTCACCTTCCGTCGACCTCGTGGCCGAGCAGGAAATGCGTGACGCAGAGGAGCGTGCGTTGGCGGAGAGCGGATTGGGATCCGGACTGCTCGCTCGACAGCCGCTCATGCCGACGGGAGAGCGGCCCGCGGTGCACAAGGTGTGTCCGCAGTGCGGCAACGAGTATGAGACGGCGGCTCGCTTCTGTCCGTCCGACGGCACGTCGCTCCGTCCGAAGGGTTCCGATTCGCTGATCGGCCGCGTGATGGCCGACCGCTACCACATCCTCAAGCGCATCGGCGAAGGCGGGATGGGGCGGGTGTATCTCGGCGAGCACGTGAAGATGAATCGCCAGTGCGCCATCAAGGTGATGAGTCCCGCCCTCGTCAACGATCACGAGTCCGCCGCGCGCTTCGCGCGCGAGGCGTCGAACGCGGCCCGCATCATCCATCCCAACGTTGCCGCAGTCTTCGACTATGGCGAAAGCGAGGGACTGATTTACCTGGTGATGGAGTACGTTGACGGCGAGGCGCTCGCGCGCATCCTGGCGCGGGAGGCGCCGTTGTCGGTGGAGCGGGCGTTGGATCTCGCACGCCAGATCGCCGACGGGCTGAGCGCGGCGCACGAGCTGGGAATCGTGCATCGCGATCTCAAGCCGGACAACATCCTCGTCGCCCGCAACAAGACTGGAAAGGAAGTGGCGAAGGTGGTGGATTTCGGCATCGCCAAGGCCATCCAGGAGAACGCCGGAGATGCGCTCACGCGCACCGGCCTGGTGATCGGCACGCCCGAGTTCATGAGCCCCGAGCAGTTGCTCGGCGATCCGATCGACGCGCGCAGCGACCTCTATGCGCTCGGGTGCATCCTGCACCTGATGCTCACCGCGGCACCGCCGTTCGCTGCCGCGACGCGCGAGCAGATGATCAAGCGTCGGCTCAGTGAAGAGGCTCCGCACGTGCAGGACCTTGACCCTGGCCTGCCGGATTCGCTCGATCGCATCGTGCATCGGTTGCTCGCGCGCAGCCCGGCGGAGCGATATGGATCGGCCACCGAAGTTCGCGACGCCTTGTCCGGAACCCACGCGCGTCGAGCCGGCGTCGATGCGGTTATGCGCCTGGAGAAACCCACGCCGCGCAGCGCGCCGACTCAGGCGTTCGAATCCGCGGCGCTCGCCCCCACCGAACAGACGGAGCTGGCGCGGCCATCGCGCCGGCGTCGCGCCGCCCTCGCGGCTGGCGTGGGGGTGCTGCTCATCGCGGCGTTCGCTGTGCGCGGATCGGATTCGAAGGACGGCGCCGCCGGTGTTCCCGATTCGAGCGCGGTCGCAACGCCGACGGTTGTGACTCCCACGGAGGTGGTGCCGGCGGCGGTCACCCCTCCGGTGAAGAAAACGGTGGTGGTCGATTCGGCCGCGCGCGTCCGAGCGCTTCTCGCCCGGCAGCGCCGAGCAGACAGCGTGCGCAGCCTCACCCGCCTCGCGATCGCCGCGTCGGCCGTCGCCGCCGCCAACTTGTCGCCTGGATCGGTGGAGAACGCGATCTCGCGATACGCGCGCGCGATCGAGAGCGGTACCGTCGACAAGCTCAAGGAAGCGTATCCGGGCCTGACGGAAGATCAGCAGAAGGTCTGGGAGACCACGGTCTTCTCGCGCGCGACGCGCATCAAGGCGGCGGTGAAGGACGTGAAGTCCACCACTGATCGGGACGAAGCGGAAGCGGAGTTCCTGCTCAACGTCACGTTCGATTATCCCGATGGCACCCGCGGCTCCATCGCGCCGCAACGGTCACATGCGAGTCTCAAGCGCACATCGGCCGGCTGGCAGGTCGTCGCAATCCGCTGACGCTCGGCGCCGGCGTCAGGGCTTCGTGCTCAAGCGCTCGCGCAACTCCCGTGATGCCGTATCGAGCTGCGCGACGTCGTAGCCGATCTCCCATTCGTCGCCGCGCGCCCAGTTCGCCTCGCTCCGGAGCTGCAGCCGCCGCCAGTCGTCGCCGAGAAACCGGGCGACGATGCGAGTGCGATAGCGAAGGTCGGGCACGCCCCCGCGGCCGGCACTCGCGCGCCAGGCGGTCATCGTGAACCCGGCATTGGCGTCCGCCACCTCGACCACGAAGCGCACCTCCAGCGCGTCGGCCACCGCCTTCATCGCGTCGGAGCGGGCGAGCCCCGCTCGCACCTGAATCATTCTCGTCGACCGCAGCTCGGCCGTCGATCGCACGAAGCTGGATGGCGCAGCCTGCGCCTCCGGCCCGCGCTGGCGAAAGGGTGCACAGGCGAAGAGCGGAAGCAGCAGGAGGGCCCACGAGAGTCGCATGACGCTCAATATACGGATGTTCAGCTAAAGCGCTCCGTCTGTGCGCGGGAGTAGCGCGTCGCCCACGCGACCGTCACTGCACGCAGCGGCCCTTCGGATCCGGCTTCGGCTTGTCCACCACGATGCGATGATCGAGGTTCGCCACGCGCACAGCGGCATCGTGCACGAGCGTCGCGACCTGCGCCATTCTTCCGTAATCGATGTACTGCGGCTCGTCGGTCACCTGGTGATAGTCGGAGTGACCGCCAGTCGTGGCGAAGACGACCGGGATGCCGTAGCGCGCATACTCGTAGTGATCGCTCCGGCAGTAGATGTTCTGCGGGTGACCGTTGGCGTCCTGCGAGTAGTCGAACGCGAGTCCGAGGCGATTGGTGCGGTTGACGTCTTCCATCAGGTCACCGAGCTCGGTGGAGAGCCGTCGCGATCCGATGAGCTGCAGGTATCCGGGTCCGCCGCGCACCAGCCCGCCTGTCTTCAACTCGCCCGTCACGTCGGTCGCGGCGCCTCGGCCCACCATGTCCATGTTGAGCTGCGCCACGATCGACTCGCGCGGAACAGTGGGATGGTCGGTGAAATGCTGGGCGCCCCAGAGTCCCGCTTCCTCGCCCGTATGCCAGACGAAGATGACCGATCGTTTCGGCTTCACCGGCGCCGCAGCCAGCGCTTCGGCGATCTCGAGAACCGTCATCGATCCCGAGCCGTCGTCGTCCGCTCCATTGTTGATGGAGTCGCGGCGCGCACCGTGGAGCGCGTGGAGACTGTCGGTCATGGTGCGAATGCGCGTCCGTTGCTCGGCCGTGAGCGTGGCAGGTCGCGGACTGTCGGCGCCCTGCACACGCGCCACCATGTTGAACGCGCGGATGGAATCGTGATCCACCGGGCTGTTGTTGAATCCGATGTGGTCGTTGTGGGCGCCGATCGCCACATATTCGTTCC
>JBDSSY010000311.1:0-2980 GCA_039928585.1 Gemmatimonadaceae bacterium | reverse complement strand
ACGGGCGGTGGACTGCCGGAGGGATTGTGACGTCAGGCCGGGGAGGGAAGGGTGGCGAACTCCTGCTCTTTGACGCGCCAAGGCGATCAACCCAGAACCCGTTCCGGTTCCCGGGGTGGCACTCCAGACTTGGACGGTGGAGGTCCGCGAGCCGCGCGCGCGCGACATCTACCTCCGCAATGATACCGATCGCGACCTGGTGATTACCAGCCTGCAGTTGTACAACTGCCGCAACGTCAAGCAGGACTGCAAGGCGTACACGCCCAACGTGACGGTTCCCGCTGGCCGGACCGCCAAGGCAATGCGGATCGAGCCGGAGAACCTCAAGTTGAGCTGGACGTACAACTGATGGTGGGCGATGCAACGGCGGCGGCCCGACGCGAGAGTCCGATGGCGGGACGACGATGATCATGATCTTCGGGAACTCGGTCCGCCCGTCTCGCATCGTGCGCGTCCACCTCGATCCCGCGGGGCGCCCGTTCGAGTATGGTGATACCCGGGGTGACGTGACGCGCCGTGCTGACGTGTCCGATTCGACGGCCGGCTCCATCACCGATATCCGCCTGCAGGTCGATCGGCAGATGACTTACCTCATTAACGACACCAAGGGCGTTCCACGTGAGTCGTACTACCTCGCCGGACCGGTGCCTCTGTCAGCTGCGAATCTCGACAATCCGGGTGCGATGATCGAGCGTGTCGTGAAAGAATGCGGGGAGAAGTGAGAGCGGAGAACGGAGAACGGATGACCGGTGGCGGCCTACCGCTAACGCCTTTCGACCAACGACCAACGACCAACGACCAATGACCAATGCCCAATGACCAATGACCAACGACTACCGCCCTTTCAGCTTCCCCCTGAGCTCGCTGAACCAGTTCAACACGAACAGCAACGGCACGTCCGGCGCCGTGACGGTCTGGATCCTACGCGCCAAGATGAACCTGCCGTCGGCGGCGACATCGAACGGGGCATAATTGTCGGTCTCAGCGGAGTAGACATCGGCCGGGATCGCGAACAGCGTGCGCGTCGCCCCCACATCGAAGGTGGGCGTCGTGGTGATCGTCGCAGCACGCATCTGGCGACGTTCGATGAAGTAGATCTCGCGGCCATTCTTCTTCCAGAGCGGTGACGTGCCGCCCGAGGTCGAGATCTGCCACTTGCCTGCATCCGCGTTCGGGAAGGGGCATACGTAGACCTCCTTGCGCCCGCTCTCGTTACTCTCGTACGCGATCCACTTTCCGTCAGGCGAGAGCGGCAGCCACGTCGCCTGCCGTCGGACGACAGCAGGTTCTCGTCCGTATTTCCACGGATATGCGCGCAAGTAGGTGGCGTTCATATTGATGCGTCTTGTTGCGTCGACGAGCGCCCGCCTCGCCCATAGGTGACCACCTGCTTCCCTGTGCCTTCATGCCGTTACTGTGTTGCGGGGTTTCCCACCACACTGCGCCTCTCGCGGTACGCGAACGGCTGTCCGTTGGCCCGAGGGAAGCCAGCGCGGTGCTCGGCTCACCGTGGCTTCGCGGCGCGGCGACGATCGCGGGGCTGACGGAGATCGCTGTCCTGTCGACGTGCAACCGTACCGAGCTGTACGCGAGCGTCGGCGCTCACGACAGCGATCTCGCTGACGCGACCGCTCTCTTCATGAAGATGTTGTCGAGGGCGAGCGACTTGTCAGAAGAGACGCTCGCCCCTCACGTCTATATGCGCTCCGGGTTGTCCGCCGTGGAGCACCTCTGTCGCGTTGCCGCTGGGCTGGAGTCCATGGTCGTGGGTGAGACGGAGATTCTTGGCCAGGTCGGTGTGGCGCTTGGACAGTCCGTCGAGGCATCCTGGTCGGGACCCACGTTGGAGGCTGTATTTCACACGGCGCTTCGCGCAGGGCGGCGCGCCCGAGCGGAGACGGGAATTTCCCGTCGTCCCGTGAGCGTAGCCTCCGAGGCGGTGGCGCTGCTGCGCGCCAAGCTCGTGAGCAGTGAGCGTCCTCGTGTCCTGGTGCTGGGCACCGGCTCGATGGGCAGGGCTGTGGCGCGCGTCGTAGCAAACGGCGATTTCGCAACCGTGCACGTTGCCGGACGGACAGCGTCGCGCGCCTGCGAACTGGCGAAGGAGGTGGCTGCGGAGCTTGTCAGCTGGGATGCGCTAGCGGATCGGTTGAGCACGATGGACGCAGTCGTGGTCACCACGAGCGCGCCCGAACCGGTCATCACTGTCGCGATGGTGTCTCGCGCGCACGCCACGAGGCAATGCGCACGACCGCAGCTGGTGATCGACGTGTCGATGCCACGGAACGTCGAGCCGGAGGTGGCGTCGAGTCCCGGTGTGGAGTTGTACGACCTCGACCACATCCAAGCGGTGATCGGCAGCCACCTCGAAGGCCGGCGTCTGGAGATCCCGCTGGTCGATGGCATAATCGAGGAAGAGCTCGCGCACTTCGATCGGTGGCGTCGCGGTTCGGCGCTGCGACCGGTGCTCGCCGCCCTTCAGGCGAAAGGCGAGGCGATCCGGCGTCGTCAGGTGGACGAGCATCTGCAAGCCATTGGTAGCACGGACCCTGTCCTGCGCGGCCACTTCGACGCCATCTCGCGCGCCGTCGTCAGCAAGCTGCTGCACGAACCATCGAGGCGACTCCGCACCGTGACGGATGCCGCGCGGGCGCGGGAGTCCGCCGAACTGGTGCGGGAGTTGTTCGATCTCGAGCTGCCTGATGATCCGAGCGAGGCCGAGCGTTGGTCCGCGTGAACGATCGCCGGTCAGGTGCGTACCGCGTGGGTACGCGTGCATCCGCGTTGGCCCGGTTGCAGACCGGAGCCGTGCGCGCCCGCCTCGAGGCACTTCACCCGGGGACGTCCTTCGTCGAGGTGCTCGTCAGCACGCAGGGCGACCGGGATACGACGACGCCCCTTCAGGCCATCGGTGCTCCCGATCTTTTTACCGATGCGTTGGAGGGCGCGCTGTGCGCGGGAGAAATCGACCTCGCCGTCC
>JBDSSY010000310.1:0-2613 GCA_039928585.1 Gemmatimonadaceae bacterium | reverse complement strand
GCACCGGCACGAGCTCGCCCGACGCGAGCGCCGAGTTCGTGGCGCGCAACCGGATGAGTCGCTTGTACATGCTGAGCAACGAGCCGGAATCGGATTGCTGGGCCGCCACGTTGACGACGCTCGCATCCTTCTGCAGCGGCTCCCACGGGGTTCCGCGGGTGAAGCCGCCGCCGGTCCCTCCGGTCCATTGCATGGGCGTTCGCAGCATCTCGTCGGGCTTGTCGCCGGTCATGCCGATCTCCTCACCGTAGTACACGAACGGCAGCCCGGGCAGGGTGAGCAGAATCGAGGCAGCCAGACGTGCGCGCGCGGTGTCTCCACCGAGCGCGGTCACGGTGCGCGTCTGATCATGGTTGCGAAGGAAGGGCGACCAGCGGTCGGGCGGCAGCGCACGCTGGTATCGCAGTAACTCGGGCAGGAGCGACTTCGCCGAGCCGGTGCGCACAGCATCGAGGATGCCGTCGGAGACGGGAAAGGCGAAGTACGCATCGAGCTGGTCAGGGTAGTACGAGAGGATCGTCCCGGTGCTGTCCCACACTTCTCCGATGGTGAACGCCTTCGACGATGCGCGCCGCACGCCGGACGCGAAGTCGCGCAGTACCTCATGCGTCCGTCGCGAATGCGACAGCGTATCGCCGGACTCGATGAGGAACGAGACGGCATCGAGCCGAAATCCATCGACGCCCATCTCGCGCAGCCAGTAGCGAGCGACCCTGTCGGCCTCGCGCCGCACCGGCGCATGTTCGTAGTTGAGGTCCGGCATGCCGCTGTAGAAGACGCCATAGAAATATTCGTCGCGCGCGGGAGACTTGTGCCACACCTCCTGGCCCCACGGTCCCTTCGTCTTCGGATTGGTCGCCGACCAGCGGAACCAGTCCCGGTAGCGCGATGTAGTGTCGCGCAGCGCCTCCTTGAAGTACGGGTGTTCGCTCGACGCATGATTGAGCACGAGATCCACGAGCACCTTGATGCCCCGTCGGTGCGCGGCGGATACCATGCGCCGGAAGTCGGCACGGGTGCCGTAGTCGGGCTCAACCCGGAAGTAGTTGGAGACGTCGTACCCGTGATAGCTCGGTGACTCGGCGACCGGCATCAGCCACACGCATCGCGCGCCGAGGTCGGTGGTGGTTCGTGGATCGCCGTCGTTGATGTAGTCGAGCGACTGGGTGAGCCCGTTCAGGTCCCCGATGCCGTCGCCGTCGCTGTCCCGGAACGAGCGTACGAAGATCTCGTAGCACACGGCACCCTTCGTCCAGGCGGCTGACGCGGGCCGAGCGACTGGCTGTGCCGATGCGATGGGGACGAGCGGCGTGGCAAGCGCCAGCAGCGCAGCAGCGAGCGGACAGACGCACTGGCGGAAGGGAAGGCGTGCAGTCGGATGCGTCATGGCGGTGACCGGGTGGGCGGGTTCGTCAATCGTAGCGCGCGGGTCGGCTCACCGGCAAGCGCAGCACGAATGGCGGTGGAGGAATCACCAGCCTAGTCTTGTTCCACTCGATCCTCGGAGAGCAGGATGAAGCCGATGTTCCTTGGTGAAGTGGAGCGCGGTGCGCCAAAGGGCGCGTACGCGGGTCCGATTGCCGCCATGCAGGCGTCGAACGTGCCGGTCCCGCAGATCATGCACCTCTTCGCCTACAAGCCCGACCGCACCGACCACCTCTCGGCGTTCACGCAGGGAGTGATGCGCGGTCCTTCTCCTCTCTCGCCGGGCATTCGTGAACTGATCGCCGCATTCACCTCTCGTCGCAACGACTGCCCGTTCTGAATTGGATCGCACGCCGCGGTCGCGGCGACGCTGCTCGGAGATCGGGCGCTGGTGGACGCAGTGCTGGACGACTTCCGCACCGCGCCGATCGGTGAAGCGGAGAAGGCGCTGTTCGGCTTCATCGAGAAGGTGAACCGCGCGTCGAATCAGGTGACGAAGGCCGACGTGGATGCCGTGGTGGCCGCGGGCTTCACGGAAGAGGCGGTGTACGACGCGATCACCGTGTGTGCCCTGTTCAACTTCTACAATACCTGGATCGACGCAACGGGCGTGGGCGACATGCCGTCTGAATTGTACGACATGTCGGGGCAGCGACTCGCTGCGCGAGGCTATCTGCCGCTACCGTAGCGTGCGGCCTTCGCCATCGAACAGGTGCACACGATCTGTCCGCGCCCGCACCGCGATCGTGTCGCCCACTCTCGGGAGGAGGTCGTCCGCCACCGAAGCCAGCAATCGATGCGGGCCGGCATCGAAGTGTACGTGGCTCGTACCGCCGAGCATCTCCACCAGCACCACTCGGCCGGCGACTGCATCGTCCGCGGAGCTGCCGCGCGATGGGACGACGATGAGATCTTCCGGTCGTACGCCGAGGGTGGCCGAGGGTACAGGAGCGAGGGTAGTGAACCGCTCGCGAGGCAGCGTGATGCCGAGGCCCTCGGTGACGAATCGCGCGGCGCCGTGATCGATCTGGACGCGTCCCTCGATGAAGTTCATGGGTGGTGTCCCGATGAATCCCGCGACGAATCGGTTGACCGGCGCCCGGTAGAGGTCGATCGGCCGGCCCACCTGCTGAATCCTGCCGCCGGAGAGCACGACGATGCGGTCACCCAGCGTCATCGCCTCCACCT
>JBDSSY010000309.1:0-8842 GCA_039928585.1 Gemmatimonadaceae bacterium | reverse complement strand
GCGCCCTTCACGTGCTGGAGCATCCACTGCACTTTCGTCGCGGAGAAATAGGCGTCGATCACCAGGCCGGTCTTGCGACGGATGACGCGGTCGAGCTTCCGCGCGCGAAGCTTGTCGCAGATGCTGGCGGTGCGCCGATCCTGCCAGACGATGGCGTTGCAGATCGGAACCCCGGTTGACCGATCCCACACGACGGTGGTCTCGCGCTGGTTGGTGATGCCGATGGCGGCGACGTCGGCAGCTCTCACACTCGCCTTCGTCAGCGCTTCAGCCGCTACGCCTGCCTGCGTCGCCCAGATGTCGCGCGGGTCGTGCTCCACCCAGCCGGGCTTCGGAAAGATCTGCGGAAACTCCTTCTGTGCCACTGAGACGATGGAGCCGGCATGATCGAAGACGATCGCGCGGGAGCTGGTGGTGCCCTGGTCGAGCGCGAGGATGTACTTCATGCGGTCCACACGAGTTTGTACATCAGGGCGCCGAGCACGCCGCCGATGATGGGGCCGGCGACGGGGATCCAGGCGTAGCCCCAGTCGGAGGTGCCCTTGCCGGGGATCGGAAGCACGGCGTGCGCGATGCGCGGCCCGAGGTCGCGCGCGGGGTTGATGGCGTAACCGGTGGGTCCGCCGAGCGAGAGGCCGATGGCCCAGATGATGACGCCGACGAGCACGGGGCCGAAGCCCTTCGCGAGGTCCGAGCCCGGCGCGAAGTTGCCGGGCGACAGCACGGCGAGCAGCGCGAGCACGAGTGCGAACCCGCCAATGATTTCCGACACGAGATTGGCGCCAGTTCGCCTGATCGCCGGCGAGGTGGAGAAGACGCCGAGCTTGTGCTCGGGATTCGGCGTCTCGCTCCAATGCGGCAGATACGCGAGCCACACGATGACGGCACCGAGGAATCCACCGACGATCTGCGCGGCGATGTACATCGGCACGTTCGCCCAGGCGAATGTCCCGATGGACGCGAGCGCGATGGTGACTGCCGGATTGAGATGCGCGCCGCTGACGCTGTTCACGCTGTACACGGCGATCGTGACGGCGAACGCCCAGCCCGCGGTGATGACCATCCAGTCGGCACCGTGACCCTTGGTGCGATGGAGCACGACGTTGGCGACGACGCCATTGCCGAGCACGATGAGGATGGTGGTGCCGAGCAGCTCGGCGAGAAAGGGAGACATGCGTCGTCGCGGGTGAGGGAGCGGGACGGAATCGCAGGGAGCCAGACGGCTCGCAAAGATGCCGGTCCGGCTCGCGTTCGGCTACTCGGTACCGGTCTCGCGCCCGAGGATCGCCGTCACGGTGAGATCGGCCGTCACGTTCACCGGCGTGCGGAACATGTCGGGAATGGCATCCACGGCGAGCAGCATTCCGATCGCCTGCACCGGCACGCCCATGGCGGCGAAGATGGGCGCGGCGATGAGCAACCACCCGCCGGGCACGCCGGGTACGGCGAAGCTCAGCACGAGCGCCATCACCGTGGCCTGCGCCAACGCAAGCGGACCGAACGAGATGTCGTACAGCCGACCAGTGAACAGTACGCCCACCAGAATGGCGGCCGGTCCGCTGAACTTGAAGGTCGCCACGGCCAGCGGCAACGCAAATCCCGCCACGGCGGTCGGCACTCCCAGCGCTCGCTCGGCACCGTGCAGCAGCGCGGGGAGCGACGCGAGCGACGAACGCGATCCGAAGGCGACTGCCTGCGCCGGCGCGGCGGCGCGTGCGAAGCGAAGCAAAGACACGCGAGCCGCCAGCACAGTCGCCGGATACAGGAGGAGCATGAGCACGACGGAGAGCGATACCGCGAGCGCGACGTAGTATGCGAGCGCACCGGCTGCCGAAATACCGAGCCGCGCAGCGAGCGCGAAGGTGAGCGCGAACACGCCGACGGGTGCGAGCGCGAGGACCCACTCCACCAGCACCCTCATTGCCGCAGACACTCCCTCGAAGAACCGCACCACCGGCTCGCGCACCGAGGCTTCGATACGCGTGAGTGCCAGCGCGAAGGCGAGCGTGAAGATGACGAGCGGGAGCATCGCCCCGTCGGCAGCTGCCTTGATGGCGTTGACCGGCACGAGTCCGATGAGCCATTCGCGCACAGTGGGCACCGGCACGCTCGACACGGCAGCCGTTGCGGCGCTCGCGCGCAACGATGCGGACGTCGCAGCATCGAGCGGCAGCCACGCGAGCAGTAGTGGCGCGAGCAGCGCGGTGATGACGGCGCTACCGGCGGCGAACACGAAGAACCACACCGCAGCTCTGCGACCGAGCCGGCCCACGAAACGTGTATCGCTCGACGACGCGACGCCGACGATGAGGCTCGACACGACGAGCGGAATCACCGTCGAAAGAATGGCGTTGATCCAGAGTGTGCCGACCGGCTCCGCCACCGTGACGAGTGCGAGCAGCGCCGGCATTCGCGTGGAGTGCGCGATCAACCCCAGTGCGAGCCCGACAACGAGGCCAGCGAGCACGCGGCGGCTCACTCGCTTTGCGCCTCGACGCTCGCCGGCACGGGCACGCCGTTCACCACCACATTCCGCCCGATGACGATGTCGGCAGCGAGCGATGCGGCCACGGAGCAGTACCGGTCGAGCGCGAGCTCGACGGCACGCGCGGCATGCGCGGGCTCGACGCCCGCGCCATCGATG
This sequence comes from Gemmatimonadaceae bacterium, assembly GCA_039928585.1. Lineage (GTDB taxonomy): Bacteria > Gemmatimonadota > Gemmatimonadetes > Gemmatimonadales > Gemmatimonadaceae > AG11. Next base: position 6,198 of record JBDSSY010000309.1, on the reverse strand, counting down.
GCGAACTCGAGGTGCGCCGACATGACGCGCCGAGGAAGCTCGGTACGCCGCTCGGCCGTCACGGTAACGGTGAGCCGTTCGGGAGGTGTGCGCCGCTTCACGAGGAACACTTCCACGTCGATGGCCGAGCAGGCGGCGAGTGCGCCGAGGAGGGTATCGACCGGGCCGGTGCCCGCTTCGCCGGCGCCGTCGATGGTCGTCACCGGCCCACCAGGACGCGCAATGTCGTAGCGTCGCCCGCCACGCCAGGTCGCGACGACGGTGGTGCTGGTGGGCGGAGTCGGGTTGGGCATCGCTCTTCGTGGATGTGGTGGCAGCGGGCCCGCCTCTATCCGTCGGTGCCCGGCAGCGTCTATTTCATCAGCGTCGACCACCCGATCGTCCTCAACCAGCGAGGAGTAATGCTGCGACGGATCGCCATCTATATGGTAGTAGCCGTACCGCTGTTGACCACTGCGAGCGCACGACTCGAAGCACAGTCCAGAGCTGCCGCTCCGCGGGTGACCATCCAAGGCGGCACGCTGGAGGGATCCGTGGATTCTGTGACGAAGATGCTGGTTTTCCGCGGCATTCCGTATGCGGCGCCACCGGTGGACGATCTGCGGTGGCGGGCACCACGGCCGGCCGCTCGTTGGCAGGGCGTGCGTGACGCAGGCCGGCTCGGGCATAACTGCATGCAGACACAGGTCTACGGCGACATCGACCCGTTCGCCGCCGGCGTGTCGGAGGATTGCCTGAACCTGAATGTGTGGACCGCGGGCACGCGTGGAGCCACGCGACCGGTGCTCGTCTGGATTCATGGCGGCGGATTCCGTGCCGGCTTTGGAGGTGAAGCGCGTCACGACGGCGCCCACCTCGCGCAGAAAGGCGCCGTCGTCGTGACGATCAACTACCGTCTTGGCGCGCTCGGATTTCTTGCGCACCCGGCGCTCGCTGCGGAGTCGCGGCGTAATGCGTCAGGCAACTACGGACTGCTGGACCAGATCGAGGCGCTGCGATGGGTGCGGCGCAACATCGCGCAGTTCGGTGGCGATCCGTCGCGCGTCACGATCTTCGGCGAGTCGGCGGGTGGAATGAGCGTGGGTGCTCTCATCGTGTCGCCGCTCGCGCGCGGACTGTTTCATGGCGCGATTCTGCAGAGTGGTACGGGCATCGGACTTGGTGTCGAGCGACGTGACTCAGCCGAGGCGCATGGTTTGAAGTTGGCGGCGTCGCTGGGTGTGACGGGTAGCGGGCGTGAGGCGGCAGCCGCGTTGCGTGCGCTCAATGCCGATACGCTCGCGGGCGCGGTGGGGAGCAGCTCCGGGCTTCCGATACAGCCGGTGCTGGACGGGTGGGTGGTACCACGACCGGTGGACTCGGCGCTGGCGCGTGGAGCGGTGAACCTGGTACCGGTGATCGTTGGCAGCAACGCGGACGAGTCGGACGAGATATTCAGTGCGCCGGCGCGGGCGTTCGCGCGGCTGGTGACGGGGCGCGGGGCGCGCGCGTACCTGTATCAGTTCACGCGCGCGGGCGAGGATAGTGCGAGTCGCCGGCGCGGGGCGTATCACAGTGCGGAGATCACGTTCGCGTTCGGGATTCCGCGTCCGATTCAGGCATCGGCGGGACGCGCGTCGTACGACGCGACGTTGGCGAACGCGATGAGCGATTACTGGGTGGCTTTTGCGATCAGTGGCGATCCCAATGGCTCGTCCCGCGCGCAGAGATTGCCGCGGTGGCCGGCCTATGACGCGGCGACCGCCGCGTATCTGGAGCTGGGTTCGACGATCGTAGCTCGGCGTGAGCTGCGAAAGGCCCGGAGCGATTCGCTCGATGCTGTGGCTCGAGGGCGAGGTGGCGTGCGGCCTTGAGTGGTCAGTTCGTGCTTCGGTCGGGCGTTGGTGCGCATTGTCGGTCTCGTGCGCTCCTTGCGACGGCGAGACTCGTCGTCGCTGCGCGACTCGAGACGCCGTCTTCAGGAACGCTCGCTCCCTTCCGCATCTCCATCCGTGCGGACGACGCGCAGCGGCGGGCGCGTTCCGGATTCCATCGCCGCACGCCGTACGCGCTCCGCCACACGACGCGCCGTACGCCTCTCGCCGTACGACACCAGGTGTCCTGACTGCCACAACGGTCTCCCTCTCATGCCGCTCCAATGCGCCTGACACTGTCGATCATGGCCGCAATCATGCTCTCTTCGTGTGCGACCTTCGGACCTCGGCGCGAGCTACCCGTCGAGCCCCGCCCGCTCGTCATCGCCCACCGCGGAGCGAGCGGCCACCGACCGGAACACACGCTCGCCGCGTACGCGCTCGCGATCGACATGGGCGCCGACTACATCGAGCCGGATCTAGTGATCACGCGCGACTCGGTGCTGGTGGCTCGGCACGAGAACGAGATCGGTGGCACGACCGATGTGGCGATGCGTTACCCTGAACGCGGAACCGCGAAGACGATAGACGGCGCAAGAATCGAGGGCTGGTTCACCGAGGACTTCACCCTCGCCGAGCTCAAGACGATTCGCACGAAGGAGCGCATTCCAACTCGCTCTCACGCGCATGACGGTGCGGATCAGATCCCGACGTTCGAGGAAATCCTCGATCTCGTCGCGCAACGCTCGCGAGCGACTGGTCGTCGCATCGGCATTTATCCGGAAACGAAGCACTCCAGTTACTTCCGTGCGCTCGGCCGTCCGCTCGAGGAGCCATTGCTCACGGCCTTGGCGCGACGCGGGCTCACGACGAAGGTGTCGCCCGTGTTCATTCAATCGTTCGAGGTGGCGAATCTCCGTGCGCTGCACGAGCGCACCGGCGCGCGGCTGGTGCAACTGATCGGCGCGACGGGTGCACCACCGGATGCTTCGTTGCTCGCCGACGTGCCGCGTGACGTGGCGTCGATGATCACGCCGGCGGGACTGGCGGCGATCGCGCGCTACGCGGATGCGATCGGCGTGGAGAAGAGTCTCGTCCAGCCGCTTGCTTCGGATGGCACACTCGGCGCGCCGACGTCGCTCGTCGCGGACGCACACCGAGCCGGGCTCAAGATTCACGTCTGGACCCTGCGCAGCGATCCGGAGTTCCTGCCCGCAGCCTACGGCGGCGACGCGGGGGCCGAGTGGCGGCGGTTCGCAGCGCTGGGCGTGGACGGGATGTTCGGTGACTTTCCGGACGTCGGAGTGTCGGTACGAACGCGGTAATCGTACGGTGACATCGGCTGCCACGGCCGATGCGGCGCGCCGCGCTTCCGCTTGGCCGAAGTATCACGGCGGAGTGGAAGTTCGGAGTCGAGCACCGGCATACGCGGGTCGACCGGGAAGTTGGGACGATAGGTTGGCATGGTGCCCGTTCTCTCACCCGGCGTCATCGGCTCCGGCCTCCTGGTGCGAAGCGTGAATGCGAACGCGACGACGAGGAGCGCGAATCCAAGGAGGGTTATTGCGAGCACGCGACGTCGGCCGCTCATTCGACCTGGAGTTGGCGAAACATCCATCGCTCATCTTCCGGGCTGGCAAGGTGAAAGTCAATCGAGGATGTGGGCGCGCTCGCAGAGCATCAGCAGCTCCCGTCCGTCCGGGGTGTCCACCTCACGCAGGCGACGGAAGCCAGCCTTCTCGTAGCAGCGAATGGCGCGCGCGTTGAGGGGAGACGGGTCGGTCTGGATGCGCGTTACCGCGGGATCGGCGACCGCTCACCGCGATCCCTCCGCGCACCCTCGTCTGATGCGCACCGTTCGCTCCAGCTCGTCCTCGCTCTGGAGCACCTTCTGTCGCAGGTCGCGCGGCATGGTCGGATGCTGGTGCAGAAAGTTCTCCACGAGCGCGAGCGACGCCGCGCTCCGCTGGCCCGACATGAACGCGTTCAGCCACGAGCCGAGGAAGAAGATGCGCCGGTTGCGCTGCACCCACGGGAGGGTATCGAGCGCGGGTACGAGGTACTGCCGAGTCAGTGCGTCCTGGTCACCGTCGTTGAATGCGCCGAGACTGGCGGTAACCCAGTCTTCGTTGAGGGCGGTGTCGTTGAAGTAGCGGTTCCAGTAGGCGGCCTTGGTTGCCGAGTCGGGTCGGGCGGCTCCGGCGACGAACGCACGGCGCTTGCCCTCGCTGGTGGAGTCACGGCGCGTTTCCGCGGCGAGTCGCGCCGAGGCGGCGGGCGCATCGAGGCTCACGAGGCGGGTGACGATGGACCAGCGCGTCGGCGCCCGCAACGGCAAGCCAAACACCGTCGCGCTGTCGAGCGCGGCGTCGAGATGCGCGACGATGCGTGGCGACTTGCCGAGTCCAATGAGCGCGTCGAGCTGCGCTTTGCGCACGGAGTACGAGCGCATGGTGTCGGCTGCGCCGGTGGCGAATACGCGCTCGGCATCGGCCAGCAGCGTGCGCGCATCGTCGGCGCAGAGATACGCCTCGAGTGCGCGGGCAGCGCGACCGACGACGAATGGCGCGAGCTGGTCGTCGCGCTCGCGTGGCAGCTCGCGGAGCGCGGCACGCACGAACCGGGCGGGCTCGAGTCGTGCATCGCGCACGAGGTCCCACATCGCGCTCCACGTCATCGCCTTCTGGAGCGGATCGGACATTGCGCCGATATTCACTTCGGCCCAGCGCACGCTGGCTGAGTCGAGACGCACGAGGGCGTACGCCTGGTCACCGGCGTTGGCGAACACCATGGCCGGCACGGGGCCGGGAAAGAGTCGTGTCGTATGTGCGCGTCTGAGCAGCATGGGGAAGGTGCGCGTCGCGCCACTGCTGTCGACGACGAGTAATTGCGTGCGGATGGGCCATGGCGCCCGCGTCGACAGAGTCTGTGCGGGAGCCTGCGTGAGCTCGAGCGTCCATCGTCCCGCGATGGGCGTGACGCGCTGCGTGATGACGGGCATGCCAGGTCGCAGGACGTACGATCGTCCCCATGCTGCGAGATCCTGACCTGAGGCACCGCCGATGGCGCGCAGGAGGTCGCGCCACGTCGCGTTGCCGTACGGATGCTCGGCGAGATACGCGCGCAGGCCGTTGCGGAACGCGGTGTCGCCGACGAGGTGGTTGAGTTGCTTGAGAATGCCGGGCGCCTTGTTGTAGACGATCGCGCCGTAATTGCTTTTGGCCTGGTCGAGGTTCGCGAGCGACTGATAGACGGGGGTCGTGCCGCGCGACGCGTCGGTGGCGTAGGCGACAGGCTTGTTGCGGAGGAAGAACGTGCGCCACGCGTTGGCGGCCGGGCTCAGGTCGTCCTGCATCACCGCGGCGATGTACGTCGCGAAGCCCTCCTTGAGCCAGAGGTCGTCGAACCAGCGCATGGTGACGAAGTCGCCGAACCACTGATGCGCCACTTCGTGATAGATCGTCGCCTCTCGGCCCAGCAACTGATTACGCGTCGGCGGCTCGCGGAAGATGAAGGTCTCTTCGTTGTAGAACACGGCGCCGGGATGCTCCATGCCGCCGAAAGGGAAGGCGGGGGCGAGGAGGAAATCGTACTTCTTGAACGGGAAGGGCTGCGCGGTGTAGCGCTCGAGCCAGTCGATGGCGCGCACGTTGGCAGCGATGAGCGAGTCGACTTCGACTTCCTTCGCGCGCGAAGCCCGATACCAGATGCTGATGGGCCGGCCGCGGATCGACGTAGAGTGCGTCGCCCATGGTCCGGCGGCGAAGGCGATCAGGTAGGTGCTGATCGCGTCGGACTGCCTGAAGGTGTGGGTCGTGACGGCGCCGGCCGATGAGTCGCTCTGCGACAGCGGACCATTCGCGAGTGCCTTCCATGCGCGTGGCGTCACGAGCGTGAGGGACACGCGCGCTTTCAGGTCAGGCTGGTCGAAGCAGGGGAAGAGCGCGTTCGCGTCGGACGGGACGAGCAGGGTGTAGAGATAGTCCTGGTCGTCGGTGGTGTCGTGATAGCGGATGATGCTCGCGCCGGCGGGCTTGACGAGCGACGAGAAGGCGAGCTCGATGGTGTTCTCGCCAGCGCGGAGCATCGAGGCGGGAATGCGGAGGTGCGCGCCGTCGCCGGTGAGCGTCGTGGTGCGGCCGTTGACGATTGGTGTGCTGAGCCGTGGGCCGCGGAAGTCGATGATCGCGTCGCCGCCGTGTAAGCGGCCGAAGCGGATGGTCACGCGACCGGTCGCGGTGTCTCTGTGCGTGACGTCGAGAGTAAGCTCGTAGCGGACGCTCCGGATGCGGCTCGCTCGGTAGTCGGCGAGCTGGCGGGAGACGCCGGGAGTGGTGAGGGAGTC
>JBDSSY010000308.1:0-15230 GCA_039928585.1 Gemmatimonadaceae bacterium | reverse complement strand
TCGTTCACGTCGTCGGAGCTGCGATACCGTTCGAGCTGGTCGATCCGGTACAACGGCACGTTGAGGCGATCGCCCCCCTCGTATTCGACGACCGCCACCTCGATCGTACTCTGTCCCACGAAGATGGTCTCGATGCCGCGATAGATGCCGACCCCGTGCTCGAGGTGCACGACGTAGTCGCCCAGCTTGAGGGCCAGCGAATCCACGCCGCCGCTGACATACCGGCGCGCGCGACGCACGCGGCGTTCACGGCGGAAGATTTCGTGGTCGGTGAGGACGCGCAGTCCGCGTTCCCGGTCGCCTGGCGGAACGACGAACCCTCCACCCAGCGCGCCGACCGTGAGCGCGGCCGGCGACGGCTCCCACGCGTCCTCGTTCAGCAGCTCGTCGAGCCGCTCCGCCTGCCCGTCGTTGTCGCACAGCACGATCGTGGGCATGCCGTCGCGCACGAGCGTTCGCAGCCGGCGGATGTCGCGATCGATCGGCTCCGGCGCGCGAAGGGGAAAGGCGATCTCGCTCTCCTCCGCCGTGGGGTCCACCACCCGAACGGTGCCGAACGTGGCCAGCGTGGCCGCCGTCCGGTCCGGCGAATCGAACAGTTCCTCGCGCGCATCCGCGTTTTCGCCGCGCCGTCGCGCGAGTTCCAGGTGATGCTCCGCTTCGTCCCAGGTGCGCTTCAGCTCGGGGAGCAGGTGCGAGCCTGCCGGATAGAGGATCAGCGTGTCCGGTGGAAAGAGCGCGGAGACGGACAGCCGCTCGCCCGGTGCGAGCTCGGCGTGGACCTGTCCGTCCACGGGCAGGACGACGGCGAAATCCACGGCGCGCGTCGACCGCTGCGACGAGAGGTCGAAATGGCGCAGGTCGGTGACGTCGTCGCCCCAGAATTCCATCCGCACCGGATCGGTCATCCCGAACGAGTAGACGTCGAAGATCCCCCCGCGCAGGCTGAACTGCGCGACGTCCTCCACCATGGGAACGCGCTCGAACCCGATGCGCTCCAGATGCTCGGCCAGTTCGCGCGGACGGCGGACGTCGCCCTTGCGCAGCTCGATACGAAGCTCGGCCAGCGCCCCCGGCAAGCGAGTTCGCTCGAGCAGCGCGCGCGGCGTCGTGAGCAGCACGCGAATCTCGCCGCGGCTCAGTCGCTCGAGCGTTTCCACCCGCTCGCCCGCGATCTCGACATGGGGCTCCATCTCGCCGAAGCCTTCGCGCGGCGGATACAACGCCACCGGTGTTTCGTCGAGCAGCGTGTGCAGGTCGGCCAGCAATCGCTCCGCCTGTGGTACGCCGTCGGCCGCGACCACGAGAAACCGCGTCGGCAACCGACGCGCGAGTGCGGCGACGACGGTGGCGTCGGCCGATCCCGGCAGACCCGTGATACGAACCGAGGCGCGCGGAGCGGGCAACGTATTGAGCAGGCGAACGAATGCCGGCAGGCGTTCGATCGCATCGAGAAGGCTGGGGAGCGACACTAGGCGACGGTAGAAGAACGGGAGGATCGAACAGCGGCCGCTTCGGCCGCGATGAGCAGGAGCGCGAGTGCAAGCAACGGCGTCACGGCAGGCCGGCGCGTCCCGGAGGCGTACGTGTCCCGAATCCAGCGATCCGGCGACGTCGTGGCGCGCCCGTTACCTCCCGCAAGTCGCGAGGCGAGCGCCTCTGCGCTCCAGCGCTCGAGCACCGACTCGTCCACCGGACTGTCGACCACCACCGCGCCGACGCGGCGGCCACGTCGCAGCATGAACCACACACCACGTTCGGCTGGCGCGAGCGCTCGTCCGTCGTCGACGCCCCGCCGTACGCCCGCTGCATTTTCGAACGCATCGATGCCCGTGAGCAGCGTGATTGGCGCGCCGGGTGCCGCGACGATCGGTGCACCACGCTCACCCGGAGGGGCGCCCAACCGTAGCGACAGCACGTCGGCGAGCCAGGGAATGAATGCAGCGCGTACCGGTAGATCGGTGGACGACGGATCGAGCCGCGAGCCAACGAGCACATAGCCCGCGCCGGCGACGATCCATGGCGCACCGCCTGCCGTGGCCAGCGTATCGTCGGGCGAGGTGCCCTCGCGAATGAGTCGGTATCGCTCGGTCACCCGCACGCCATCCAGTCGCGCACCCTTCACCGTCGCGCCGGTGCGATCCACCGGACCGAAACGCCAGCCAATGCCGAGCCGCGCCAACTCCCGATTCGCCGCGCCCATCCGTACCGCGTCGATCGGCGGCATGATGAGCGCGGGAAGCGAACCCGCCGCATCGGCCGACGCGATTCGAATCTCGGAACCGGCGCTCACACGTCCGTCCGCCACGAGGACACTGAGCCCCGTGGTGACGAACGGCCCTGCCGACGGCGTGCTCGACACGGCGGGCGCCGGGCCGATCCATACGGCGAAATGCCGCACGTCGTCTGCCGGGAACGCGTCGGGCTCGATCTCCACGCGCCCCGCCTGCCATCCCCGTTCAAACGGCGCGACGCGCAACTCGATGGCATCGTCGCGGCCGACGGCGCCACGCGCGATCGTCCGATCGCCGAGCACGATGCGGTACCCCGTGGAATCGGGCGTGCTGACGCGCGCGTGCAGGGTGCCGCGCGGCGTCCACCGCGACGGTTCCGCGACTGCGGTCGTGACGAATCGATTCGCTGGGGGCTCTGAGCCGGGCCCATAGACCGTGGTGGACACACCGGTGCGCACAGCGCGCGCCCACGAGGTACGCTGTCCGTCGGACGCGATGGCGACGACGCGCGCCGGCAGCGCCGCCGACTGCACGGCAGCAGTGGCGCGGCGAAGCGCCAGCGGCAAGTCGCCCCCTCCAACGAGCGGCGCGAGCCCGTCCACCTCGGCGAGCAGCGCCTGACGTGTTCCCGATCTGAGCCGGCCGTCGGCCGTCACGAGCCACAGGCGATCGCCCGGCGCGGCAGCGAGCAGCATCGCCCGGGCTGCGCGGCGCAGGCGGTCGAACAACGGGACACCGTCGTCGACCGCGGTGGTGGAGAGCGAATTGTCGAGCACCACCGCCAGGGCCGTCGCGCCATGTCCCGTGCCGAGTCCCGCAACGAACGGCTGTGCGGCGGCGAGCGCCAGCGCGAGCACGAGGAGTACACGGAGCAGCATGAGGAGGAGGTTGCGCAGTCGCAGGGATCGACTGTGCTCCTGCTCGGCGCGCTGCAGATATCGGGCAGCCGGAAACTCCACGCGCGTCGTGACGTTGCGTCGCAGGAGATGCAGCAACAGTGGCACGGCCGCAGCGCCGGCGAGCAGCAGGAACAGCGGTGCGAGAAAGCTCATGGCCTCCGCTGGCGCAGGTCGAACGCGCGTCGGAGCGGGATGGCATAGGCCTGGTCGGTGAGGACCAGCTCGTAGCCGGCGCCCAGCGCGCCGAGCGCGTCGCGCCACTCGCGGACGACCGTGTCGACGGTGGCGTCGTATGCCGCTCGCACGTCCGCTCCTGCCGCGGGCACAGCGAGCCGCGTCTCCGGATCTTCGTACTGCGCTTCGGTCGTGAGACGGAAGTGTCGCTCGGCGGGGTCCATCACGTGAAAGACGGTGATGTCGTGGCCGGCGGTGCGGAGTCCGCGCAGCGCTGGCAGCACGGCATCCACATCGACGAGGAGATCGCTGACCAGCAGCACCATGCCTCGCCGCGTGACGAGACGGGCGGCCTGTCCCAGCGCCGTGGCGAGATCGGACGCGCGCCCGCCCGCGCGTTCGGTGAGGGCGCCGACGAGCCGGCGCCACTGCGTGGTGCGCGCACGCGGAGGAATGCTGGTGCGCACCACGTCGTCGAAGCGAATCAGGCCAACGGCGTCGCGCTGTCGCAGCAGGAGGAGCGCGAGTGCCGCGACGAGCTGCTCGGCGTACGCGAGCTTCGTGAGCCGCTGTGCCGCGGGCGCACCGCGCCATTCCATCGAGCGGCTGACGTCCAGCACGAGCGTGGCCCGAAGGTTCGTCTCTTCCTCGTACTGCTTGACCACCCACCGGTCAGCGCGCGCAGCGATCTTCCAGTCCACATAGCGGAGATCATCGCCCGGCTGATACGGCCGATAATCAGCGAACTCCACCGAGAACCCCTTGCGAGGTGACCGGTGGAGTCCGCTGAGGAATCCATCGACGATCCAGCGGGCCGCGACCTCGATATGTCCGAGGTTCGCCAGCGCCGCCGGGTCGTGAAGGTCGGCGCGGAGGGCATGGGACTCCATGTCGACGGTAAGGTAACGGGCGAACGCGATGACGCGGCGATACCTGCCACTTGCCATCCGGCATCTTGTGTCCCAAGTTGTATACAACATCTGCGGAGCTCTATCGTGATACCTCGCGGCCTTGGCTGGGTGAGTCGGAGAGCGGTTGTGCTGGTCGTGATGACGGGATGTGCGTCGGTGCCGCGCGTGCCGTCGGCGCGGTATGAGAATGCGGGCGAGGCGTATGCACGGCTGCGTGACTCGATCGACCTGGTGCGATCGCTGAAACCGGACGAGGTGGTGGCGGCGCCTCGGATCCGCCTCGTGATTCCGTCGGCGACGCTCGCGGCCTCGCAATACGTGAATGCCGCGTTTCATCTGTCGGCCGACGCGTATGTGCTCATCGTCGGGGTGGACCAGGATCGGCGTGTGCGCGTGCTGTATCCGGAGTCGCCGCAGCAGAGCGGATTCGCCGCGTACAAGAGCGTGCATCGACTGCCGAGTTTCTTTGCCGGATTCGGCCAGTCGCGCCAGGCGTCCCGCTTCGACGCGATGTACTCGTCCCAGCGGATCTCGCCGATCGGTGGAACCGGCCTGCTGCTCGCCGTCGCATCGGACCGACCACTGCAGCTCGATCGCGTGCTCGACGAAAGCGGGGAGTGGGACGAACAGGCACTCCAGCGCCTGGTGTACGACGAGTCGCTCCCGGGGGCGGCACACGCACTTGGGCGGGCGATGGTGCTCACGGGACAGGACTACAACGTCGACTATTCTACATTCGGCGGCAGTCGGGTGCTGAACGGCTACGGCACTCTTGCATCACGCGGATTCGATGAGTGCGGATATGGCAACGGGTTCGACTTTGGTACGTACGCGAGCGCGTCGCCGACGCGACTCGTGGGTGTGTTCGTGCGGAATGGCGTCCGCGTCGCCCGCTATGCCACTGGTGGGTCGTGCGGCGGCGCGTCGTATTACGACGTGACGGTGGGTCCGGCAGGGTTGACGCCGCGTGATACGGCTCGGCGCGACAGTACGGTGAAGCAGATGCGCCCACCGAAATCGGGTGATGTACCACGCAACCCCAACGCCCCACCAGCGTTGACTCGACGTCTGGCGCCATCCGACGACATGCAGACAGGCGTGCATGATCGGCCGATCGTCGCGGCCGGCGTGCGATTCCGTCGTCCCGAGCAAATGCCTGCGCCGGGCGTTCGCCCGCTCGATGGGGAGCCTGCGTCGTCCGAGCGCGACGACATGTCGATGCGACGGAGGCCGCATGGCGATGAGCAGTCGACGCGACCACTCGCACCGTCCAGCGGTGATCAGGACATCATGCGAAGCGCGCCGGTGCAGCGTGAGCCGGTGCGATCGGAACCCGTGCGATCGGAACCCGTGCGATCGGAACCCGTACGATCGGAACCCGTGCGATCGGAGCCCGTACGATCCGAACCCGCGCGGGCCGAGCCGGTACAGCGCGCGCCCACGCCGGTGATTCCGCCTCCGCTCGGCTGAGCGCCGCGGTGTCGTGATGCAGTGACGCAGTGCGGCCATGCTGCCACTCCGGGCATGGCCGCTCCGCGATGGGGAGCGCGGCGGAGTATATTTGATGGCTGCACCCCGTCCGCGTCCCCAGCCATCACGCCGTGAAGCTCGACCATATCCGCAACTTCTGCATCGTCGCCCACATCGACCACGGGAAGTCCACCCTGGCCGACCGTCTGATCGAGGAGACGGGGATGCTGCAGAAGCGCGAGATGAAGGCGCAGGTGCTGGACACGCTCGATCTCGAGCGTGAGCGCGGCATCACGATCAAGCTCAACGCCGTGCGCATGACGTACCGTGCGCAGAACGGTCAGGATTACGAGCTGAATCTGATCGACACGCCCGGCCACGTCGATTTCACCTACGAGGTGTCCCGCTCGCTCGCGGCCTGCGAAGGAGCAATCCTCGTCGTGGACGCATCGCAGGGCATTCAGGCGCAGACGCTCTCGAATCTCTTTCTCGCGATGGACGCGGGACTCGAGATCATTCCCATCCTGAACAAGATCGACCTGCCGGGCGCGGAGCCGGAGCGGCGCGCGCAGGAAGTCTCCGACCTGCTTGGTGTCGATCCGGACCAGATTCTACGGGTGAGCGCCAAGGCCGGCATCGGCATTCGCGAGCTGCTCGAGGCAGTGGTGGCGACGGTGCCGGCGCCGGTCGGTGATGCCGACGCGCCACTCCGTGCGCTCATCTACGACTCGTACTACGACAAGTACCGCGGTGCCATCCCCAGCGTGCGCGTCGTGGATGGCGTGTTGCAGAAGGGCACGAAAATCACATTCGGCGCTTCCGAGTCCGTTTACGAAGTCGATGAGGTGGGCTACAACCAGTTGCGCCAGGTGGAAACCGATCAGCTGGGGCCCGGCGAAGTCGGGTATGTCGTGGCGAGCGTACGGTCCGTGAGCGAGACGCGTGCGGGCGACACGATCTTCGACGCCAACAACCGCGCGCTCGAAGCCCTGCCAGGATACCAGGAAGTGCGGTCGTTCGTGTTCGCCGGCATGTACCCGACGGATACGCAGCAGTACGAGACGCTGCGGGACGCGCTCGAGAAGCTGAAGCTCAACGACGCGTCGCTGAACTACCAGCCCGAAACGTCCACGGCGCTCGGCTTCGGATTCCGTTGCGGCTTTCTCGGCCTGCTGCACATGGAGATCGTACAGGAGCGCCTCACGCGCGAGTTCGATCTGGACCTGGTGCAGACGGTGCCGAGCGTGGAGTACCGCGTGCACAGGACCGACGGCACGATGGAGCTCGTGGAGAATCCGGCGCTGATGCCGAACACCGCCGTGATCGAGCGCATCGAGGAGCCGTACGTGAAGGCGCGCATCATGGCGCCGGCCGACTACATCGGCCCGATCATGACCCTCGGCACCGAGCGCCGAGGGGTCTACAAGAACATGACGTATCTGGACCAGCAGCGGGTCGAATTCGACTGGGAGTTTCCGCTCGGCGAGATCATCCTGGATTTCTTCGACCGCCTCAAGTCGATCAGCCGGGGCTATGCGTCGCTCGACTACGAGATGCTCGAGTACCGAGCGAGCGATTTGGTGCGGCTCGACATGCTGATCAACGGCGACCCGATCGACGCGTTCAGCGTCATCTGCCACACGGACAAGGCGTACGACTGGGGGCGCAAGATCGCCGACAAGCTGAAGGAACTGATCCCGCGGCAGCTGTTCGAAGTGGTCATCCAGGCGGCGATCGGAACGAAAGTGATCGCGCGCCAGACGGTGAAGGCCGTGCGCAAGGACGTGCTGGCGAAGTGCTATGGCGGTGACATCAGCCGAAAGCGCAAGCTTCTCGAGAAGCAGAAGGAGGGGAAGAAGCGCATGAAGCAGGTGGGAGCGGTCGAGATTCCGCAGGAAGCGTTTCTGGCGGTCCTGCAGGTCGACTGAGGAGCGCGGCGCGTGTCCACGTCTCTCGTCATCCAGACGTCGTTCCTGGGGGACGCCGTCCTCACGACACCGCTGCTGTCGCAGCTCGCGAATCGCGGCGCGGTCGACGTGGTCACCACGCCGGCCGCCGCGGCATTGCTCGTGAATCACCCCGCCGTCCGCCGCGTGATTCCATACGACAAACGCGACTCGGAGCGTGGCCTGATGGGCCTGTGGATGCTCGGACGCCGGCTCCGGGCCACCGGCTACGACGTCGCGATCCTCGCGCAGGGCTCATGGCGCAGCGCAGCGCTGGCGCTCCTCGCCGGCATCCCGTCCCGCATCGGGTTCGACACGTCGGCTGGACGGCTCCTCTACACCAAGCGCGTGGTGTATCGCGACGATCTGCACCACGCCGCCCGGCTGCTCATGCTCGCTCGTCCAAACGGCCGAGAGCCGACGGAGGACGAGTTGCAGCCGTCGCTCGTGCCGGGTCAGGCGGAACGCGCCGCGATTGACGCACTGCTCGGCGATCGCGCATCGCGAGGCAAGGCGCTCGTCGCGCTCGCACCTGGAAGCATCTGGGGGACCAAGCGCTGGCCATTCTATCCTGAACTGGCGCGCGCGCTCGCCGACGTCGCGCAGATCGTCGTCGTCGGTAGCGAAACCGATGCGCAATTCGCCGCCGCCGTTAACGACGCCGCGCCGGGAGCGCTCGACGCGACGGGGCGGCTCTCGCTGCTGGCGTCGGCGGAACTGATCGGCCGGTGCCGCATACTCGTCACGAACGACTCCGCACCCATGCACCTGGCGTCGGCGATGGGCACACCGACGGTGGCGATCTTCGGCCCCACGGTGCCAGACTTCGGGTTCGGGCCACTGGCGCCGCGCTCGGTCGTGGTGGGGCACGACGCCCTTCCCTGCCGCCCGTGCGACCGCCACGGACCGCATCGCTGCCCGCTGGGACATCATCGCTGCATGCGCGACCTTCCGCCGGCTCTCGTGGCGGAGCGGGTACGCGCGCTCCTCCTCTCCCGGGATGTCGTCGCATGAGCAGTCACGAGCATCAGCAGTTCATCGTCGGCGTCGATCTCGGGGGCACGAACATCGTCGCGGGCGCGCTGACGGTGGATGGAACGCGACACCTCAACATCCGCAGCATCCCGACGAACGTATCGCTCGGTGACGAGGGCGTGGCCGACCGCATGGTAACGCTCGTGGAGGAAGTGATCCGGGATACGATGCACCAGACAGGCGTCGAACGCTCGGACTTCGTGGGAGTGGGCGTGGGCGCCCCCGGCCCGCTCGACCGCGAAAAGGGCATCGTGTTGGTCGCACCGAACCTCGGCTGGCAGAACTTTCCCCTCCGCGACCGCATGCACGATCGGCTGTCGCTGCCGACGACACTGGACAACGATGCAAACTGCGCCACGTTCGGCGAGTGGTGGCAAGGGGCGGCGCGCGGTGGCCGGAACGTCGTCGGCCTGACGATCGGCACGGGCATCGGCGGTGGCCTGATCCTGAACGGCGTGCTTTATCACGGCGCGTCGGACATGGCGGGGGAGATCGGGCACACGACCATCGACCTCAATGGCCGGCACTGCAAGTGCGGAAATTACGGATGCCTCGAGGCGTACGCGTCGGCGTCGGCCATCGCGACGCGGGCGCGAGAGGTGCTCGTGCGCGAGGAGGGCGAGTCCTCCATTCCGGCCATGGTCCACGGACGATTCGAGGACATCACGGCGCAGACGGTCTACGACGCAGCGAAGGCCGGCGACTCGGTGGCGAACGAAATCGTGCGCGACACGGCGCGATACCTCGGCGCCGGCGTGGCGAACCTGCTCAACATCTTCAACCCCGACACCGTCGTCCTCGCGGGCGGTGTCACCGCCGCGGGCGATGCGCTCTTCGTGCCGCTGCGAGCCGAGGTGCGCCGGCGGGCATTCGGGCCGGCGGTTCGCGCGGTGAAGATCGTTCCCGGGACCCTGCCCGGGAGCGCCGGTGTCGTCGGTGCCGTGGCGAGTTTCAAGCAGCAGTATCTGGGCGGCGTGTGAAGCCAACGCGCATGAAGCGCATCGGAGTGATCGGCACGTTCGTCTGGGACGTCATCCACGGGCGCGATGCGCGCGCGGTACCGGTGGAGGAGTGGGGCGGCATCACGTACAGCCTGAGCGGGCTGGACGCGGCGCTTCCCGACGACTGGGAAATCGTCCCCATCATGAAAGTCGGCTTCGATCTCGCGCCACGTGCGCGTGCGTTCCTGCGCACCCTCCGCCACATCGCCGGCGATGCCGCTCTCGTCGAGGTGCCCTTTCCCTGCCATCGCGTGGAGTTGCGGTACTTCGACGACGAGCGACGGACCGAAGTGCTGACCGGCGGCATTCCGGCCTGGAGCTGGCTGGCGCTGAAGCCGCTGCTCGACGACGCCCGGCTCGATGCGCTGTACATCAATTTTCTCAGTGGGTGGGAACTCGATCTCGAGACAGCGCAGCTGGTGCGGCAGCAGTTCGTTGGCCCCATCCACTGCGACCTGCACATGATGGCGATGGCGGTGCAGCCGGACGGACTGCGCACACCCCGTCCCATTCCGAACGTGGCGGAGTGGTGCGCCTGCTTCGACTTCCTGCAGATGAACGAGGATGAGCTGGCCACGGTCGCGCCGGACTCGATGAGCCTGGCGGCGACCGCGCTCGCGGCAGGGGTCTCGTGCCTGCTGGTGACACTTGGCAAGCGCGGCGCGGTGTATGTGGCCGCTCCCGGATTCGATACGATCGTTGATCTGCCGCCTCGCGGCGGGCTCGCTACTGCGCCTCGCGGCGGCACGGGACCGCTGGGCGCCGTGCGCACGGCGCGGGTGCCGGCCGAGCTCGTCGATGCCCCCAGCGATCCCACGGGGTGCGGCGATGTCTGGGGAGCGACCTATTTCTCAAGGATGGTCGCGGGTGATAGGTTGGTGGACGCGATGCAGGCGGCCGGTGTGGCCGCAGCCCGGAATGTCGGGCACCGAGGTGCCACCGGTCTCGCGGCCCACCTGCGCGGAGAACTCAGCCTCTCGTGACCAGCGTCATCACGGTGCCCCCG
The DNA here is from genome assembly GCA_039928585.1 of Gemmatimonadaceae bacterium. GTDB lineage: Bacteria > Gemmatimonadota > Gemmatimonadetes > Gemmatimonadales > Gemmatimonadaceae > AG11. Next base: position 4,554 of record JBDSSY010000308.1, on the reverse strand, counting down.
TCGCTCGACGACCACTCGTTCGAGCAGGTGGTGGAGCAACTCGCGACGGTTCCGCCCGACGCGAAGCTCGTCGTGGACGCGCGCCACACGCGTTGGGCATCACCCTACGGCCTCACCGCGCTGCTGGCGCTCGGGCAGGCGCGCGAGGTGCGAGCGAGCTTCACCGCGCCGGAGGCCGAAGAGACTGCCTCCTATTGGGCGCGCACGGGGTTTTTCCGCCATGCGGAAGAACTCTACGACCTGCACGGGTCCGTGCCCAAGGCGCGTGGTGGCGAGTCGAGCGTGCTGCTCGAAATCACGCCCGTGGTGAAGAGCGAAGACGTACACGAGGTCGTGGGACGCATCCAGCAGAAGGCGCAGCAGATCCTGAGCAAGGAGCTCAACATCGACGCCAAGGCCACGGTCGGGTTCGCGATGACGCTGTCCGAGGTGTGCCAGAACATCGTGGAGCACGCGGGGCGCGGCGGATGGGTGGGTGTCCAGACCTACACCTGGCGCCGGCGCCTTGCCAATCGCCGTGTGGTGGTGATCGCCGTGTGCGACGCAGGGCTCGGCTTCCGGCAATCGCTCGAGAGCGCGCCTGGCCGGGTGCGCAGCGATCGATGGGATGATGCGGCGGCGCTCGAGGAGGCGGTGATTCGCGGCGTCAGCCGCTTTCGTGATCCAGGTCGCGGCCAGGGTCTCGCCGGCGTGCGACGATACGTGGGACGCTGGGACGGAAAGGTCAGCGTGCGCAGTGGAACGGCGAAGATCGCGATCGTGCCGAGCTGGGACGACGATGTGCCGCTGTTGGAGAAGCTGGCCCCGTTCCCGGGGTCACAGGTTCAGGTCACCATACCAGAGCGGGTCGCCGGGGGCCCGCCTCGATGATGCATATCGACGTCAGCTCCGTGCTACGGCAAACGCTGTCATGCGAGCTCTATTCGAATCTGGTCACGCGCCCGACCGGCGCCGCCGTGCGTACGCAGATCGAGGCGCTGCTCGCCGACACGCGCGAGCGCTCGCTCACGGTGATCGACTTCTCGCACGTTGGGATGATCGACTACTCGTGCGCCGATGAAGTCGTGGCGAAGCTGCTGCTCCGCTACGCGGCGGAAGAGCGTGACGACCGCGAGGCCTACTTTCTTTTCCGGGGTGTGACGGAAGATCACTGGGACGCGATCGAGGCCGTGCTCGAGCGGCATACGCTCGCGCTCGTCTTGGAGTCTGCCGACGGCGCGAGCGCGCACATCGGCGGCATCGTGAACGATCGTGAACGCGAGGCGTGGAACAAGGTGTACGAGATGGGCCGCACCGCGCCGGCAGATCTGGCGTCGGCCACTGGCTCGCCCACGGCGGATTGCGCGCGCACGCTGGCGACGCTGCATCGTCGGCGTCTGCTCATGCGGCTCGACGGGGACTACGTGGCGGTCAGCGGGCTGGCGGATGCTCGTGTCTAGCGACACGCGCAATCGCCCGCTTCGCGTCGCGCAATTCATCGGGACGCGGGCGAGCGACACCGAGCGTGGTCCGCAGGTACGCCTGTCGCCGGAGGATGCGCACGCGCGACTGCTTGGTACCGGCGAGCTGGCATGGGTGTACGGGCCGCGACGGCAGGAACTGGCCACGGTGGCGGTGGACGACACGGTGAAGCGCGGCGACGTGGTGCTGCGCGACGTCGGCGGCGTGTCGGCGTCCGAGATCGTGCGCGTCGTGAAGCCCGATCTCGACTCGCACACGCGCCGCGGCAACTTCGCATGACTCCGGCGCGGCGGGTGAGACCGCAGGCGCTCTCGACGCTGGCCATTCACGGCGGCGCCCGGGAGCCGGAGATCGACGATCCGATCGTCACGCCGCTGGTCCAGAGCGCAAGCTACGTGCAGGATGTCGGCACGGCCGAGGGGCTCAAGTATCCACGGTACGGCAACACGCCGAACGCCGATCTGGTACAGCGTCGGCTTGCGGCGCTCGAGTCGGCGGAGGCGGGGCTCCTGCTCTCCAGCGGCATGGCCGCGACGGCGTGCGCGCTGCTCGCACTGCTGCGCCCCGGCGATCATCTTCTCGCGTGCAAGTGGATCTACGGCGGCACGATCCAGCTGCTCACGAAGGAGTTCACGGCGCTGGGCATCGACGTCACGCTTGCCGATCCCCTCGAGAGCCGCGCCTGGCGGAAGCGGTTGCGCAGGGAAACGCGCGCGATCTTCATCGAATCGCCCGTCAACCCGACCTGTCGCGTGCTCGATCTGCGGCCGATCAGCGTCATTGCGCAGGCGGAGGGAGTAGCGCTCGTGGTGGACTCCACCTTTGCGAGTCCGGTGAACTTCCGCCCGCTGGAGCACGGAGCCGACGTCGTCATCCATTCGACGACGAAATATCTCAACGGGCATCACGACATGATGGGCGGAGCCGTGCTGGGCACCGCGTCCTACGTGGAGGAAGTCCGGCAGAAGATGATGATGTGGGGAGGCGCGCCCGATCCCTTCGCCTGCTGGCTGCTCGAGCGCGGCCTCAAGACACTGCACGTGCGCGTCTTGCGGCAGAACGAGAACGCGATGCGCATCGCGCAGTGGTGCAGCGCTCGCAAGGAGGTTCGCGCCGTACACTATCCGGGTCTCCCGAGCCATCCCGATCACGAGATTGCCGTGGCGCTGCTCAGCGGCTTCGGGGGCATGCTCGCGCTGGAGCTCGCCGGCGGGGGACGCGCCACCGAGCGGTTCCTCCGGAAACTCAAGCTCATCCGGCACGCGCCGAGCCTCGGCGGTGTAGACTCCCTGATCAGCGAGCCGAGGCACAACTCGCACGCGCATCTCACGGCAGACGAACGTACCCGGCTGGGCATTCCGGACGGCTTCCTTCGCGTGAGCGTCGGCATCGAAGATGCCGACGATCTCATCGCCGACATCGAGCAGGCACTGCACTGATGGCTGGATCCATCATCGCCTCACCCGGCCCGCCTCCCGAGCGCCGCCGCGTCGAGCGCCGGGGCAGTTCCCGCATCGGCGACCTGACGCTGCCCGAGGTGCGGCGCATTTTCATCACGCTGTTGCTTGGGACGATCGTGCTCGCGCTGTTCTTCTGGATGGTCAAGTCGGTCGTCGTGGCGGCCGTCCTCGGCGTGATCATCGGATTCTACATTCGTCCACTGCATCTTCGCCTGCTCGCGCGCACTCGCCGGCGAACCCTCTCGGCGATCCTCACGCTCCTCGGCGTGATCCTGCCCGTGCTCCTCGTGCTGGCGTACAGCTACAGCGAGATGGCGCATGTGGTGGGGTACGCGGCGACGCATCAGGCCGAGATCCTGGCCAAGGTAGACGCCGCGGTACGGCGCATTCCCATGTTCAAGGACGCCCGGTTCAGCAATGCGCTCGGCGGCTTCGTCGTCAGCGCGACGGCGTACGGGTCGCAGATTCCGGGTGTCCTCAAGTCCGCCGTGAAGGACTTCTCGATCTCCGCCACCATCTTCCTGTTCACCTCCTTCTACATTCTGATCGAGGCAGACAAGGTCGGGTCGTACGTCGCCGGCAAGATTCCGCCGCGGTACTCCGAGCTGCGTCGCGCGCTGGAGACGAACGTGCGCGGCGTGCTGTACGGGGCCATCTACTCCACGCTGCTCACCCAGACCATGAAGTCGGTGATCATTCTGCTGATGAACCTGGCGTTCGGCGTGCCTCTCGCGGGTGCGCTCGCCGTGGTGTCGTTCATCATCGGGTTCTTTCCGATCGTCGGCTCCTGGAGCGTGTACGTACCGGTGGCGATCTGGCTCGTCGTCTTTCGAGATGCGGTGGGACCGGCGATCGCGATGGTCGCGATCGGGACGGTGGTGAACACAGGATTCATCTCCATGTACCTTCGGCCGAAGATCGCCGCCGAACGGTCACGGGTGCTCAACTTCTACTGGATGTTCGTCGCGCTCATCACCGGCGTGTACACCTTCGGACTGGCGGGCATCCTCATCGGACCCATTCTGATCGGCTTGCTCAAGGCCGTCATCGATACCGTCACCGCGCGCTCGAGCTGGGAGATTCTCGATCTCGAGGACGAGATCGACGACGGGTCGCTCATGCGAAAGGCATGATCCGCTTCTTCAACGTCACGAAGAGCTACGCGCGCACGGGCACCGCTGTTCAGGACGTCACGCTGCACGTGGGCAAGGGTGAGTTCGTCTTTCTCACCGGCGCGAGCGGTGCGGGCAAGACGACGCTGCTGCGCATGGTGTACCTCGAGGAACGGCCGACCGCGGGCGAGGTTCGTGTCAGCGGCACGAGTTCGCTCGATGCGACGCCGGGAGATGTCGCGCGCCTGCGACGCAAGCTGGGAATCGTCTTCCAGGATTTCCGGCTGCTGGAGAATCGCACGGCGGAACAGAACGTCGCCTTCGCGCTGGAGGTCACGGGTGCGGCGAAGGCGACGATCGGGCCCAAGGTGGCCCGCGTGCTGACGCAGGTGGGGCTCGCCTCGAAGGGGACCGCATATCCGAGGGAGCTCTCGGGCGGCGAGCAGCAGCGGGTGGCCATCGCCCGGGCCCTCGTCAACGATCCGTTCGTGCTGATCGCCGACGAGCCCACCGGCAATCTC
>JBDSSY010000307.1:0-3897 GCA_039928585.1 Gemmatimonadaceae bacterium | reverse complement strand
GGTGCGACGCGAACTCTCGATTCCGACCGTGATGAACATCGTCGGGCCGCTCGCGAATCCAGCATCCGCCGGACGTCAGGTCGTGGGAGTCGCCGATGCGCGGCGAGTGCCGCTCATCGCCGGCGCGTTGCGCACCCTGGGCACACGGCACGCGCTCGTCGTGCACGGCGAGCCCGGCATGGACGAGATCTCTCCCCTCGGCTCCACGCAGGTGGTCGAGATTCGCGAACACGAGACGCGCGAGTGGACGATCGAGCTGTCGCGGTACGGGCTTCCGGTTGGACGCGCCGACGAACTGCGCGGCGGCCCTCCCGCCGAGAACGCGGCGGCGGTACTCGCCGTGATGGAGAACCGGGCCCCCCCGACCGCGGCCGCGGCCGTGGTGCTCAACGCGGCAGCGGCGCTGTACGTCGCGCCGGACGGACCCACCGATTTCGGCGACGCCATCGCCGTGGCGCGCGCTGGACTGAAGGACGGTGCGGGCTTTCGCGCCCTGGAGAGGCTGCGAGCGGCGCACGGACGTCCCGGGTAGACCGCTGGGGGTATCAGGTACCGGATACGAAGTACCACGGCGCGTACTTGGTACTTTGTACCTGGTACCGAGTACCAGGTACTGAAGGGCAGGAATAGTACTTGGTACTTTGTACCTGGTACCGAGTACCAGGTACTGAAGGGCCGGAATAGTACTTGGTACTTTGTACCAAGTACCAAGTACCTGGTACTTTTTTGGCAGTTGACCTAATACCGGCGCATCACCCCGACCACGATGCCCTGGATCGTGATGTCGTTCTCGTGCACGTACATCGGCGCCATGGTCTCGTTCGCGGGCTGGAGGCGAATCCGACCGTCGCGTTCCCGGTAGAACTTCTTCACCGTCGCCGAGTTGCCGTGCAGCATGGCGATCACCATCTCACCGTTGTCGGCGCGCTGGCGCTCGTTCACGACCACCAAATCGCCGTCGCGGATCTGCTCCTCGATCATCGAGTTGCCGCGCACGCGCAGGACGTAGTGGTTTCCGCCGCGCTGCACCATCGAATCCGGGACGGCGATCGTCTCGCCGTGCGCCACCGCCTCGATCGGCACACCCGCCGCGACGGCGCCAAGCAGCGGCAACTCGATCGCCCGCGGGAGAAGATCGCTGGGCAGGATCTCGATGGCCCGGCTCTCATTGTACGACCGCTTGATGCAGCCCTTCCGCTCGAGATTGCTCAGGTGCTCGTGCACCGTGGCCAGCGAGTTGTAATTGAAGTGTTCGGCGATCTCCTCAAAGCTCGGCGCGTAGCCGTTTTGCTCGGAGTAGAGCGTCAGGTAGTTTAGAATCTCGCGTTGACGCTTGGTGAGCGGCATGACGGCTCCGGCAGAAGAGTGGCGATCGCGACCGCATTCGAGTCCGGGCGACACAACGGTCCCCCGAACAGCCCCCGAAAAGGATATCCGAATAGGTCCCGAAGTGCAAGCAAATTCTCAGTGGCGGCAACCAGCGGGCACCCTCGGCGCCATCGTTGGGGAGGCGGAGGAACGCGCCCGCCTTCTCGAGCAGCGCCGTCCGGACCTCGAAGCGGACGCGGAAGAGACGCTGCCCGGACCGTCCCTCGCGCGAGCGCTTCGCGGGACCGACGTCGCCGTGCTCGCGGAGGTGAAGCGCCGATCGCCCTCAAAAGGATCGATCGACGATTCGCTGGATGCAGTGACGCAAGCGCGCGCCTACGTCGACGGGGGTGCGGTAGCCGTGAGCATTCTCACCGAAGCGAACCATTTCGGCGGAACCATCGACGACCTGCAGCGCGTCCGCGCCAACCTCGATGTACCGGTGCTCAAGAAGGACTTTCACGTGGCGCCGATCCAACTGCTCGAGGCACGGGCGCTCGGCGCATCGGCAGCGCTGCTCATCGCGCGCGCAATCGCGCCCGCTCGGCTTGCCGAATTGATGGAGTATGCCCGCACGATCGGTCTGGACGTCCTCGTCGAAGTCCGTGACGACGATGAGCTGAGACGCGCGATCGAGTGTGGCGCCGCGATGATCGGCGTGAACAATCGAAATCTGGAGACCCTCGAGATCGATCCGCACACGGCGGAGCGGCTGATCCCGACGATACCGGCGAACCTGATCGCGATTGCGGAAAGCGGCGTCGCCTCGCGCACCGATGTGGAGCGCTACGCAGAGCGCGGTGCAGACGCCGTGCTCGTCGGCTCGGCGCTCTCGGCCGCGCCAGATCCGCTGGCCGCAACGCGGCAGCTATGCGGGGTGCCGCGGAGACGACGTGCCGGTTGAGGTGAAGATCTGCGGCCTCACGCGCGCCGATGACGCGGAATTCGCCGACGCCGCGGGCGCGGCGTACCTGGGCGTGATCTTCGCCGGCGGACCGAGGGAACGGTCGCCGGCCGAGGCGCGAGCGACCCTCGCCGGACGGCGGGCGAGGCGGGTTGGGGTGTTCGCGTCGCAATCGGAAGCGGAAATCGCCGACATCGCATCCGTGGTGGGGTTGCACGTCATCCAGTTGCACGGCGGCGCCGATCCGGAACGCATCGGCGCCGTCCGCGCGGCGACGGGTCTCGAAATCTGGGCCGTGGTTCGCACCGCGGACGGCGTGCTTCCCGAACATGTCGACGACGTCGCCGAAGTCGCCGATGCCCTTCTCATCGATGCACTCGCGCCGGGCGTGCTGGGCGGAACGGGGCGTGTCGTTCCGTGGGCGCGACTGGGCGAATCGCTCGATGAGATGACTGTGGGCCACCGAATCGTCCTCGCCGGCGGCCTCACGCCGGAAAACGTCGCCGAAGCCATCAGCTACGTTTCTCCCATGATCGTCGACGTGTCATCGGGCGTGGAATCCGCGCCTGGTGTGAAGGAGCCAGCGCGCATCCGGGCGTTCATCGCCGCGGTGCTCGCCACCCGCGACCCGAGTGAATAGCATGACCGCAACGATGATCCATTCCGACCGATTCGGCGCGTTCGGCGGGCGCTACGTGCCCGAGACGCTCATTCCCGCGCTGGATGAACTCGAGGTCGCGTACGCGACGGCACAAGCCGATGCGTCGTTTCGTGAAGATCTGTCGTCGATGCTCGCGACGTACGTCGGGCGCCCGTCGCCGCTCAGCGAAGCCCCGCGGCTCTCGAAGCTGGTGGGCACTCGGGTACTGCTGAAACGCGAGGACCTGAACCACACCGGCGCGCACAAGATCAACAACACGATCGGGCAGGCGTTGCTGGCGCGACGGATGGGGAAGCGGCGGATCATCGCCGAGACCGGCGCGGGGCAGCATGGCGTCGCCACGGCCACCATCTGCGCGCGCTTCGGGCTCGAGTGCGTCGTCTACATGGGCGAAGCGGATGTCGCACGCCAGGCGCTCAACGTCTATCGGATGCAACTGCTCGGCGCCACGGTGGTTCCGGTCTCGTCAGGGACGCGCACGCTCAAGGACGCGACCAACGAGGCACTGCGCGACTGGGTCACCAATGTGCCGACGACACACTACATCATCGGGTCGGTCGTGGGCCCTGATCCGTTTCCGCGGATGGTGCGCGACTTCCAGTCCGTGATCGGGCAGGAGTCACGCGAACAGGTGATCGCGCTCACGGGGCAGTTGCCGAAGACGGTCGTCGCCTGTGTCGGTGGTGGCTCCAATGCGATGGGCATGTTCGCCGGTTTCCTCGGGGATGCTGCGGTCGAATTGGTCGGCGTCGAGGCAGCGGGTGAAGGAGTTGCGACTGGACATCACAGCGCGACGTTGACGGCGGGCTCCCCAGGTGTGTTGCACGGCTCGCTGTCCTATCTGCTGCAGGACAGTGACGGTCAGGTCTCGCCGGCACATTCCGTGTCCGCTGGACTCGATTATCCCGGAGTGGGCCCAGAGCACAGCTGGCTGCACGACAGTGGCCGGGTCGAGTATGCCGCC
>JBDSSY010000306.1:0-10839 GCA_039928585.1 Gemmatimonadaceae bacterium | reverse complement strand
CGCCAGATAGCAGGAGAGCGGGGAGCGAGGAGCCACGAGCAATGAGCGGTGGGCAATGAGGAGCATGCCACTCACCGCCCTTGGCTCACTGCCCCACGCACCTCGCTCATCGCTCTCCTCCTGCCGTTTCCCGCTCGCACCTCGACGCGTGCACCATCTTCAGAGCAGCGCGACCGGGTCCCGGTCGACGGTCATTCGCAGCCCGAACTGCTTCGGAATCTCGAATCGCTCGACGAGGTACTGCGTCACGCGCCCCAGCTCCTGCGGTCGCTCTCCCTTGATGAGTACATGCCACCGCCACCGCTGCTTCACCCGCTCGACCGGACACGGAGCGGGGCCGATGACGCTGACACCAGGCGTGGCACGCGCCGCGAGCAGCTTGTGGAGCCAGTCGGCGGCGCGCGTGGCCAGCCGGGCGGTGGCGTCCTCCTGCGTGCCGCTCAACACAACGTTGGCGATGCGTACGTTCGGCGGGTACGCTGGATGCCTTCGTCCCGCGAGCTCCTGCTCCACGAACGCGTGATAGTCATGTGTCACCGCGCATCGGACCGCGTGATGCGACGGCGAGCGCGTCTGGATCAACACCTCTCCGCCTTTGGGCCCCCGTCCCGCTCGGCCCGCAACCTGGCTGAGGAGCTGAAAGCACCGTTCCGAGGCACGAAAGTCCGGGAGGTTGATCCCGACGTCGGCGTCGATCACGCCCACGAGCGTGACGTTCGGAAAGTCGAGCCCCTTGGCGATCATCTGCGTGCCGAGCAGGATGTCGACCTCGCCCGCGCCGACGCGATCGAGGATCTCCGTGTGCGCCCATTTGCCACTCGTGGTATCCACGTCCATGCGCGCGATCCGGGCCGCTGGGTATCGCTCCGCCAGCAGCCGTTCAACCTGCTGGGTACCGAGGCCGCGCTGGCGGAGTCGGAGGCCGGCGCAGCGCGGGCAACTCGTGTGCAGCGGTTCCGAGTGCTGGCAGTAGTGGCAGACCAGTCGTTCCGGCGTGCGATGATAGGTGAGGCTGATGCTGCAGTCGGGGCACACGGCGACGTCGCCGCAGGTGCCACACTGTACGAACGACGCATACCCGCGACGATTGAGGAGCAGGATACTCTGCTCGCGCTTCGCGAGCCGGTCGGCGAGCGCGTGCTCGAGTGGCGCACTGATGGCGAACGAGAACGCCGCGTCGCCGGTGGCATTGTCGCTGGGCGGCCGCGTCGGCTTCGCGGCTCGCAGGTCGACCACGGCCACGACAGGCAGCCGCGCACCGCCCGCGCGTTCCGGCAGGGTGAGCAGCTCGAACTTGCCGCTCGACGCATTGCTCCAGCTCTCGAGGCTGGGTGTCGCGCTGCCGAGCACGACGACGGCGCCTTCCATGCGCGCGCGCACGATGGCGACCTCTCGGGCGTGATAGCGCGGCGCTTCTCCCTGTTTGTAGCTCGACTCGTGCTCCTCATCAACGACGATGGCGCCGAGATCGCGCACGGGCGCGAAGATAGCCGAGCGCGCACCGACAGCAATGCGCTTCACGCCGCGGCGCAGGGCGAGCCATGCGTCGTACCGCTCGCCGTCGGAGAGCGCACTGTGCAGCACGGCGATCCGGTCGCCGAACACGGCGCGAAATCGATCGACGGTCTGCGGTGTAAGCGCGATCTCCGGGACGAGCACGATGGCGGTCTTCCCTTCCTCGATCACCACGCGCTTGAGCAGCTCGATGTAGACGAGTGTCTTGCCACTTCCCGTGACACCATGCAACAACGTGACGTGACCGGGCGGCGCGACGGCCAACCGCGCGATGGCGTGCGCCTGGGCGTCGCTCGGCGCGTGCGCGTCGGGCTCGCGACGCGCACGCGTGAGGAACGTGTCGCGCTCGACCGTCTCGAACGCGATCTCCACCAGTCCCCGCGTGGCGAGGCCCTTGAGTACCGATGCCGAGAAGTCGATCCGCTCCGCAAGATGCTCGACGGACGCGCGTCCGCCGATCGCCTCGAGCAGCTCGTAGACCGCGCGCTGTTGCGGCGCGCGCGCGAAGAGCTGGTCGCGCTCGATCAGTGACGGAAGCTCTCGCACGAGCTGAATCACGCGCCGCGTCTTTCGCGCGGGCGCCGGCACGTTGGCGCCCGTCAGCGCTGCGGGAAGCGCCGTCCGAAGCGCAACGCCGAGCGGAACGATGTAATACTCGGCGATCCACCGGCAGAGCGCGAGCATCGGCCCATCGAGCACCGGCGCCTCGTCGGGGGCCTCGACGACGTCCTTGTATTTGATGCCCTCGCGCGGCTCGTCCGTGCCGATCACGATGCCGAGCTGCTTGCGGCTGCGGAACGGAACGACGACGCGCGAGCCGGGCACGACACTACCAGCCAGTCCGTCCGGGACGCGGTAGGTGAAGGTCCGGAACACTGGAATCGGAAGCGCGACGGCGATGAGCACGCGTGGAATCTAGAGGCAGGGCGCTGACGGGCGATCGGAGCGGAACGCCGAACGGCCTTTTCACGTCCGACGTCCGACGTACGGCGAGAGGCGTGCGGCGCGTCGGGCGGCGGGGCGCGTACGGCGTGCGGCGGGAATTCGGAACAAGGGCGGTTGGATGACGGTCTCGTCGCGTTCGCACTTCGACGCCGGCCCGGAATGGCGCCGAGGACCACGACCTCGCGTGCCCTTACCTCATCGCATTTTCCGAATCCCTCGCCGCACGCCGTACGCCTTTCGCCCCACGACGCGCCGTACGCCTTTCGCCGTACGAAGTTTTGGCGTACGGCGAGAGGCGTACGGCCGTTCAAAGTTCGGCGTTCCTGATCTCAGCGCGTCAGAGCAACCCCAAGCCCCGCCCCAGCGGGCAACTCGATCTTCCCCCTCCGTATCGTCGCCCCCGTGTACGGATCGTTCGACACCAGTGCTGCCCCATCGAAGTCGGCGCAGTCGAGCAGCGGCGCAAAGTGCGCCGCCGCCGTGATGCCGAGCGAGCTCTCGATCATGCACCCGGCCATCACGAGCATGTCGTGCGCGCGCGCCGTGGCGATCATGCGCAACGCCTCGCGCAGCCCACCGCACTTGGCCAGCTTGATGTTGATGCCGTCGACGACACCCGCAAGCTTTGGAATGTCCGCCGCGACCAGACAGCTTTCATCGGCGATGATCGGCAGTGCCGATCGCTCCCGCACGAAGCGCAGACCGTCGAGATCGTCGGGCGGGAGCGGCTGCTCCACGAACTCGACGCCAAGTTCCTGGAGCAGCGGGATCATCCGCAGCGCGGACTTCGGCGTCCACGCCGCGTTCGCGTCCACGCGAAGCACCTTGTCCGGTGCCAGCTCGCGCACCATGCGCACGATGCGCTCGTCCCACGTCGATCCGAGCTTGATCTTCAGCACGGGATACTGCGCCGCTTCCTCCACCCGTGCGCGAAGTGTCGGCTCGTCCGGTGCGATTCCCACCGTGAAACTCGAGGGCGGCGCGGCCGCCGGGTCGAGCCCCCACAGCTTGTGAACCGGAACACCGAGCCGCTTGCCCATCAGGTCGTGCAGGGCGGCGCTCACCGACGCGCGAGCGGATCCATTAAATCGAATCGCGCGCGCCAATCCGTGCTCGAGCGCCTCGAGCGACCATCCGTCGGTGCCGTCCAGCGTCTCCGCCAGCAGCGGAAGAACATTCACGACCGTATCGGCCGTCTCGCCGTAATACCGGCTCGGCGCGGCCTCTCCCCATCCGGTCGCACCGTCGGGCGCGGTGAGCGTCACGCGCACCACGCGATACTCGCTTGACCCGCCTCGCGCGATGACGAACGGATGCTTCGTGCGGAGCGTGACGATTTCGTGAGAAAGCTTCATACGTGAGGTGGAGATGCGTGCTTGCGCGCGATGGCGGCCGCGCGATGCGACGCCGATCCATTCTCGCTGCGGGCCAGATAGGCCAGCAGCGCGTCCGCGAGCGCGATCCCGCGCGGGTAACGCTCGTCGGGGGCTTTCTGGAGACACTGCATCACGACGTCCGCCAGCGCCTGTGGAACGCGCGAGTCCACCTCGCCGAGCGCCACAGGCGTCTCGTGCACGTGCTTGTAGCCGACGGAGAACGCATCGGCGCCATCGAAGGGGGGAAATCCGACGAGGGCCTCGTACATCACGACGCCGAGCGCGTAGATGTCGCTGCGCCCGTCAACGAGCTTGCCCATGGCCTGCTCGGGACTCATGTAGTGCGGCGTCCCCATGGCGCGACCCGTCGCGGTGAGTCGTCCGTGAAAACGCGCCGTCGCGATGCCGAAGTCGGTGATGAAGGCGTTCCCGCCCTCGTCGAAGAGGATGTTATCCGGCTTGATGTCCCGGTGAACAACGCCGCGGTCGTGCGCGTGATCGAGTGCGACTGCCACCTGCGCCGCGGCCGACGCCGTGGCCTGGGGCGACACGTTCCGCTCGCGCTGCACCCGGTCGGCCAGCGATCCACCACTCAGGTATGGCATCACGATGTATACCGTGGAGCCGGAGTGACCGAAGTCGAGCACGGGACAGATGAACGGATGCACCAACCGAGACGCCGCCTCCGCCTCGCGTCGGAATCGCTCGGCCATCTCCGCGTCGCGCGCCAGATGCGCGTGCAGCACCTTCACGACGACTTCACGCCCGAGCGGCATCTGCTCAGCGCGAAACACCGTTGCCATTCCACCGCCGCCGAGGCGTCGGAGAATCCGGTATCGATTGCCGGTGGCGCGGCGCAGCGCCGTGATCTCGTCGTCCGGTTTCTCAAGTGGCGCGCCTGCCACGTCGGGCAACCCATTCCCGCACCGGCTGCACGACGCGGCGAGCGCCCGGTTCCAGGTGCCGCAGTCAGGGCAGAACATCTACGTGCCGAGCTGCATCTGCACGAAGTCGTACGGCGGCCAAGGCCCCGTCAGCTCGAACCGCAGGTTGGGAGCGCGCCGCCCCTGCTCTTCCACCTCGGTCGAGAAGTCCTTCCACAGGTCGCGCTCCACGAGATACGCCGCACTGAGCACGAGGCCCGCCGCCTTCTCGAGTCGCAGTGGCACCGTGGTGACGGCAACGCGGCGCAGAGTGCGAAGACTGTCGGCGGCGACGGTGGCGAGCTCGGATCCCGCGTCGCGCTCGTCGGGCGCACCAGCGCCCCACACGTGCACTCGCGCGACGACGCGGTTGTCCACGAAGGTCAAGGCGTTCGACAGCGCGACGTAATGCAGCTCGAGCCAGCGGTCTACCGCATCCTTGTGCTTGAACCGCACGCCGAGTGGCGCGGGCAGCACGGGCCCTCGACGCCCATACGCGGTGACGATGTCCGTGTCGTGCACGACGCGGTCCGGCGTGAGTTCCGACGTCGTGTGCTCACCCTCACCGCAGATGGCCGCAAGGTCGCGCAGCGTAATGAGCAGCGTCCCTGGCACATCGATGCGCGGCTCGTGCGCCTCGCTCACGGTCACGCCATACAGGTTCAACGCCACTTGCCCCCTCGCCCCATGGACTGTCTCCGCACGCCGATCTGGCGCGGGGTCACGTCGCTCGACTCCCGTGCGGGCCGTTCGTCACCCGGCACGTCGACGCGTCGGATGGAAGATAGGGCGGCGGCACCGGACTGGACAGGCAGCGTCATAGCAGCGCGCGCATGTGCCGCACGCACGCCTCGCCTAGCCGCTCGGGTGCATACCCGCCCTCGAGCGCGCTCACCACGCGTCCACCACACCATTGCTCCGCTCGCGAAACGATCTCGCGCGTGAGCCGGTCCACGTCGTCCATCTCGAGTGTGAATCCGCCCAGCGGATCGCCGGCCAGGGAATCGAATCCGGCCGAGATCAGCACCAGGTCCGGCACAAACCCCTCGCTGGCGTCATCGACGGCCGTTAGCAATGCGTCCACGTAGCGCGCGCGCGGGAGCGCGGGCGGCATCGGGACATTGTGCACGCTCAAGTGCGGACCCCGATCGGATGCGGCACCGGTGCCAGGATACCATGGCCACTGATGCATCGAGACGAACCGCACGTCGGCTTGCTGCTCCACGAGCGCCTGCGTGCCGTTCCCGTGGTGCACGTCCCAATCGACGATCAGCACGCGCTCTGCTCCATGACGCGCTCGCGCGTAATGCGCGCCGACGGCGACGTTCCCGAACAGGCAGAATCCCATCGCCGCTGCGTGCAAGGCGTGGTGCCCGGGCGGACGCACGGCGCAGAAGCTCCGCCGCGGTCCGCCCGCGAACGCGAGATCGATCGCATCGAGCACGGCGCCCGCGCCCGCCGTCGCGGCGTCCCATGAGCCTTCGCTCACCACGGTATCCGCGTCGAGTCGGCCGCCTCCCGATTCGGCAGTCGCTCGCACCGTCTCCACATATGCCTCGTCGTGCGCGAGCAGCAAATCGTCGACCGTCGCATGGCGTGCCTCGCGATGCTCGAGCCGATGAAACAGCTCTGGATCGTTGCGCAACGCGCGAGGTATGGCACGCAAGCGCCCGACATGCTCGGGATGTCCCCACCCCGTGTCGTGCCGGCCGCCGTCGGAATGCGAAATGTAGGCGACGTCGTTCATCGTGCTCCACGAAAGCGACGCGACGCCGTCTCGGCAAGCAGCGCGGCGACGATCACGATCAGCAGTGCGAGCGGAAGGGTGCGTTGCCCAACCTGGAGTGCCGGCAAGCGCGCCAACGAGGCCGGACCGAGTGCGCCGACGAGCATGGCAACGGGCGCCGCATCGCCAGATCCGACCATGCTCGGCGGGACGTCGCGCTCGGGAGCGACCAGACCGACGGCGTGTGACCACCAGCGACGGTGAGCCGCCGGACCGCCGACACCCCCGAGCATTCGCCACCGCCAGCTCTCGTCGTAGCCCACGGCCAGCACGCGTCCGAGTCCGGCTCGGCGCACCGCGACGGCGACGGCGTCCGGTCGTCGCTCTAGCACCACCGCGTCGAGGCTCAGCCCCTCGAGCGGCCGCAGCGGCAGGTCGGAACGCGACATCGAGTCCGTATCGAGCAGGATCCTGCCGGGGCGGCGAGTACCAGCGCGCGCGGGCACGAGCGGGCGCAGCGCGCCCATCGTCGTCGCGCTCCCCACCGCGACGAGTCCGCCGCCGGTGGCGATGAATCTCTCGATTGCCGATCCCAGATCGGCTGCGGTCGAGTCGAGCGCCACCACCACATCGTATCGCGCCGTGTCCAGCGGCAGCATGGCCGGATCGGTGACGGCGACGCCGGGCGCCGTCGGAATGCGCGCACGAACGCGCCAGCCCGCTTCCGACAGTGCACTGCTGACGAACCGGCTTTCCCAGCTCGCGCGACCGAGCACGAGCACGTCGCGCCGTGGGGTGGCTTCCGGGGCGACGACGCTCGACAGGTAGGCCCCCTGCCTCGCACGCACCGGCCCGACGACATCCGCAGCCTCGAGCGTCGCACCCGCCGCAGGCACCGTCAGCGAGTCCAGCGCGCCGGCAGAGTCGCTCAGGACGTACGCGGCACCGGCGCCTGATGTCAGCAGCACGCGGACGGCGGCTCGCGGCTCGCGAACACGCTCGGCCGCAACTGCCATCACCGGGACGGCGCCGCGCCAACGCACGTCGACACCAGCGCGTCGAAGGGCCACGAGCCACGCGCGCTGTGCCGGCGCGGGAAAGGCGTCCATCTCCACCTCGAGCGCGCCGATCCGATTCGTTCGCGTTGCCGCCGCCAGTAGCGGCGTGAGGTCGCTCGCGCGCGTCGTGCGAGTCACGGGTCCGGACGCCCCCTCATGCGTCGCGCGCCACAGCGACAGCGCAAGCATCGCCACCAGCGCCAGGCGAAGCGCCCACTCGGCACCGCGGCGCATGTCAGCGCGTGAGGGCATACACCACCAGGTTCACCGCGAACTTCGTGTTGTCCACCGAGAGGAAGCGCTTGTTGTCCGGGTGGTAGTTCCACTCCGAGCTGTAATCCTTGCTGCTGTACACGAGCGCGAGACGACCCGATCGCTCGACACCCGAGAGCGTCTTGTGCACGAGGTTGTCACCCCAGCCATTGAGCTCGTGGCTCGTCGTGGGGGGGCCGTCCTCGAACGTGAAGAACGTTCGATACAGCGGATGGGTATTCGGAATCGAGCGCAACGGCCCGTACACGCGCGCGAGTTCCTCCGTCGCGGTCTTGTGAAAGGTGCCGTCGATGTCGTGGTTGTGATCATCCACGAAGAGCAGTCCGCCGCGATCCGCAAACGCGCGGAGGTTCGACCGCTCCGCCTCGGTGAACCGCACCGGCAGGTGACCGGTGAGGTACAGCAACGGGTAGCGAAACATCGCGGGTGATGCGAGCGCGACGATCACGCCGGTCGGCGCGACGTCGATGGAAGTGTAGCGCGCAATCGTGTCGATGATGTTCGCCGGCACCATCGGCGCGCTGTCCCAGTCGCCCGACTCGTACTGCGCGGTCGCGAACACGAAATCCGTCATGGCGCGCCGCTCCATGCCGGGATGGACGAGCGTGTGACTGGAGCGCCGTCGAGTGCACGTCGCACGCGTGCCCATGCCGACAGGATTGCACGCGGTTCGCCACTCCGAAGACTCCGGACGGCGTCATCGAGCACGGCGGCGAGCGCGGGCGCCTCGCCCAGTGCGGCGACTCGCATCACCAGCAGTGTATCAGCGGCCGCCGCCGGATCGTGCGCGAGCAGCAGCGTCGCTCGCGCGAAACGCTCGGCGCGCCGTCGCTCCACGGGGTCGACGATCGCTCTCGCTTCGCGCAGGGAGGACGTACCCTTGTCCTTACCCGCGAGCCGCGCACGCGCCACGTCCACGACGACCGCCGACGGGCGGCCCCGCAGGTAGATCCGCTCTGCTTGCCGCGCTCGCTCGATGGCCGCCAGCGCGCGGCGCATGGGAGGAATGGCCTGCCGAGTGTCACCCTGCTCCAGCGCGCGGCCGGCGTCCCACATCGCATTGAATGCCTCGAGCAACGGCTTGCTGACGGAGAGGATCGGCGTCTCGTCTCCTTCGATGTCCATCACTTCTCCCGCCGTCCCCTTCGTCGCTTCCTGCGCTCGTGCGAGCAATTCCTCAGGCGTCACTTTGCCGATCGGCGCCTGGATGCTGCTCTCCTCGCTGAGCGGTTCGCCACCGACGCGCTGGAATACGATGTCGCCGACGCGCTTCCTGAGCCGTGCCTGATCGGCGGCGATGCGCTGTGCCTCGGCAATCAGCGTCGGGCGGGCAAGGCGCGGCCGGCGCGTGTCGAGCGCCTCGGTGAGCATGATCAGCATGCGCTGGCTGAGCACCTGCGCGTCCGGCTCACCAGGCGGCGCAGCATCCACGGCGACCGAATCGTACTCGCTTGCGCGCGACACCCGCAGGGCACGCGTCTCGGAGCTGCCCACTCCGGGCCCGGTCACCGTGTTCCGATCGCGTGCGACGGCGCGCATCTGCAGCACGTCACCCGGCTTGAGCGCCAGCGAGTCGAGCGACAGTCGCAGATCGAGCGTGTGCTCGGCCGCACCAGCCAGCTGGGTACGCGCGAGTGTCATCGTTCGAAACGTGAAGTTCTCTTCCTGACCGGAGCTGACGATGATCTCGAAGGTCGCGTCGCGCAGTCCGATGTCGTCTCGCACCGCTGCACGAAGCGTCATCGTGCCCACGGCCGCGCGCACCACCGTGTCCTGGGCTGGCAGGATCAGGGTGACGACGGGTGCCGCATCGGTCAGAGGCGCCAGCACGATCAGGCGCTCTCGGCTCGATGGAGCGCGCAGACGAATGAGTGCCGCCCGCGACGGCATGGCGACCCGAGCGCTCCATCGATCGCCACGAGAAACGACCGGCATGTCCGTCGAGTCGACCGACATGCGCACCATGCGTCCGGGCCCTTCGCCAGTCACGATGATCGTGCTGCCGACAAGCGCGTCGGCACCGCTGGGGTCGTCGATCTCCGTGATGCGCCGACCAGCGTATGCGGGCGGCTCGATGCGCAGACGAACGCGCGCGAGGGGGTCCATCCCGGGGCGAGTTTCCGCGCCGAGCGTTCGGGGGCCGCGCGCATTGTCCGCGCTCATGCGCGTGACGAACGCTGGATTCCAGGCCAGCAGCCCGATGGCCGCGGCGAGTGCGACGAATGGTACCAGGAGCCGTCGAAGGAGATACTGACGTTCTTGATCCCACCACGGATTCGAGAGCGCCTGCACCTCCAGATCCGGATTGTCCATCCCCAGTGCAGCGGCGGTGACGAGCGCGTACTGCAACGACGGATGACGCTCCTCGATCCAGAGCGCGACCTGCTCCAGCGACTTCGCCGGCCGCGCACGCGCCGCCATCGCGAGCGCGATGCCCACGCCAGCGGCCACGAGGGCGACCAGCGCGGCAACGGGAAGTGCGAACGTACGCGACGTCGCAATGGAAAAGGCGATGATCGCGCCTCCCACGGCGACCGCACGTGCGAGCATGACCGAGGTGATCGTGCGGCGCATCGCGATGACGCGCGACCTGGCCGTCACGCGCGCACCGGCGCCACGCGCGCCCGCATGACGAGCTCCCCAAGCGCACAGGCGAGCGCTACGCCGAGCAGCCAAGGCACCAGCGGAGGTGGGCGCTGGGCCGGATCCGCGAGTCGCTCAGCGCTGGCCAGTCCTTCCGGTCCGCGCAGGCGCGCCACCGCGGCGTCAGCTGCCGGCCTGTTCGAGCGATTACCGGAGCAGGGTGCCATCAGCCCCTGCGCGACGCGGCGAAATGCGGCGCGCAGCGGGAGATCACCAGCCAGTGGAACGCTCACCGCGACATGACGAATACACCCAGCGCCCATCCGCACCTCGCTCGCGGCCGCCGAACCATCGCCCCATCGGGCAATGATCTCGCCGTCAGCGGGCGAGCGCCCGCGTCCCAGCGTGGCGACGACAACGTCGTCTCCCATCGCGAGCGC
>JBDSSY010000305.1:0-13661 GCA_039928585.1 Gemmatimonadaceae bacterium | reverse complement strand
TTCTGGGGCGCCGGACGTGGTTACCTCACCCACCACCTGGTGCTGGATCGCGGTGCGGTCTCCAACTACCAGATCGTCACGCCGTCTACATGGAACGCGTCGCCCACTGATCGATGGGGCCAGCCGGGTCCGTACGAAGAGGCGGTGATGAACACGCCGCTGCTGGAGGAGAGCGATGACCCCGAGAAGTTCCGCGGCATCGACATCCTCCGGGCGATCCGCAGCTTCGATCCGTGCATGCCGTGCACAACGCACATCCAGTCCGAGGCCGGCATGATCACGCGCGAAGTCAATACATGCGCCTGCGGTCTGGACGAGTAGCCTGATGCTCGCGCCCGCCACGACGCGAACGGTGATCGGTGGCGTGGGCTATCGGAACCTGCGCGACCACTCGCTCGGCATCGTGATGAGCGATGAGCTGGAGCCGTACGCCCGGCCGCCCGAGCTGCTGATCGAGGATCTCTGCTACGGTCCGGTCGCGGTCGGCCAGTGGCTGCTCGACGAAGCGCTCGTCGCGCCGATCACACGCGCCGTGTTCGTCACGGCCGTCGCCCGTGAGGACGGACGGCCACCCGGCACGATCAGCGCTTATCGATGGGATCGCGTGCTGCCGTCCGATGAGGAGATCCAGCGCGCCGTGACCGACGCGGTCACCGGGGTGATTCTGCTCGACAACACGCTCGTCGTCACGGCATGGATGAAGGCACTGCCAGCCGAGACGATCGTGGTCGAGGTGGAACCACTCGCGCATGCGTTCGGCGACGAGATGAGTGCGCCGGTGGCAGCCGTCTACGAAGAAGTGAAGCGACTGGTCATGCTCTATGCCGAAGACGTAGCGGCGGCGCACGCGCTTCCGTTGGCTCCGTTTGGCGGCGCGGTACCCCGTGCTCCTGCGCGGAGCATGGCGCGATGACGTCGGCCGGTCACGCGCACCACGAGGATGCTTCAGAAGGAGCGGTCGCCGCGTCCGACGACCTGCTGATCGAAGCCGAAGCGCTCATCGACACCCTGAACGCGCACCCGGATCCGTCGGTGGGAGCCGCGACGTCCGCACTGCTCGAGCGCATCGATACCGTGCACCGCACGGCGCTCGCGCACCTCATGGGCGCCATCCAGTCGATGGCGGGCGATGCGTTCGTCAATCGTCTCACTGGCGACCCGGCGATCCGCCTGCTGCTGATGTCGTACGACCTGCTCGCGGTGGACCGGCGCACGCTGGCAGAGGAGGCGCTGGACGACGTGCGCGGTCACCTGCACGTGCACGGCATCGACGTGGAGCTCGTCGAGGTCCTCGGCGGCGTGATCACAGTGCGCATCCATGGCGTGACGCCAGCGGATGCGACATATGCGGGAGTGGTGCGCGACCTGGAGGAGGCGCTCAGTGCAGGCCTGCTCGGATTCCAGGAGCTGGAGATTCGCGACGGTAAGGGCGCGCGCGCGGTGGCTGCAGACTCGACGTTCCTTCCGGCGGCATCGCTCAAGCGCGCGTTTCGACCGGTCTACCGCGACGTCTGCCTCTTTGATACGCTGGCGCCGGGCACCACGCGCGGCGTCGTGGTGGACGACGTCATGGTGCTCCTCGCGCGCGTGGACGATGAGGTGTTCGCCGTGAGGAACTGCTGCGGCGACGGCCCGCTGCCGCTCGACTACAGCACGCTCGAGGGCACGGAGCTGCGATGCAGCTGGCACGGCTGCCGGTACGATATCCGCACGGGACACCGACTTGACCGGCCCGATGCGTCGCGCGAGGAGTACCTCGGCGTGCTGCCGGTACGCGTGAGCGACGGCGTGATCCAGGTTGTCGTCGGCACCGCGAGCGCTGCGGCGGGGGCATCGCGATGACGCGCACGCTCGTGGCCGGATTCGGCAACGTGCTGCGCGGCGACGACGGATTCGGCGTCGCTGTCCTGCGCCGGCTTGGCGAACGCGGCGTGGCGAGCGACACCGTGGAGTTGCTCGACGTCGGTACCGGCGGCATCCGTATGGCGCAGGAGCTGATCACGCCGTACGACCGTCTCATCATCATCGATGCGGCGACGCGCGGCGAGGCACCAGGCACGGTGTACAGCCTCATCGTCGATGGCGTGCAGCCGACGCGCGAGATCGACATGCACACGACGGTGCCGTCGCGCGCGCTCGAGGTTGCGCAGGCCTTCGGACCGCTGCCGGCCGAAGTCTACCTCGTCGGCTGCGAGCCGCTCTCGGTGGATGAGCTGACAACCGAGCTCAGTCCGGTCGTAGCCGATGCGATCGAAGAGGCGGTGCGCCGAGTGGAGGCGCTGCTGCGACAGGACTCGATCGTGGCGGGCAGCGACATCGCGCGGCAGGACGAGCTGCTCGAGCTGCTGTACTGGTTCGAGGGCGAAGGCTTCGGTGGCGTTGCGTCGATCGACGGCATCGTCCGGTTCACGAACCTGTCGGAACCGCTCGTACGCCGGACGCTGGAGCGGTTGATTGCGCGGGGCGACGTGCTGCTGGACACCAGTCGTGTTGCCGAGTACCGTCTCACCGAGACGGGTCGGCGTGAGGCGGCGCGCCGATTCGCTGCGGAGTTCGCGCCGCTACTCAGCCAGGGACATGGCGAGTGCAGCGACCCGGAGTGCGACTGCCACACGAGCGAAGGAGGTGCGGCCGAATGTCATGCGCGCACCCACAAGCACGAGCCACATGGCGCGCATTGATCGAAGTCGGCGGTTCAGTGAACTACTAACGAGAGCACGAATGCGGATCGCAATCGCAGGGAAGGGCGGCACGGGGAAGACGACCATCGCGGGGACGCTGGCGCGCGCGCTTGCCCGCACCGGTCGTGAGGTGCTCGCCATCGACGCCGACACCAATCCGAATCTCGCGAGCGTGCTCGGCATTCCGCCGGCAAGTGCGAATGCGATCGTCGGGCTGCCGCGCAACCTGATGCAGCGAACGACGCACGAGGACGGCACGACGACGACGAAGTTCGGCGCCGACCCGGAGGCGCTGATCCGGGAATACGCCATCCGTGGCCCGGACGATGTTCAACTGATGGTGATGGGCCGTGTGGGTCACGGCGGCGCTGGCTGACTGTGCAGCGCCCACGCCACGGTCCGTGGCTTTCTCGGTGAAGTGGTCGCGCGCGCGGAGAGCGACCGGCATGTCGTCGTGGACATGGAGGCAGGGCTGGAGCACCTGAGCCGCGGCACCGGGCGACACGTCTCCCGGCTCGTCGCCGTCCTCGAGCCCTATTACCGCTCGATGGAAACGGCGCGAAACGTCGTCGCGCTCGCGACCGAGCTCGGCGTGCCGGATGTCGTCGTGGTGGCGAACAAGGTGCGTGACGCTGCCGATCGTGAAGCGATCACGGAGTTTTGCCGCACGCACGCGATGCGCCTGGTCGGTGAAGTGCCGTACGACGGACAGCTCGCCGAAGTGGAGCGCAGTGGGCGCGCCCCGATCGATGCGGCGGCGGGATCGCCGGCCGTCGTCGCGATCGAGGCGCTCGCCGGACCACTCGGCAGCGACGCCCCGATGGCGATGACGCGTCTGGTAGGCGCTACCTGACCGACCAGGTCGTGGAGAGCTGGTCCGCGCCCCACGCAAAGCGCAACTCTCCGCGCGCCACGCCCGGCTCGAGCGACGGAATGAGCCACATGGTGAGTGTCTCCATCGGGGACGCGAGCATGGTGTGGCGCAGGTCGATGCGCGCGATGTCGAGGCTATCGCTGAACTGCATCGGCGTCTGTCCAGCACTCCGCTGCACGACGAGCTTCCAGCTCGTGCGACCAGGCACGGCGTAGAGCACATACGCGCCCTTCGTGAGCGTCGCGCTGCCGAGCATCAGGTCGACGTCGGTGGTGATGGTGGTGGTGCCGTTGGCTCCCAGGCGCCACGGCTTGTCGTACGGCACGAGGCTGTCTGAGTGCAGCGTACGTCCACGAAGATGCGGCTGCCCGTAGTCGAGGCGGATCATCATCGGCTTCGCCGGTGCCGCGGCGGGCGCGGCAGCAGGTGCAGCCGCTGCAGGAGCGGGCGTCATGCCGGCCATACCAGCCATGGCTCCCGCCGGACGCGGATACGACAGTGATACTTCACTCGTCGCACGGCTGCTCGCGCCGGGACGCAGCACGGCTTGCGCAACCATCGGCGAGGCGAACATCACGGTCGCCATGGTCGCGAGTGCGACCGGGATAGCACGAGAACGAATCATGGTCGGGAGATCGAGAGTAAGGGTTGAATGAAGGGTCCTGGTGGAAACGTATGGGCGTCCAGGCGTACGCGCCACCGAATGCGCCGGACAGTCCGATCGCGTCGTGAACAGTCCGCGAACTCGACGCGACGTGGTACCCGTCAGTCTCTGCCGAGTGCCGCGGCGTATGCATCGGCGAGGAGATTCACGCCGAGCACGGTGATGGTGATGGCGAGGCCGGGGAAGAGGGCCAGCCACCACGCCACGCGAAGGAATCCCTGCGCCTGCGCCGCCAGCATTCCCCAGCTGATCGCGCCCGGATCACCGAGCCCGAGAAACGCGAGCGTCGCTTCCAGCAGCAGCACCTGTCCGAACAGCAGTCCGAGCGTCACGATCACCGTCGGCATCAGGTTCGGCAGCAATTGCCGACGCACGATATGGCCAGCAGGGGCGCCCATCGCCACGGCGGCGCGGACGAAATCGAGCTCGCGCATCGCGATCACTTCGCCGCGAACCACGCGTGCGAGCGATGGCCACGACGTGAAGCCGAGCACGAGAATGATCCGATCGAGTCCCGGTCCGAAGAGCGCGATCACCACCACGGCGAAGAAGAAGCGGGGGATGACCTGGAACAGCTCCGTCGTCCGCATGAGCGCAGCATCGATGTAGCCGCCGCGATAGCCGGCCGTTGCGCCGATCGCGATGCCGCAGACGAGTGCGACGGCGCTGACGCCGCACGCGACGAGCAGCGACGTGCGCGCCCCGAACAGGACGGCGCTCAGCACGTCTCGTCCGATCGAGTCGGTGCCCATCGGGTGGGCGACGGACGGAGATGCGAGCGATCCGCCGGTGATGGCGAACGGGTCGTACGGCGCGAAGATGGGTCCGACGATGGCCATGCCGAGCGTCACCGCGACGAAGACGACACCGATTCGTCCGGACGGGCGACGCAGCACGTCGCCGCGCAGCACTCGCCGCCAGCGCGACGCGGATGGAGACGCGACGAGCGGAGCGAGATCAGCGAACACGAATGCGCGGATCGAGCGCGGCGTACGCCAGGTCCGACAGCAGATTCACCAGCACGACGGTGAGCGACACGACGAGAAAGATGCCGAGCAGGATGGGGGTGTCGCGCGACTGGAGTGAGGCCAGCAGGAGGCGACCCATGCCCGGCCAGCCGAAGATGATCTCGACGATCGATGCACCGGCGATCAGGTGGCCGATCCTCGCGCCGACGATGGTGACGATCGGAACCATCGCGCGGGGCAGTGCGTGACGTACGAGCGCCCGCGCCTCGCCCAGTCCCTTTGCGCGCGCCGTCCGGATGTGGTCGCGGGCAAGCTCATCGAGCAGGGTGCTGCGTGTGACGCGCACGAGCACGGCGATCTCCTGCGACGCGAGAACGAGCGCGGGGAGGGCGAGATGTCGCGCGACGTCCCACGCTCGCAGCAGGCCAGCGGAGTCGCCGCCGGCCGACGTCATGCCCTGTACCGGGAAGATTCCGAGTTTCAGCGAGAGTCCGAGAATGGCCAGCTGCCCCACCCAGAACGCCGGTGTGGAATAGAGGCCGAGTGCCAGCGTGCTGATGCCCACGTCCCGCGCGCCATGTGGTCTTGCGGCGGCAATCGCTCCGAGTGGAATCGCGACCAGAAGGGAGAAGAGCAGTGCGGTGCCGGTGAGGAGGATGGTCGCGGGCACGCGCTCGAGGATCACCTGCAGCGTGTCACGACCGTACACGTATGAGAATCCGAGATCGCCGCCCGCCACCTGTCGCAGGTAGATCGCAAGCTGTCGGGGCAGCGACTGGTCGAGTCCGAATCGTTCGCGCATGAACGCGTAGTACGCCGCATCGCCGTGCTCGCCAGCCAGTGCGAGCACTGGATCGCCCGGTGCGAGATGTGTGAGAAGAAAGCCGATGATGACGATCACCAGTACGGTGGGCACGACCTGCAGCAGCCGACCCGCGACGAATCGCGCAGTCACTTCGTACACGCCGCCGTCGCGGCGAAGTGCGATGATCCGCTGAAGCCGTGACAGCGCGCCGAATAGGCGCGCAGGTTGGAGGTCTCCACGAGCCAGACGTACGGCTGATCGCGCACGGCCAGCACCTGGATGTCATGGTACAGTCGGCGGCGCTCGGGCAGGGCGAGCGACGCGCCCGCGCGATCGAACAGGCTGTCCATCTCGGCACTCCGGTATCCCGCCATGTTGGAGAATGGCACCGGCGCGATGCTCGACGTCACGTACATCCGACGCACGCCGATTTCGGGATCCGTGCCATTGCAGTACGCACCGATGGCGGTGTCGAAATCGCGTGCCGTGAATACCGAGGCGGCGAACACCGCTTGCTCGAGCGGTTCAGGCCTGAGGTCGATGCCGACGACGTGTAACTGTGCGCGCAACAGATCACCGTACACGATCTGGCTGGGCAACGCCTTGAACCCGATGGTGAATGGCGTACCGTCCTTCACGCCGGCCACGCCACGCGCGATGCGGGGCCCCGTGCCCGTGCGTCGCCAGCCAACGGACTCGAGGAGCCGCGCGGCCTCCAGCGTATCATATGCGGGAACGGCGATATCGTTCGCGTGCGCGAAGGCGATGCCCGACGAAATGGGAGCGTCGGCGGCGCGTCCCTCGCCGAACAGTACGCGCTCGACGAACTGCGGACGATTCACGGCATGGGCGATTGCCTTGCGCACGCGCACGTCGCGGAACCAGGGACGCTCCAGGTTGAAGCCGAGCGTCATGATGCAGTTGCTGCCGCCCGCACTCAGCGCCGAGCGCACGAGCCGAACCCGCGGATCCTCGGCAAGTCGCCGGCGCGCTGGCCCGGGCACCGTGAAGAGCCAGTCGACTTCGCCGGCCTCGAGCGCGGCAACCTGGGTATCCTCGTCCGGGATGATCCGCAGGACGACCGCCTTGAGTGCCGACGGTCCGCGAAAGTATCCATCGTTCACCGCATAGCGGATCTCGCTGTGCGGCGTGTATGACACGAAGCGAAAAGGACCGGTGCCCACCGGCGCCACGTTCACTGGATTGCGCAACGGGTCCCGGCCGGCGTAGAGATGCGCCGGCATTATGGGCGCTTCACTGACGTCGAGCTGTTGCATGAGCGGCGCGTACGGACGGCGAAAGGTGAACAGCACGGTCGAATCATCCACGGCCGAGACACTGACGAGCGACGACGCCATCGACGCGCGAGTGCGCGCATGATAGCGCAGCAGCATCTTGTCGAAGGTGAAGACGACGTCGGCCGCCGAGAACGGAGCGCCGTCGTGCCATCGTACACCCTGCCTCAGGTGGAAGCGGTAGCGAGAACCGCCTTCTTCCACGTCCCACCGTACGGCGAGGGCAGGCGATGGCCGCAGTGAGTCGTCCAACGCGAGCAGCCCGTCGTACAGCAGGCCGGCGGCGGTGTGCACGCCGCCGTTCGTGGTGATCGCCGGATTGAGCTGACCGGGGTCGCCCGCGATCGCCGCGACGAGCGTCGCTGGATCGCGCGCGACGCGCTCGCTCGCGCACGCGGCGCCTCCATACGCCAGCAGCACCATCAGCGACCCGCGAAATCGGCGCCGATGACCGGCTCTATCGTTCATGAGTATCCGCGTTCACTGGTCGCTCGTCGTTGGCAGTCAAGCCCGCAAACAATGCAGACCGTCCCGCTCGGCGTCGAGATCCGATCGGACATCATCATGTCTATCGCAACGCGACATGCTCCCACCGCTGGCTCAGGATGGACGGGTGCGGCACGAAACCACCCACTCGAGGGCTCACACCCCACACCCGCCTCGTCGCGGCGAGAGGAATCACGATGAATGCGTCGTCGACGAGCACGCGCTCGGCGTCGGCCGCGTTGCGCTCGACATCGTCGCGCGAGCGCGCTTCGCGACAGGCGTCGACGAATCGATCCAGTGACGGTCCGGGCGCAAACAGTTTCGCATACGCGGACGGCTTGAGCCGTTGCCCGGCGTAGAACAGGAGATGCGCGAGAAAGCAGGGATTCGCATCGTTCTGTCCGCCGGCTTCAGCCCAGAGATCTCCCTGGCCCGCCCTGATGCGCGCCTGGAATGCCGCGGCGTCCGGCACCAGAATGATCTTCAGGCTGATGCCGATCTCGCGCAACGCGCTCTGCACGATTTCCGGCATGGGCCGGTGGATCTGCGGATTCGGAAAGCCGACCACCAGCGAGAGTTCGAGTCGCCGGCCTTCACGCTCACGAATGCCATCGGCGCCGACTCGCCAACCGGCGGAGTCGAGCAGTCTGCGCGCGGCCGCGGGATCGTGATCGGTGCCGTGAATGCGCGACGCGTGCTTTCCCAGCGCGGCAGCGGGTACGACGGTGGGACTGGACTCGGCCGCGCCGGTCCACACGTCTCGCGCGATTCGCTCGCGGTCCACCGCTGCCGCGATCGCGCGGCGCACCACGCGGTCGGCGCCGAGGTCATGGGGCGCCGCACCATGGACGGTGACATAGAGCGCTTCGTACCCGCTCACTGGCGACCGCACCACCCACGCATCATGTACCTCGCGCGGGAACTCGTTCACCACGTCCACTTCACCCGCGCGAAGCGAGAGCACGCGCGTCGCCGGATCGGGCACGAAGCGAAACACGATGCCGGAGAGCAGGGCACGTCCACCCCAGTAGCCATCGAATCGTGAGACGGTGAGATGGTCGGATGTGCGATACTCCACGAACCGGAACGGGCCGGTACCCACCGGATGCCGCGTCGGGTCGCTGCCCGGGGCCATGATTCCGTACACCGGGTGCACGAGCTGCTCGGGCAATCGGAGATTGGCGAACACCGGTGTGATGTCGACCGTCGAATCGTCGACGACCCGCGCTGAGCCCGGTGCCATCCCGGTGGAGCCAGCGCCACGCCGTGCCATCCGCTCCATCGTCCAGCGCACCGCCTCGGCAGTGAGCGACGTGCCGTCGTGAAACTGCACGTTGCGCCGCAGGTGAAACCGCCAGGTATTCGGCGGGATGAACTCCCATCGCGTGGCCAGCGACGGCGCGGGCCGAAAGTCGGCCGTGAGTCGCAGCAGCGGCTCGTAGATGTTGGCGTTGATCGGATACAAGCCAAGCTCCGCATCCCCGCCCAACCCGAATCCGTCACCAGGCGCCGCCACGATGAGCGCGCGGCTGGAAGAATCGCGTCCGGGTGATCTCTCGCCGCACGCGGCGACGAGGAGAAGCAGCACCGCTGATCTGCCGAAGCGCGCGTTCACGAGCGCAGGCCGTCGACTCGTGCGGCATCAGTAGGATCCAGCGCATCACGCAGACCGTCACCGAGCAGGTTGAAGCCCATCACAGTAAGACAGATGATGAAGCCGGGATACAGCAGCAGTTGCGGTGCGGTAAAGAAGAAAGTGCGACCGTCGTTGAGCATGGCGCCCCACTCCGGCGTGGGTGGTTGTGCTCCGAGCCCAAGGAAGCTGAGCCCGGAGATCGCGAGCACCAGCTCTCCCATCTCGAGCGACGCCAGCACCGTGACCGCTGGCAGGATGCCGGGCACGATGTATCGAAACACGATGCGGCCGTTCGACGCGCCCAGTGCGCGCGCAGCGTCCACGTAGGGACGTTCGCGCAGGGAAAGCACGAGGCCGCGCACCACGCGCGCGTAGCTCACCCACCAGATGCTGGCGAGCCCGATCACGAGGCTGCCGAGGCCGGGCCCCAGTGTGCCGACGATCGCGAGTCCCAACAGCAGGCTCGGTACGCTGAGAATGGTGTCGACGAGCCGCATGAGCACGTCGTCGACGAGGCCGCCGAGATACCCCGCAGCAACCCCGACGACGACGCCCGCAGTGGTAATGAGAATCGTGGCGACGAGCACGAGGCCGAGCGACCATCGCGCGCCGAACATCAGGCGCGACAGGAGATCGCGTCCCAAATTGTCGGTACCGAGCCAGTGATCTGCCGACACGCCGGCGAATCCGCGCGCCGGATCCACGTGTGACGGGTCGTACGGTGCGAGCCAGGGCGCGAGAAGCGCAACGATGCAGACGAATGCGATGATCACCACGCCAATCTTCGTCGAGAGCCGTGCCAGCAGTCGACCGCTCACGCTCGTCTTCCAGCCGGCGCGCCGAGGCGAACGCGCGGATCCAGGGCGCGATACGCGAGGTCCACCGCGATGTTGATCAGGATGAACACGGTGGCGATGTACAGCACGAATCCCTGGATCGCCGGATAGTCACGATCATAGATTGACTCCACCATCCACCGTCCGATGCCGGGCCAGGCGAACACGGTCTCGATGATCGCCGCTTCACCGAGGAGCCGGCCGAAGCGCAGCGCGCTCACGGTGACCATGGGATTGAGCGCGTTGCGGAGGGCGTGGCGCGTGAGCACGGCGAAACCGGAGAGTCCCTTCGCTCTCGCAGTGCGCGCGTAGTCCTCACCCATTTCGTCGAGCAGGGTCGCGCGCAGCATCCGCGTCACGTTGGCTGCACTACCGAGGCCCAACGTGAGCGCCGGAAGTACGAGATGTCGTACAGTTCCCGAGCCCGATACGGGAAGGAGTCCGAAGCCCACCGCCAGCACCAGCATGAGCACATAGCCGAGCAGGTAGCTCGGTAGCGAGACACCGGCGAGCGCCGCGATGCGCGCGCCATGATCCATCGCACTGTCGCGCGCAGCGGCCGACACCATCGCCAATGGAATGGCGATGACGATACCGACGATGAGTCCCGCGAGCGCGAGGGCGAGCGTGGCCGGAAAGCGCGCACGCAACTCGCCGACGACCGGCTGGCCCGTTCGGTAGGACTTTCCGAAGTCGCCGCGTATCGCCGCGCCCGCCCATCTGACGTATCGCTCCACGAACGGCTTGTCGAGGCCGAGCTCGTGCCGAAGCCGCTGCACTTCCACCTCGCTCGGCTGATCGCCAGTGCGGCGCAACAGCATGAGTTGAGCAGGATCGCCTGGTGCCAGTGCCCCGAGTGAGAACGACAGCATGGAGACGAGCAGCCACACCACGGCAGCTCCGGCCATTCGGCGCGCCAGCCACCCTGATTCCATCAGGGCGCCATCCAGACCGTACTCCAGTCCTGATGCAGACGCGACGGATGCGGTACGAACCCGCGGACGCGGTCGGACATGGCGTAGCTGCGCGAAATGCCCGCGAGCGGGAACGCCCCGACTTCCACGTCGACGAGTTGATGCATCGCGTCGGCCGCGGCTCGCCGTGCGTCGTCGTCCGTCGTCGCGCCAAGTGCGCGCTCGACGAGTGTATCGAACCGCGCGCTGGCGTGCGTGAATGCCACGCTGCGCGTGTTCGATTTCGAGTACCAGCGCAGCGCGAGCAGGAACGCAGGATTGGCGTCGTTCTGATTGGGGAGTTCGAGATCGAGGTCGAAGGCACCGCTGTTCAGCCGGCTCTCGTATGCCGCGGCGTCGAGTTGCTCGACCTCGACGTCGAATCCGACGCGAGCAAGCTGCGCCTGCACGTACTCCACTACTCCACGCTCGATGGAGCCGGGGTTCGCGATGAGCCGTAACCTGCGGCGGCGTCCGGCCAACGTGCGCCTCGCGGCATCGGGATCGTGGCCGACACCGTGCACGATGGTGCTGTAGCTCCCGAGCACTCGCGGCGGATTCACCGTCGCGACGAGCGCCGCGCGCCCACCACCGCCGAGCACGTCGTCGACCAGGGTGCGGCGATCGATCGCCTGGGCGACGGCGCGACGGACCGCCGAGTCACGAAGCTGATGAAAGGGCGTGGCACCGTGCAGGTTCATGTACATCACGATCACCGCGCCGGGCGGGGCCGTGACGACGCGCAGGCCGGGCACGCGCTCCAGCGCACTGGCGTTCGAGCGGCCAACGTCGACGATGGCGTCCACTTCGCCGGAGCGCAGGGCGAGGGTGCGCGTCGTCTCGTCGGGGATGAAGCGAAAGACCAGCGTGTCCAGCCGCGAACGCACGCCGCGATAGGCCTCGTTGCGTATCACGGTGAGGTGGTCGTGCGCGACGTACTCGATCATGCGGAAGGCACCGGTGCAGGCGGGCCGCCGAGCCGGGTCGCTACGAGGGGAGACGAGGCTGTATGTCGGATGCACCAGTTGATCGACCAGCCGGCGATT
Organism: Gemmatimonadaceae bacterium; assembly: GCA_039928585.1. Classification (GTDB taxonomy): domain Bacteria; phylum Gemmatimonadota; class Gemmatimonadetes; order Gemmatimonadales; family Gemmatimonadaceae; genus AG11. The sequence continues at coordinate 1,417 of JBDSSY010000305.1, read as the reverse complement.
TTCGCGCGTCGGCTCGATGTCGAGCGTGGTGTCATCGACGACGCGAATGGAGGAGTCGGAGAGGAAGCTGTAGTCGTTGTGTGTGCCCGCCGCTTCCGCGAAGGTGTGTGCCGCGGCGCGAGCGTCGAACCGCGCGCCGTCGGAGAACGTGACGTCGCTCCGCAGGAAGAATCGGTAAGTATTGGGCGCCCGGAATTCCCACCGCGCGGCGAGAGCCGGAGCGACGGCGAAGTCGTCCGTCAGTCGAACGAGTGGCTCGCAGATGCCGGCATTGAGGGGATACCGCCCGAGTCGCTCTCGATTGAGCGTCAGCGGAAACTCGTCGGCGCCGTAGGCGACGACCATCGTGCGCCGTTGACCTCGTCCATCGCGATCCGCACGGCCGCAACCGATGAGGCCAAGCAGAAGTAGCAGGCGGCGCATGGGGGAAGATGACACCATGCGACAGTCGCTCGGAAGGCGCGAGGGTCAGCGGTCGCTTGCAGGCCCGCCGCTCAACGCGCTCAGGATGCGGCAGTCCGCCACCGGCACGACGCCGGCGCATTCGCTTATCACGCGGTCCAGCTCCGCGCGCAACGCGCCGAGTCGCGCGAGCTTCTCGTCCACCTGGGCCAGGTGTGCCCGCGCGATGCGATTCACGTCGGTGCACGGGCGGCTCGGGCTGCCGTCGTTCAACGCGAGCAACTCTCGGACTTCGTCCAGGCTGAACCCGAGCTCCCGCGCTCGGCGAATGAATTGCAGGCGCTCGACGTCGGCCTCGTCGTACTGGCGATAACGCCCCGGCCCTCCCCGCGCGGCCGCCGGCACCACATGCTCTCGCTCGTAGTAGCGGATGGCCTCCGCGCTCACCCCGGACCGGCTAGCCAGCTCCCCGATCGACAGCGTTGTGTCCCCTTGTCCGTTCACCATCGTCGATCCTCGCGGAGGGATTGACCTTGTAGCCACTACAAGGTGTACAATACTTATCAGATCGAACGAACGGGAGGCGGTTTGGTCCCGATTCGAGCAGGAACCCAGTCCCCCGGGAGCGATCGATGATCACCGAACTCACCTCCGACGCCTGCTGCTGCGACTGTCCGAGCTGCGGCTGCGGTTGCGACAGCGGTCCGTGCTGCGGAAAGTGCTGCTGCTGCTGAGCAGCGCACCGCACATCGAGGACTCCACGGGCCGCCGACATGGCGGCCCGTGGTGCATTCGACATGGTCTCGGTCGCGCCCTCGCGCACCGCGACGTGCTACTGAACCTGATGCTGCTCATCATGCTCGCCTGCGCGTCCGCGCCTCCAGCCGTCGCGCAACAGCCGGCGTCGCCGGTGGTCGCCGCGAGCGATACGCTCTCCGCCGTGCACATACGCATCACTCGCGACTCGAGCGGCACGACGCCGGTGGAAGGCGTGCTCGTACGCGCGGATCGTGTC
>JBDSSY010000304.1:0-5607 GCA_039928585.1 Gemmatimonadaceae bacterium | reverse complement strand
CTCGGCGAGCCGGCCCTCCCGCCGGTGATCCCCGCGCTGTGCAACGCCATCTTCGCCGCGACGGGCAAGCGCGTGCGCTCGCTTCCGCTGTCGAAACAGGATCTGAAGTGGGGCTGACCACGCGTTGACGATGAGAGAGGGCCGATGAAGGGCACGCCGGGTCGCACCGGCGTGCCCTTCGTCGTTCACCGCACGCCGCGAGTGTGACCGGTGCCGCAATCGCGGCACGATTGCGCCGCGAGGGGTATCACTGGCGTCGGGATTCACGTGCCCTTTCCGTCCCGGCGCTCGTCATTCAAGGTGAACGGGATGCGCTCACCGCGGTCGTCGCCCTGGAACGTTCGGAGCTTCTGCCGCGCGCACGTCTCGCCCTCCTCCCGGATGCCGGACACACGCCGTTCCGGGAAGCGCCCGAGCGCTTCCTCGACGCAACCGGCTTCTTTCTCGCCGCTCCCTCCACCGGGCCGCCGCGATCGTCGTCATGATGCGCCTCCGCCTCACCCTTCTCGCGCGCGGCTTCGCCGCGCTGTCGCTCGCCCTCATCCCGCTTTCGGGCGCGATGCGTGCGCCGATCGCCCGCACGAGCGTGGCGAGCGGTGGAGTGGTTGCCAATCCATTGAGTCGGAAAGCCGCACAGCGTGAGCTGATCAAGGCGCAGGTCCGGCGGCGTCTCGCCGAGCGCGGCGGCGGCACCTACATCAACGACATGCTCGCCGAACGGGACAGCGCGCTCGCCCGCTGGCCCGATCGTGCGGGTCGTCCGCTCACGATCTGGATCCAGCCGACGAGCGACATCGACGACTGGACCGATGAATTCGTGACCAGCGTCCGTGAAGCGGTGGACAACTGGGACTCGCTCGACCTGCCGCTGCGGTTGGCGTATGCCAGCGACTCCGCGCGCGCGGACGTTCACATCACGTTCATCGACCAGTTCGACGAAGCGATCAGCGGCCGCACGAAGTGGGAGAGAGACGACAGTTGGTGGATCACCAACGCCGACATCGTGCTCGCCGTGCATCACCGCAACGGACCGGCACTGGACGAGGACGCCATGCGGGCGCTCGCGCTGCACGAGATCGGTCACCTGCTGGGCCTCGACCACACCGAGGATGCGACGAGCATCATGGCGCCGCGCGTGCGGGTTCGCGCACTGTCCGCCGCCGATCGTGCGACGGTCCGGCTGCTCTACACACTTCCCCCCGGCGGCGTCCGCTGAGTCGACGCACGCCGGAAGCGCTGCTCGTCATGCTGCTGGTCGTGGCGGCGGGCATGGTCGCAGGGAGGGGACAACGCGGCACTCGCACCGACGCCGCCCCCACGAGCGCGTCGCGACAGTCGGATGACACCGCGTCGACCTCCCGCCACGGGCTCACGATCGGGCATCGTGCGGCGGGCGCCGCAAGGCGACAGGCGTCGCCGCCCGCCGAGCTTCGGCGGCGCGTCGCGGCGCTCGCCAGCGGCACGTACGTCGCGGACATTCTCCGGGAGCAGGACAGCACACTCTATCGGTGGCCCGAACGGCTGAACGACGCCGTGCGTGTGTACGTGGAGCCGACCTCGAACGTGCCGGACTGGAACGACGCATTGCCGAACATGACGCGCGACGTCTTCGGCGAGTGGAGCCTCACCGGCTTTCCCCTGCGCTTCGCGTTCGTCTACGACTCCGTCGATGCGGACGTCTGGATTCGCTGGCGCGACCGGTTTCCCGACGGCGATGGGCGGCGCATCGGCGTCACCGAGCGGACACAGTCCAGCGATTTTCTCATCGTGCGCGCGACGATCTCGATCGCCTTGCACGACAGCGCCGGACGCGTGTTTTCGGCGCCCTTCGTCGCCGGCATCGTTCGTCACGAGGTAGGGCACGCGCTCGGCCTCAATCACTCCAGCGACAGCACCAGCGTGATGTTCGCCGAAGCGGCGACCACGACGCTGTCCGCGTCGGACCACGCAACGCTGCGCCTGCTTTACCTCGTGCCGCCAGGAACGCTCAAGGAGTAGGCGTTGCGCAATGCGTCGGACACGCGCGCGGACTCCTTCTTGCCCTCGCAGCGCTCCATGCGTGAGCCGGCGAATTCTGAAACCAACCCAACGGGCGAGCGCTCCGCTGCTGCGGACGAGGCGTGGGACGTGGCCATCATCGGTGGTGGCCCGGCAGGACTGAGCGCGAGCATCTGGCTGTCACGGTATCTCCACTCGGTGCTGCTGGTGGATTCCGGCGATCCGCGCAACTGGGAGACACGAGGGGTGAACGGGTTTCTCGGGCACCCCGGCATTCGGCCGGCCGAACTGCGCGGGCTGGGACGTGACGAGGCACGCAAGCATGGCGCCGAGCTCGTGGACGCCGTGTGCGACACCGTCACGCAGCGCAACGATGACAGCTTCGAGCTCGTGCTCGCGGACGGTGCGACGCATCGCGCTCGACGCCTCCTGCTCGCGATCGGCCTCAAGGACGTGTGGCCCGACATTCCGGGTCTCGAGCACGTCTACGGCGCGAATGCGCACGTCTGTCCCGACTGCGACGGCCGCGATTGCTCGGAGAAGAAAGTCGTGGTCATCGGCAAGGGCCGGAAGGCGGTGGGCATGGCGCTCAACCTCACCACGTGGACGCGTGAGATCATCATCTGCACGAATGGCGAGCCGGCAGAGCTGGACCTGCCGGAATACTGTCTGAAGCTCGACGCGCTCAACATCCCGGTGATCGAGGAGCGCGTCACCTGCGTGCGACACAGTGGCACCCACGTCCACGCGCTAGACCTCGCCGGCGGGCTGTCACTCGACACCGACAAGATCTTCCTGGCCATCGGGCAGTATCCCGCTGACGATCTCGGCGCGCAACTCGGATGCGAGCGCGACGCCGGCGGCCACATCATCGTTGATGACGCCTATCATACGTCGGTCATGAACTGTTTCGCGGCTGGCGACATCGTGCCGGGTCCGCAGCTCGCCGTTGCGGCGGCCGGAGACGGCGCCATCGCCGCGCTGGCGATCCACAAGTCGCTCGTGCCCGATGGCCGCAAGCTCGAGAAGCTGGAGACGGCCGAGCACTGAGCCGCCCTACCGGTCCCCGCTCCAGCGCAATACGACGCGGTACGGCTTGCGTGCGCGCACGCAGTCGAGCACGACACTGCCCTCCCCGTTCTCCACCGCCGTCTGCACCAGTTCACGCACATCGGCCACGGTGCGCACCGCCTCGCCCGCGACGCGAACGATCACGTCGCCATCGCTGAGGCCCGACCGGAAGGCAGGCGAGCCGAGCGCCGATTGCGTGACGAGCACGCCGCGCTCCACGCCAACCGTGCGCGCCAGGCCGTCGGTCAGCGCCGCGAGCTGCGCACCGGCGACGCTGCTCATGCCATAGCCGGCAATCATCGCCGGCGTCGGCCCGAGCGGCGACATCGCGAGCAGCGGAGGCGCGGGGGGCATCGGAGCCATCGCATTCATGGGCGGCATGGCGGCCACGCGTGGGGTCATCGCCGGCATCGGCGCCACGGCGCGCGGGAAGGACGGAGGGTCCATCCGTCCGCGCGGCGCGCGCAGCTCGAAATTCGCTTCGCTGCGCAACCGGAAGCGCGAGGGTACATCGGCGATCGTCACCGGTACCTCCTTCGTCCTCCCATCGCGCCGAATGCGGACGAGCACCCGAGCGTTCGGACGCAGCAGTCGTGTCAGCGAGATGTCACGGTCCGCCACATCGCGTCCATCGTACGCCACGAGCGTGTCGCTCGGTATCAATCCAGCCCGCTCGGCCGGAGAGCTCGGCTCCACCGACACGATCTCCGGATGCGTCAGATATCGGATGATCAACTCACCGTTGTCGATGCGCGGCTCGCGCGCCGTGCCGGACACGACGATCCCGAGCCATCCGCGCGGCATGGCGAACTGGCTGGCATGCACCTGACGCAGGGCATCGCTCATCGCCGACGCATCGCGCTCGTCCATCATCGGCGCCACCTGCACCTGCACGCGCATCAGGGCGCGCCCGCGGTCGGTCATGCGGCGCGCAATCATCTCGATCTGCTGTACCGTACGGTCCAGGGCGTCGCCGATGCCGCGTCGCTCACCGGCACTGAGGTCGCCGATCTCCGTGTACAGCTGCGCGAGCGAATCGGCACGGCGCTCCAGCCGTCGGAGTTGCCGGTCGCTGGTGTCGTCCGATGCGGCGCGCGGCGCGCGACGCGCCACCGTTTCCGTGGCCTGCGCTCCGAGCAGCGCATGGACCGGCGACCCGGCAACGAGAGCGACGGAGAGCGCGACGAGCGGGCGCAAGCGCATGGGCCGGGACATCAGCGGGAGCGGAAGGGGCATCAGAAGCTGTCGAGGCGCAGGCTCGCCGGCAGCGCGGTGTTGAGCTGTCGAATCGTGGCCTCACGCTGGCCGAGCGTCGTGAGGTAGTAGCCATTGATGACGGGATCGTGCGGTGCCTCTCGCATCGCCTCCCCAGTCGCCGAGATCACGCGGTCGAGTGCAGCGAGTCGTGACTTGTAGGCAACGGGACTGCCGTCGTCCACCGCGGTGCTGTCGTACTGCGCCAGGTACGCCACCGCCTGCTGATACAGTTGTTCGGAGCGGCGCTGTGCCGCACGTGCATCCTCGATCGACGCGAACGCCGCATCGGATACGAGTCGCGCGCCGGAGTCCGCAACGACTTGTGTGGTGGACGTACTCGCGCTCGGCGTGCCAGGTGTGACGTCGGTGCCAGCGGTCGCGCGACCGAGTACCGCACCGCCGGCAAGGAGCAAGAGGCCGGCGGCCGCTCGCAGCGGCCAGCGCGATGCGACGCGAAGTGTCCGGCGCGGCGTGAGGTCGGCAGGAGCCCCTGACCCCGCCCCCGCCTCGAGCGCGGAGGCAATCGTATCCCAGCGCGTCAGCGGAAGCCCGAAGGCCGAGCGCTCCGCACCTGCCATCGCCACGAGCGCGCGATACGCATCACGCTCGCGCGCGCACGCAGCACACGTCGCAAGGTGCGCCGATTCGTCGGCGGTGGCGTGGTCGTCGGCGAGCGCCGCGAGACGTTCAGTGGAGAGGTGCAGCATGTTCGGTCGGCGTGGGTCGTATGAGCATCGACGATGGTGCATCGATCAGATGCGCGAGCATGACGCGCAGCTTGGCGCGCGCCTTGAACAGTTGTGACTTGGAACCGCCGGAGGTGATGCCCAGCTGCGCGGCGATCTCCTCGTGCGTATAGCCCTCGACGTCGTGAAGCAGGAAGACCGTGCGGGCACCGGGTGACAGTCGTGCCGCAGCGTGCTCGATCGAGGCGGCGAGCATGGCGCGATCCGCTTCCGGCTCCACCGACGCACTGTCGTCTTCCACATCCACCTCCAGCGCCGCCAATCGCCGATGTCGGCGCAGCGCATTCAACGTACGATTGACCGCGATCCGGTGCGCCCAGGTCCCGAACTGCGCATCGCCACGAAAGCTGGGCAACGCCCGGAAGATCTGGATCCACACGTCCTGCGCGACATCGGCCGCGAGATCCGCATCGTGACCCACCATGCGCCGCACCACGACGTCGATGTGCGGTGCATGGCGCGTCCACAGCGCCCGCATCGCCCCTTGGTCGCCATCGATGGCGCGCTGTACGGTGAGCTGTTCGTTCTCCATGGC
>JBDSSY010000303.1:0-9644 GCA_039928585.1 Gemmatimonadaceae bacterium | reverse complement strand
AGACGGATCCGAAGATCGCGTCCGGAATCCATAATGTTCGTGAATTGATCTCTCACCGCAGCACACGAACGCCACGGCTCAAATGAGAGCCATCGCACAACATCACACATTCGATTGTCAATCAGCGGTCCAGCATAATGATCAGGCGTTCCCCAGCGTCGCGGGGAACGCGGAATCTACTGGTGCATCGATGAAGTTCAAGGGGGCGAACGGCAATCGTATCACGCCGTCTCCGTCACCGTTCCGTGTCTATTCGTCGAACGGCTTCCCGGGACGATCGTCCTCGCTGTCATCGTTCCCATCGTAGTCGTCATCGAGATCAACGAGGTCGTCATCCTCCGCCTCGTCGTCGTCGAGGTCGTCGTCCTCATCATCCTCGTCGTCGTCATCATCCGCGTCGTCCTCTTCGTCGTCGTCGTCGAGATCGAGATCGTCGTCATCGTCCTCGTCGTCGTCGTCGTCATCGTCGTCGTCGTCCTCGTCGAGGTCATCAGCCTCGAGATCCTCGGCGTCGTCGAGAGGCGACAGCGAGGCCGAGCCGACGGCGGCCACGACGCCGATCGACTCCGGGATCTCGAACAGGTCCGGCATTGCGGTGCACTCCATGGGAGAAGAATGAAATTCAGGCGGCCTGCGGCCGCCGCCGCCTCGTGCCGAGCTACAGCGCGGCCCGCTCGCGCTTCGCTTCCCGCGAAATCTTCTTGCGATCGCTCTGGCCGAGCAGACGCTTCCGTAGCCGGATGGACTTCGGCGTCACCTCGATCAGCTCATCGTCCTCGATATACTCGAGCGCGCCTTCCAGCGTCAACTCCCGCGGCGGCTCCAGCCGGATGTTCTCGTCCGTCCCCGTCGTCCGCATGTTCGAGAGCTTCTTCTCCTTCGTCGGATTGACGTCCATGTCACCCGGCCGAGAGTTCTCGCCCACGATCATCCCCTCGTAGACCGCCTCGCCCGGTGAGACGAAGAGCGTCGAGCGCTCCTGCAGCGCCGCGAGGGCGAATGCGATGATCGTGCCGTTCTCCATCGACACCAGCGTACCGCGCATGCGCGTCGCGAGCGAGCCAGCCCACGCCCCGTACTCGAGAAACCGGTGGTGCATGATGCCGGTGCCGCGCGTATCGGTGAGGAATTCCGAGCGATAGCCGAACAGTCCGCGCGCCGGAATGCGATACAGCACCCGCGTCAGTCCCTGCCCCGGATTCCGCATCTCGATCATCTCGCCGCGTCGCGGACCGAGCTTCTCGATCACCGCACCGAGAAAGTCTTCCGGCACGTCGATCGCCAGCTCCTCGTACGGCTCCAGTCGTTCGCCGCTCACGCCCGTCTTGAGAATCACGCGGGGCCGAGACACCTGGAACTCGTACCCTTCGCGCCGCATCGTCTCGATGAGGATGGACAGGTGCAGCTCGCCGCGCCCGCTCACTGTCCACGTGTCCGTCGAGTCGGTGTCCTCCACCCTCAATGCCACGTTTCGCTCGAGCTCCTTGTACAATCGGTCGCGGAGCTGGCGCGAGGTGACGAACTTCCCATCCTTGCCGGCGAAGGGAGAATTGTTCACGAGAAAGTCGACGCTGATCGTCGGCTCCTCCACCGCGATGCCCTCGAGCCGTTCCGGATGCTCGAGGTCCGTGACGGTCAATCCGATCTCCACGCCCTCGAGACCCGCAAGCGAGACGATCTCGCCAGCCGGCGCGCTCTGGACTTCCGTGCGCTCGAGCCCATCGTACACGTAGAGCTTCGTGACCTTCGCCTGCTCGTGCTTCTGCGTGACGTCCATGGGGAGCAGCAGCACCTGGTCGCCCACCTTCACCGTACCGCGCTCGATGCGGCCGATGCCGAGGCGACCGAGGTACGGCGAAAAATCAATGGTCGAGATCAGCATCTGGAACGGCGCCGACGAGTCGCTTGGCGCTTCCGGGACACTGCGCAGGATCGTGTCGAACAGCGGTGTGAGATCGGTCGGCGTCACCGACATGTCCATCGTCGCCACGCCCTCGCGTGCCGAGGCGTAGACGACCGGTGCGTCGAGCTGGGCCTCGTCCGCCTCGAGCTCCATGAACAGGCCGAGCACTTCGTCGTGCACGCGCATGGGATCGGCGCCGGGCCGGTCGATCTTGTTAATGACGACGATGGGGGTGCGCCCCAGCTCCAGCGCCTTGCGCAGTACGAAGCGCGTCTGCGGCATCGGGCCGTCGAACGCGTCGACGACCAGCAGCACACCGTCCACCATGCGGAGAATGCGCTCGACCTCTCCGCCGAAATCGGCGTGGCCCGGCGTGTCCACGACATTGATCTTCGTGTCTTTCCACCGAATCGACGTGTTCTTCGCGAGGATCGTGATCCCGCGCTCACGCTCGAGGGGATTGGAGTCCATCACGCGCTCGGCGACGATCTGATTTTCCCGGAACGCGCCCGACTGACGGAGCATCTTGTCGACGAGGGTCGTCTTCCCGTGATCGACGTGCGCGATGATGGCGATATTACGAATCTGCATAGCCCGGAAATATACCGTGCCACGGCCCACGCAAACAAGCGCATGCGATCTCCCACTTGACCGCGCGACAGAATGGCCCAACTGTATGAGGTGAAGGCTCACATCACCCAGGAGGCGTCCGATGCACCAACAGCCTGACCCCGCCGACGAGCAATATCCCCATGGACGTGGTTACGGCCACGACTACATGCGCGGCGGGGAAGTTCTCGGTGGATACGGGTATGCGGCGCGAGAGGAGTACGCGCTTCCCCGCGGAGAACTCGTTCAGGGCGCGTCGACTCGACGTGACGACGAGCCACGGGATGAGCCGGACGCGTCGCGACCGTAGGGCGGCGCGGTACAAGCGCCGCCCGAACCTTCGAGTTTCGCGATGTATGAGCAGACGGGGTGCCCTTTCAGGAGGCACCCCGTTCGTGTGAGGGAAACAGGGATGACGACGTCGTGCGGTGCGGCGTGCGCGGATCTAGCGGCGCGGCGCCGCCGCGGCCGGCTTCGGCGGCTCTTTCGCGGCGTCCTTCCCCGCGCCCTCGCCCTCGGCAAACGACGCGTCGATCCCCCGCGACTTGAGGCTGTTCACGTACATCACCTTGTCCACCGCCTTGGAGTACCCCTCTGCCGGCTCGATGAGCTTTCCGTCCACCAGGTCCATCAGCGCATCGTTCAACGTCACCATGCCGAGCCGCTTCGAGGTCTGCATCACCGTGGGAATCTGGAACGTCTTCCCCTCACGAATGAGATTCGTGACGGCGGGAATGGAGAGGAGCACCTCCCGCGCAGCCACGCGGCCGCCACCGATCTTCTTGCACAACGTCTGCGAGATGACGCCCTTCAACGATTCGGCCAGCATGACGCGAATCTGGGCCTGACGATCGGCGGGAAACTGGTCGATGATTCGATCGATCGTGCCCGCGGCCGTCGTCGTGTGCAGCGTCCCGAACACGAGATGCCCCGTTTCCGCCGTCTCGATCGCGATGGCCACCGTCTCGAGGTCGCGCAGCTCGCCCACCAAGATGATGTCGGGGTCCTCGCGCAAGGCAGCGCGCAGCGCGCTCTTGAACGATCCCGTGTGCACACCGACCTGCCGCTGGGTGATCACGCACTTCTTGCTCGGGTGCACGAACTCGATGGGGTCCTCGATCGTGAGCACGTGATCGCTGCGCGAGCGATTCACCAGGTCGATCAGCGAGCAGAGCGTCGTCGATTTTCCCGAGCCCGTTGGGCCGGTGACGAGCACGAGCCCCTTGTTGAGCTGGCAGAGCTTCTGCACCTCGGCCGTGATCCCCATCTGCTCCACCGTCACCACGGTGGCGGGAATCTGACGAAAGACGGCGGCCGGACCGTTTCGGTCCTTGAGCGCGTTGGCGCGGAAGCGAGCGACGCCGGCCAGCTCGTACGCATAGTCGGTGTCGTTGGAATCGGCATACTCACGTCGATTGCGTTCGGGCATCACCGAGCGGATCATCGCCTCCAGTTCGGCGGGTTCGAGCGCTCGGCCCTCGAGGCGCGTCATCTCGCCGTGCAGACGTACGATCGGTGGCTCCCCGTACCGCAGGTGCAGATCGGACGAGTTGCGCTCGACCATGGTACGGAGTAGCGCGTCCAGCGTCGCGCGCGCGGCCTCGCTGCCGGCGAACGGGATGATGGAATCGATATCCACTTTGCTGGAAGTCGTCGGTACGACGGCATCCGAGGGCGGCGTGGCCATCGGCGCGGATTCCGCGGTGGGAGCTGGTGCCGCGTACTCGGGAATGTCAGCGCGCGGATGACCGTTGAGCCGCTGCCGCTCGCGCCGCTCGTCGAGCGTGACGCGCGCACGCCAGCGGGTGCCGTCCCGCGCCGCGTCTACGCAAAACGCGCCATCCTCGGAGACGTAGTCGAACTGCGTGGGCTTCCCGGCGTCCAGCGACGCGGCCGCGTCGTCCGGTGCGATCTCTCTCAGCAGCGCCACGACCTGCTGGCTCGTGAGCGGCGTCTTCGTCATCGGACGTGGAGCGCCCGCGATCTCGAGCGCGGCGAGCTCGTTCTCGTGCAGCGACAGGGCGGTGGCGCGCTGACTCACCATGACGGACAGCAGGCGATCGAGCTGGGGCATGAAATCAGGTCACGGGACGGGCGTACGCGATATGACGTCGGTTCACCAGTCGAAGCTGATCGGCGGTGAACAGGGCGAGAAACGGTGACGACAGGTCGTTCAGGACATCGACGAGACGCTGGCGGGTTGCGCGGACCTCGAGAAAGAGCGAGCCGATGTGCGCGCTGCCGTCGATGAGCGTCAATTCCACGTTCATTCCCACGAGGGCGCGATCGACGGCGTCATCGCCGTCGGGGAGCCGCGTTCCCACGACGGCGATCTGCGCCTTCTGCACGAGGAACGCGTCTCCCGAACCAATGACGAGCGGGAGGAACGATTCGTCATCGTTCAACAGCTCGAGCGGTTCGGCCGGACCGGGGCGAAATCGCGCCGTGGACTGAACGAAGACGTCGCCCTCCAGGCGTTGACCGTTGGCGAGCGTGAGCTCTACCGCCCGTCGGAGCTTTTCGATTCGGTATTCGCTCGTCGCATCGCTCATGCACAACAGTGTCGGACGATGACAGGCCAAGGTCAAGCTGTTGCGAAACAGTGGCTTGGGCGTCCACGCCGGATTACGTTCCGCCCGTGTTCGCACGCATCCTCGCCCTGATTGGTCTGCTCGCCGCCAACGGCTTCTTCGTGGCCGCGGAATTCTCGGTGGTGCGCTCACGCCGATCCAGGCTGGAAGCGATGGCACGCGCCGGCGATGCCAAGGCGCGCCTGGTGCTCAAGGCCACGACCAGCATGGCGCGGCTCCTCTCGGCGAGCCAGTTCGGCATCACGCTCGCGAGCATCGGCATCGGCGTGCTCGCGGAGGAAACGCTCGCCCACAGCTTCGCGCAGTCCTACGCCGCCCTGTCGCTGCCCCTCCGCATCAGTGCCGCTACGGTCGGCACGGTGTGCGCGATGGCGGTCGTCACCTATGGCCACGTCGTCTTCGGCGAGCTCGCCCCGCGAAGCGCCGCGCTCAACCATCCCGAGGAAGTCTCGCGGTGGCTCGTGCCGCCGCTCATGGTCTTCGCGTGGATCACGACGCCATTCACCTGGCTGCTCAACAAATCCGCCGATGGTGTGCTGCGCGCGTTCCGGCAGACGCCGGTGAGTGCCGAGGAGAACGTGCACTCCGCTGACGAGCTTCGCATCCTCGTTGAGCAGAGCCAGGAAGTCGGCGTTCTCGAGCGGCAGGACGCCGCGCTCATCGAGGGCGTGTTCGAGTTCTCCGAGAAGAATGCCCGCGAGGTGATGACGCCGCGCACGGCGATCGACGCACTGGACATCGACGCCACGCTCGACGAAGCCGTCGCACTTGTCGTGGAGACCCAGCGCTCGCGCTATCCCGTGTTCGAGGAGTCGATCGACAACATCGTCGGGCTCGTGCTGGCCAAGGACTTCATTCCGCTGCTGCGGGAACGGCCGCTCGACTTCACCATGTCTCGCGTCATGCGGCCGGTGCACGTCGTGCCCGGGTCACGCGAGGTGGAAGAGGTCCTCGCCGACTTCAAGCGGCTGAAGGAGCACATGGCCGTGGTGCTCGACGAATACGGTGGCACCGCGGGGCTCGTGACGATGGAGGATCTGCTGGAGGAGATCGTCGGCGAGATCCTCGACGAGTACGACGAGTCGGAGGTGGTGGATGTGTCCGTACCGGGCGCCGACGTACTCGTGAACGGATCGCTTAATCTGCACGAGCTCAACGAGCGCTTCGGCCTCGAGGTGCCCGACGACGAGTACACGACGATCGGCGGCTACGTGTTCGGCGCGCTCGGGCGACTGCCGATCGCGGGCGACCGTGTAACGGCGAGCCACGCAGTCTTCACCGTGATGGCGATGACGGGCCGGCGGGTGGAGTCGCTCGCCGTGGATCTGCACTCGGTCGGCGACCGCCGCGCCCGACAGCGTTCGCGCGACTGACACGCCGCGCCACCGCGCGCCGGCGACGGCATCAGCGCCGGCCGCGTGAGCGGACCGCGATGTCGGCGCAGAGCAATACCGCTTCGACCATGCTCGACGAGTCGGCGATACCCTGGCCGGCGATGTCCATCGCGGTACCGTGGTCGGGCGACGTCCTCGGAAATGGCAGGCCCAGCGTGACGTTCACCGCCGATCCGAAGGCGGCGACCTTGATGGCGGTCATGCCGACGTCGTGATATGGCGCGATCACCGCATCGAACGCGCCGCGCATGGCGCGCACGAACACGGTGTCCGCGGGCAGTGGACCGACGAGTCCCGCCGCACGTGCGGCGGGTGCGAGCACCTCGTCGTCCTCACGTCCAAACCGGCCGCCGTCGCCAGCGTGGGGATTGAGCGCGCATAGCGCGATGCGGGGCGTCTCGATGCCGAACCAGTCGCGGAGTCCGGCGCGCGTCACACGCGCCGCCGTCGCGATGGCCGCCGGCGTGAGCAAGCGCGGAACGTCGCGGAGAGCCACATGCGTCGTCGCGAGCACGACCCGCAGCAAGTTCGGCGCGCCCGCACTGGGACGGGTGGCCGTGAGCATCATGGCGACGTCGCGCCCGGTGCGGTTCGCCAGCATCTCGGTATGCCCGGGAAAGTCGTATCCCCCGGCGAACAGTGCGTGCTTGTCGAGTGGCGCCGTGACGATGCCCTCCACACCCCCTGTCCTCGCCAGCTCGATCGCGCGATCCACCGCGAGCCCGGCACACCGCCCGGCGAGCGCCGCCGACTGCAGCGACGCGTCCCACGCACCCACGATGTCGTCCGGCTCCTCGACGCCCGTGACTCCCGCGGGTCCGATGACGAACAAGTCCGCCGCAGCGCGTACCCGTGCATCGGCCCGCGCGGCACGCACGATCTCCGGACCGATGCCGCGCGGATCGCCGACGGTGACCGCGAGTCGCGGACGCGTCATGCTACCGGCGACACGCGCCGATCATTTCTGCAGGGCCGCGGCTTGCGGGATGAGCGTGATGGCATCTTCACGCACGGCGACGTACGTGCCTTTCCGCAGCGTGTCCATCAGTCGCTTCACCCCGCCCTCCTCCGCCAGCCGGGAGCGAAAGCGTTCCTTCACTTCCGCCAGCGTCAGTTCGCCGCCCTCCTCGACCGACGCGAGTTGTGCGACGACGAACTTTCCGGGCACCGTCGTGTTGCCCGCGATCCTGAAGACGACAAAATCCTTCGGCTTCTTGTCAGCGAACGCCTGCTGATAGGGCTCCGGCAGCTTGGCGCGCGGAAAGGGCGTCAGCAACGTCGTCTCCTCCGCGCTGGCGAAATCGTGATACTTCCTCGCGAGCGAATCGAAGGAGGCGCCCGTCTTCCACGCTGCGGCAACGCTGTCGGCGGAGGCGCTTGCCCGTGCGACGTCGGCCGAGTCGATGCGCGGTGCGATGAGGATGTGTCGCGCCTTCACCTCGCCAGCCTGGACGCGGTCGACACGGATGAGGTGATAGCCAAACGGCGTCTCGACCACAGGGCTCAGCTGGCCCGGCGGCAACGCGAACATCCAGCGATCGAACTCCGCCACCATGCGGCCACGGCGATTCCAGCCGAGATCTCCGCCATTGTCCTTCGAGCCCGGATCCATGGACTCGCGCTTCGCAAGCGTCTCGAAGTCGCCGCCGGTCTTGATCTCCACCAGCAGCGAGTCCGCCTTCGCCTTCGCACGCTCCCTCGCCGCGACGCTCGGCTTGGGCGCGATGATGATCTGCCGCCAGCCGACGCTCGGCTCACGCTTCGGCAGGGTGGCCCGGTTACGATCGTACGCCTCCTGCACTTCCTCGTCCGTCACGTTCGCCTGCACGATCTTCCCATCCTCGCGCAGCTTGCGGACTGTGCGCGTGATCGTCTCCGCACGCCGCACTTCCTCCGACCGGAAGCGGCGAAACTCATCCGGCGTACCCAGTCCGGCCTTCTGCAATTCGGTCCGGTACTCCGCATCGCTGCCGAAGCGCGCACGGATGTCCTTCATCTGCTTGTCCACCGTGTTGTTCACATCGGCGTCGGGTACTTCGATCTTCAGTTCCTTTCCCTTCCGCAGCAGCAGCTCCTCGTCGATCAGCTCGTTCACGATCCCGAGCACGAACGGCTTCAGGGTCACGCTGTCCGTCGGGAACACGACGCCTTCCTGACGCTTCTGGATCAACTTCTCCTGCAGCCCCGACTGCGTGATCACCACGTCACCCACGATCGCGACGACGCGATCGAGCGGAATGGACTGCGTCGATGTCGCGAGCTTCGCAGCCGGGGCGACCGGTGGCGTCAGCTGCGCTGAGGCGGGGGCGGCGGCCAGGAGGACCGCGGCGACGAGATGGAATGAGAGGCGCATATCCTTGAACTACACGCGGCCCGGCCTTGAAGGTCCGGGCCGCTGGTGATGGGCGGATCGACCGCCCGTGATTACGGACGCGGCGGCGCTGGCTGTCCCGGAAGCGGCACCGCTCCTCGCGATGGGCTCGGAGCGGCGCCGGGCGTCGCGCCCGCACCGGGAGCGCCCGGAAGGGGTACCGCCGACGGCGGTTGCTGCGCAGCCCGTGACGAATCGGCGCCAGCCCGCAGCTTCGCGGCACGCTCCACGGCGCGCTCGATGCCGGCGGCGTTGACCTTCGCGTCATACTTGTCCATCAGGATGATCTGCAGGGGCGCCGGCACGGGGACGGGCTGCGCCTGTCCGGACATGACGCGATCGAGAAACGCCTCGATGCGCGCGGCTGCCAGCCGCTCCCGCTCGGACGCCGACTTGGCGCTGTCGGCGAGCGACTTCGGATCGATGCCCAACTGCGTCCAGCTCATCGCGACGGCCTGGCTGAAATCGCGACGGAGATTCGTGAGCTCCTCCGGCGAGAGACCGACCTTCGCGCTATCGGCGCGACGCAGCAGCACTTCGCGCTGCGCCATGTTCGTCACGTACTGATTCACGAGGGAATCGGGCGCCTGCTGTATCTGCTGCGTGAGCTGTCCACTCCGCGGCGCGGCGAGCAGCACCATCGCCAGGTGACCGGCCGTGAGCTTGCCCCCCGTGTACGTCGCAACGGACGTCTTGTCGTTGCGATGTGCCATCGGGTCCTTCGCCACGGACTTCGCCGTCGCGGCCGCGTCGCTCGCCAGCTTCACCTTCGCCTC
>JBDSSY010000302.1:0-17359 GCA_039928585.1 Gemmatimonadaceae bacterium | reverse complement strand
ACAACCTCGCGGCGGTGCAGGAGCGTCGCGGCTATCATCCGGAAGCGCTGCAGGCGGCGGAACGGGGCGCGCTCGAGGACGCCGGGCTGCCGCAGATTCACAAGAACCTGGGCGACTGCCACTACCGGGCCGGCCGTTACGACGACGCGCTCGAGTTCTATCTGCGCGCGATCAAGCTGAATCCGCGGCTGGGTGACGACATTTACCTGAAGCTGGGCAACATCCGCTTCAAGCGGCAGGAGCGTGACGAGGCACTGCGCTACTGGGAGAAGGCGCTCGAGCTCGATCCCACGAATGC
This sequence comes from Gemmatimonadaceae bacterium, assembly GCA_039928585.1. Taxonomy (GTDB): domain Bacteria; phylum Gemmatimonadota; class Gemmatimonadetes; order Gemmatimonadales; family Gemmatimonadaceae; genus AG11. Next base: position 17,061 of record JBDSSY010000302.1, on the reverse strand, counting down.
CATCGTCCGCACCAACCTCGATGCAGTGCGACAGGTCCTGTAATCGTGAACGATCTGTCCGACGCCGGCTTCGCGGAGCTCACGGCGAAGATCTCCCGCGACCGGGGATTCGGCTGCGCGAGCTACAAGGACAAGTGCCTGCGGCGGCGCATCGCCGTGCGCATGCGCGCGCGCGGTGTCCACACGTACGCTGACTACGCTGGCGTCCTCGACACCGATCAGGCTGAGTACGACAAGCTGCTTGACGCGCTGACGATCAACGTGACCAAGCTGTTCCGCAACTGGGACACGTACGGGGCGATTGCCGACAAAGTCGTCCCCGCGTTGTGGGATGGACCGGCGACGACGATCCACGTCTGGAGCGCGGGGTGTTCTTCCGGCGAGGAACCGTATTCGCTCGCAACGCTCTTTCACAGGCACGCCGAGCGTGCGGGTGCGCTGTCGCGGCTGGCGGGACGCGTGCAGATCCTCGGCAGCGACATCGATGCGCGATCGCTCGTCGCCGCGCAGGCGGGAACGTTCGAGGAGGGGGACTTCGCCGACACGCCGGACGACCTGCGCGCCCGCTACTTCGCGCCAGCCGCGCCATTCGCCATCATGCCCGAGATCAAGCGGCTCGTGCGCTTCGAGCGGCGCGACCTGCTCGCCGACGCGCCGCCGCCGGGACCGCATCATCTCATCTGCTGTCGCAACGTGTTGATCTACTTCGATCGTTCGACGCAGGAACGCCTCTTCGACCGGTTCCACGCTGCGCTCGCCCCTGACGGATTTCTCGTCCTGGGAAAGGTGGAGACGCTCCTCGGTGCGGCGCGGACGCGGTTCGTGGCGGTCGACGGCCGCGAACGCATCTTCAAGCCCCTATGAGCCGCGATTCGACCGACGTGCGCGTCAAGGTCGCGGACTACGCCGTCCTGCGCGGACCGCAGCTCATCACGACGATCGGGCTCGGCTCGTGTGTGGCAATCGCGCTCTACGATCGCGAGACGCAGATCGGCGGGCTTGCGCACATCCTGCTGCCCAGCGCATCGATGTCGCGCGAGACGGGAAATCCGGCGAAGTTTCCCGAGACGATCGTGCCGCTGATGCTGGAGGAGATGCGCGCGATGGGCACGCGTCACGCACGCGTGTGCGCGAAGATCGTCGGCGGGGCGAGCATGTTCGGCCAGCTTGTCAACAATACGGGCATCAACGTGGGCGAGCGCAACGTGCAAGCCACGCGTGAGGCGCTCGCAGCGGCCGGGGTTCCCATCGTCGCCGAGGACACCGGACTCGATTACGGGCGCAGCGTCTATTTCCATCTGGCCGACGGGCGACTCGAGGTCAGGTCGCTTCGGAAGGGGGACCGTGTCATCTAGCTCACCGGTGTCGGTGCTCGTGGTGGACGACAGTGCCTTCATGCGTCGCCTCATCACGCAGATCATCGACGGCTTCCCGGAGTTCCACGTCGTCGGTACCGCGCGCAACGGCCTTGACGCACTACGACAGATCCACGCGCTCGATCCGCGCATCGTCACGCTCGACGTCGAGATGCCCGAGCTGGATGGCATGCAGACGCTCGGGTACATCATGAGTGAGACGCCACGCGCCGTGGTCATGCTGAGCGCGGCGACCAGTGACGGCGGGGCCGACCTGACGCTGCGCTGCCTGGAACTCGGTGCCGTGGACTTCGTTCGCAAGTCGTCAGGCCCGATCAGCCTCGACCTGTTCACGATTTCCGAGACGCTGCTCGCCGCGCTCCGAGCCGCCACGCAGGTCAACCTGGGCGGGGTCCAGATTCTCGCACGTCCGCGCGTCGCGCACTCTCGGCCGGTCACGTCGTCCACGGGCGAAGGCGGGGCCGTCGCCGCTGTCGCCATCGCGTCGTCCACGGGTGGCCCGCGCGCACTGGCCGAGGTGATCCCCAACCTGCCCGGCGACCTGCATGCTGCGGTGTTCGTCGTACAGCACATGCCCGTGGGGTTCACGCGCAGTCTTGCCGCCCGACTCGACAACATGAGCAAGCTCACCGTCATGGAGGCGGAGCAGGGCGAGGTCGTGAAAACGAACCGGGTGTACCTGGCCCCCGGCGGCCTGCACATGAGCGTCGTGCGGGATGCCAGAGGTGAGCGGCGCATCGCGCTGGACTCGAGCCCGCCCGTCTGGGGTGTGCGGCCCGCCGCCGATCCCCTCTTCGGGTCGGTCGCGCAGCAGTTCGGGCGCGCCGCGGTAGGTGTGGTACTCACCGGCATGGGACGTGATGGTGCCGACGGCCTGTCACGAATCCGCGAGGCAGGCGGCCTCGGCATCGTGCAGGATCGCGCGACCTCTACCATCTACGGGATGCCGCTCGCCGCCTTGCAGCGAGCGGGCGCCGACCGCGTTGCGGCGCTGACGGACGTCGCGCCCGCGATCGTCGCGCTGCTCGGCGCGGCGCGGGCGGCCTCGTGATCAACTCGCCTCGCGCCCGGCTGGACCCCCTGCGGCGTAACGGACAGCGCCCTGTGCTCGTCGTAGCTGAGGCACGACTCGCCGGCCTCACTCGCGGAAATTCAGGGATGAAGAAGAAGCAGAAGCTCCGCACTCGCGAGCTCGATCGCGCCGTGGACGCCAGAGTGACCACGCCGCTCGATCTCGCGCGCGCCATTGCTGCGGCTCGCGCCGCGGAAGCAGCACAGGTGGCGGTGCTGCCCGTCGCGCCCGTGCCCAGTGTCCTCGCCGTTACCGCTGGCCGTTCGCTTCGCGAACGTGTGCGCGCGCGGACCGGCACAGTCGAGCTGCTGATCTTCCGCGTCGGTCGCGAGCGCTTCGGCATCGAGCTGGTGGAGGTGGAGGAGGCAATCGACATCCCGCCCGTGCACCACGTGCCCGAGATGCCGCAGTCCATGTTGGGCGTGATCACGGTGCGGGATAGACTGACGTCCGTGTATTCCCCTACCCTCGCGCTCGGCCAGGCCATCGAGGATGGCACGTCGGCGCTCATCTTTCGCCGTGGACGATCGCGCCTCGCCGTCCTCGTGGATGAAGTCGACGACGTGTTCACGCTGGACCTCGCCACGTTGCGCGACGCGCCCGCCCTCGACACTGGAGACGGTCTCGTGCTCGGCGTTCTACGCAGGCAGGACGCACTGCTCGCGCTCGTCGACGCCGCCGCCCTGCTCGCCGCCTGCCAGGCGGAACCACTGCTGGAGATTGCATGACCACCGAGTCGGACAAGCTCGTCACCTTTCGGTTGGGCGAGGATCTCTTCGCCGCGGACATCCACTCGGTCGAGCGCGTTCTGCGGTACACGACGCCAACTTCCGTCCCCGACATGCCGTCGTACATCGAGGGCGTGATGGACTATCAGGGACGCGTCGTGCCGATCGTGAACCTGCGAATCCGCTTCGAGCTGCCTGCCGCGCCAGCAGCGAGCGAGACGCGCACGCTGGTGTTGAACGTGGCTGGCGAGTGGATCGGCGTCGTCGTCGACGGCGTGACGGAGGTCGCCCCATACGACAAGGCCGCAGTGGCGGATCCGCCCAAACTCTTCCGCGGTCTCTCGGCGGAGTATCTCAAGGGCATCGTCCGTCGCGGTGACCGGCTGGTCATCTTCCTCGACGTCGATCAGCTCCTGTCGTCCACCGAGCGCATCGCGTTGCAGCAGGCGGGTGCTGGAACCGACGCATGACTGAGCTGGCGGATGCCTATCGCGGGCGGCTGGCGTCGCTCGCGTCCCGCATTGGCGCCCCCACAGCCAGCTCGGATCGCGACGCGATTCGGGCCGAGCTGATCGACATCGGCCGAGGCGTCGAAGCGGATCTCGCGGCGCTGGCCACGATCAAGGACGAGGCGAAAGCGCTCGTCGATCGCTGGAAGGAGCTCCAGACGACGGCCGCCCCTGCGTTCACGGCGGAACGACCCGTCGTCGCCGATCACATTGGCGCCTCCACGTTCATCGAGAAGGGATGGAGTCACATCTCGCTTGGTGACTACGCCGGCGCGGAGGTCGCGCTGAACAAGGCGCTCGCGCTGGCGCCCGACAATCCGCAAGCCGTGTCGCTGCTCGGCTGGGCGCAGATGCTCCAGGAGAAGTACGACGACGGATTGATGCAGTTCCAGCGAGTGCTGATGCGCGAGCCAGGGAACGCGCTGGCGCGCATCAACGTCGGGTACATTTGCCTCAAGAAGGGAATCTTCGGGGAGGCGATCGAACATCTGTCGCGCGCCATTCGCCTCGACTCCGACAGAAAGGCCACTCTTTACGCGCACTTCTACCTCGGCCTGGTGTATCTCGAGCGCGACATGTTCGAGGATGCGCAGACCTTTTTCCAGAAGACGCTCGCGCTGGGCCCCAACTTGATCGAGGCGTACTACGAGCTGGGCAGGGCCTACTGGTTCAATGGACAGAAGGACGAGGCGCTCCAGACGTGGCGTGACGGCTACGCGGCGAACAAGTTCAACCCGTGGGGGAAGAAGTGCGCCGACGTGCTGGTGACCGTGGAGCGGGGCGGGGAGCCGTAAGGGCGACGCGCGGGCGGTGGTGGGTGGCTGGCGCGACCGCAGCGCTGATCATGACCGCCGCCAGGCCGCTCGTGGCGCAGGATGACGCGCCGCTTCGACTCGACGTCGGTCGCCTGACTGCCGTCTATTTCCCGAAGGACGAGTTGCTGGCGAGGTCGCTGCTCACGACGGCCGCGCGTACGGACAGTTTCCCCTGGCTGCCGCGACCCACCCAGCGGGTGCTCATCGCGCTCGCCCCCGATGCGGCTCGATTTCGCCTGTGGGCCGGCAGCGCCGCGCCGGAGTGGGGTGCCGCGATCGCGTTTCCCGAATCGCGGCGGATCATCATGCAGGGTCGCGCCGCGGGCTCCGATGCAGGCGACCCACAGGAAGTGCTGCGTCACGAGCTCGCGCACCTGGCGCTGCACGAACGGCTCGGCGACCGGCCACCTCGGTGGTTCGACGAGGGCTACGCCAGCGTCGCCGCCCGGGAATGGCGGCGCGAGGACGTGCTTGCCGCGAACGTTGCGCTAGCGCTGCGCGGCGCGCCAACGCTCGAGCAGCTGGATCGGGCGTTCGCCGGCGGGGCGGTGTCCGCCCAGTCGGCCTACGCGCTGAGCTATCGCGCCGTCACGGAGCTCGCGTCACTGGATCCTGATCGGGGACTCACGCTGCTGTTCGAGTACTGGACGCGCAGCCCGTCGATGGATGTGGCCATTCGACGCGCGTTCGGCCTGACGATGTCCGGGTTCGAGAGCGAGTTCCAATCCAGGACGAGGCGGCGATACGGCGGACTGGCGCTGTTCGCAGACTTGTCGCTGCTCCTGCTGGCACTGTCGGTCCTTCTCCTGCCGCTCATCGTCGCGCGGCGCATGCGAGACCGACGCCGGCTACGCGTCCTGCTGGCGGCGGACGCCGCCGCCGAGCGCCTCGAGCAGCGGCACGCGCTCGCCATGTTGCTGGGTGAGGGCGGTGCGAGTGCCGCGCCGCTCGGGAACGACGCCACCGGGCAGTCCGCGATCGAGTCTCGCGACGAGTCTCGCGACGAGTCCGCGGCGCGATCCGCACGACGGCGCGCCGACGGCGTAAGCGATGACGAGACCATTGCTTGACACGCTCCGGAGCCCCGCGTACACTACCCGCAATGCCGCTAATCGATACCGTGACGCCGTCGCGGCCCCTGCTCTGGTGGAGCATCGCGCTTGTGACGATTCTGCTCGGCTACGCGGATCTCGCGCGTGGTGGGATGACGATTGCACCGATCTTGCTCGTAGCGGGGTACTGTGTGCTGGTTCCCCTGGCGATCCTGCGCTCCTGACGTAGCGGTTGATCGGGCGGCCACTTCACAAGGATGCATACCTGGCGAGCGCGGCCGACGACGGCTTCGCTCGTGCGAGCGTTCGCCGGGCGAATAGCTCAGTTGGTTAGAGCGCCTGCCTTACACGCAGGATGTCGGGGGTTCGAGTCCCTCTTCGCCCATGCAGGTTCGCGTGGCGTCCGCAGTTCGGCGGACCTCACGTTCGAGGTCGGGGTACGATGGTTCAACGCTTTGGAGGTTACGACTGTGAAGGCTCCGCATCGCTCCCTGTTCACGGCCGCTGGACTCGCCGCGTTGTTCGCCGTGGTGGCCGTCCCGGCCGTCGCCAGCGCTCAGCGGCAACAGGCGCCCGGCCCCGATACGAAGAAGGTGCTGGTCACGACATTCCGCGGTGACGTCGAGGGTGGCGTCCGCGTTGCGGACGAGGTGCGCAACCGCGTCTCGAGCGACTTCAGTATTCGCACGCTGATGCCGACCAGCAAGAAGGATATCAACAACACGCTCGAGCAGTCCGGCTACCGGCCGGATTCCGCGCTGAGCCCGAACGACATCAAGGAGCTCGCGAAGCTCGTGCGAGCCGATGAGGTGATCGACGGCACCGTCACCAAGACGGCATCCGGCTATCGCGTCAACGCCCGCTTATTCGTGTCGCGCGACGCTGCGCTCTCGCAGCCGCTCCTCTCCACCGAATCCAGCAACCTGGGCGACGTGGCGAAGCAGATCGTCAAGGAATACGACGCGGCTCGCAAGCAGCTCGCGGCCAACCAGGAGTGCGAGAACGCCATCCGCGATCGCAAGCCGGATCTTGCGGTCGCCGCGGCACGGAAGGCCATCACGGCGTATCCCAAGGCCACCATCTCGCGCCTGTGTCTGGCGAGCGCCTACCAGTCGTGGAAGACGACCGCGGATTCCACGAAGCCGTGGGCCGACTCGGTGATTTCGATTACCCGGCAGGTCATCGCGCTCGATCCGCGCAGCAAGATCGCCTTCACGCTCGCCTACGACGCGTACAAGGTGAAGAACGACACGGCGAACTCGCTGCAGGCGCTCGTGGGCATGATGAACTCCGATCCGACGAACACGACCCTGCGCGAGTCGGTCATCGCCGAGCTGGTGCAGTCGGGGCAAGCGGGCATTGCGGTGCCCACGGCGAAGCAGCTGGTGACGGACAATCCCGGTGATCCGCAGTACGCCCGCACCTATTGGCTCGTGCTGCGTGCCGCGCGCAACTTCAAGGAGTCGGTGCCGGCTGGTGTGGCGTACGTCACGCTCGATTCCGCCGCGTCGGACTCCAACTATTACTTCCGCCAGATCAACGACCTCGCCAGCGACAGCGCGTACGCGCGCGCCGCAGAGTTCGCGTCGGCTGGCGCTGCGAAGTTTCCGCGCAGCGCGACGTTGCTCGTGCTCAAGGCGCAGAATGAGCGCAAGGCGGGACAGCTTCCCGCCGCGAAGGCTTCGCTCGAGCGGGCCGTGCAGGTGGATCCCAAGGTGAATGGCGCGAACCTGCTGTTGGCGCAGATCGCGTCCGACCTGAACGATCCGGCTGCTGCCATCAAGGCTGTGAAGGCCGACGTCGCGAATGACCCGACCAACAAGGAGCGCGATGCCGGCTTCCTGCTCGGGCTGGGCCAGACCGCGTACAAGGCCGGCGTCGCATCGAAGAAGCCGGAAGACTTCCAGACCGCCGTCAGCCTGCTCAAGGCGTCGGACGAGATCAATCCGTCGCCGGCGGCCGCGTTCCTCACGGCCGTGTCGGGCTTCTCGCTCGTGCAGTTCTACGGGACGCAGCTCCAGTCGTCCAAGACCTGTGCCGACTCGAAGGCCGGTCAGGATGCGCTCATGCTCGTGAATACCTACATGCCGCGCGGCGGGTCGGTCAATGCGGACGCGGCGAAGCAGATTCTCGGTGCCATCCCGCAGTATCAGGCGTTCTTCGACGGATCGGCGAAGAAGTACTGCAGGTAACTGATCGGACTGATTGTGAACCGTGAACCGTGAACGGTGAACCGTAAGCACGTCGAAGGGCACACCGGACTCGATCCGGTGTGCCCTTTACGATTCACGGTCCACGGTTCACGTATTTCTGTCAGTCTCCTCCCCTGGCAGGTGCAGTACATGAACCAGCAGGTCCGCTCGCCGGGCGCGGTAGTCGCACACCGATGCCTCCACGCCCTCCCCATCCAGGTTGACGCTCAGCGGCTCGACGCTCGACACCTTCAGCCAGGGCAATTGTGCATAGTGCACCCCGGGCAAACCGAGATGCTCGCCCTTCTTCAGCTGGAGCGACAGCATCGCAAAGTCCCGGCGAGACATCGACTCGATCACGCACAGATCCAGCAGGCCATCAGTGACACTCGCATCCGGTGTCATCATCGTGCCGCCTCCCGTCACGCGCGCGCTCCCCACGGCGAAGGCAAGGAAGTCCACGTCGAGCTCGAACCCCGCGCTGGAGAACAAGGCGTGGCGCGACTGGTCGCTCGCCATCTTTCGGATCGCCGTGATGGCATACGCGAGCGGCCCGAGCGATGCCTTGAAATCCGCAGGAGTCTCCGCTGTCGCTTCCGCACCGACACCGCCGGTGGACACGTTGAGAAAGCGACGCCCGTTCATGGATGCCGTATCGATGCGCATGGGCTTGCGACGCAGGATAACATCCATGGCATGATCGGCGTCTTCAGGAATGCCCGTTTGCCTCGCGAAATCGTTCGCCGTGCCGAGTGGCACGACACCCAGCGGGACGTCGCGCCCGTCGAGCCCGTTCACCACCTCGTTCAGCGTTCCGTCGCCCCCGCACGCCACGACGACATCAGTACCCCGATCCGCGGCGTCCGCCGTGAGTTCCTCGGCGTCGCCCGCGTTCCAGGTGATTCGAACATCCACGGCGTGTCCCCGCTCTCGTACCCACGACACCATCTGGCGAAGCTCGGGCCGCTCGGCGCGTGCGCCGTGGACGATGTACGTGATGTGCTTGCGAATGCTCGGCATGCAGGGGTGGGCGTTGCGGTAGCCCGAGCGACGCTCTCGTCGCTCGCGGGAGAGGAATAGTATGCGCGGTGGTGCAGAGCACTTCCAGCCGCCGGATTCGAGCGCGCCGACCTGGCACTCCCCCTACCATGCACCGGCGCTGGTGAACGAAGTCGTGCAATTCCTGTCCAGCGCGCGGCTCGTGCTCGATGGCACGCTCGGTGGTGGCGGCCACAGCGCGGCGCTGCTGCATGCGGGTGTGGCGCGCGTGATCGGCGTGGATCGGGACCCCGACGCCCTCGCCGCCGCGGTCGCGCGGCTCGCGGACGCGGCCGCGTCGGGACGGTTCACCGCGCTGCGCGGCAATCATGCCTCGCTCGATGATCTCCCGCTCTCCGGCTTGCGCTTCGACGGTATCCTGCTCGACCTCGGCATCTCGTCGCACCAGATCGACGATGCGACGCGCGGTTTCTCGTTCCGTGAGGGCGCGCCGCTCGACATGCGCATGGGTCGCGACATGTCGCGTTCCGCCGCCGACGTGCTCAATGCTGCGGACGAGCCCACGCTCGCCGGCATGTTCCGCGACTACGGTGACGAGCCGCGCGCCGGTCGCCTCGCACGGGAGATCGTGCGGCGACGCGGTACCCGACCGTTCGTGAGCAGCGACGATCTCGTCGGCGCCATCCGCGGCGCACTCGGCCCGCGCTCAGGCGCGTCGGAGTTCGCACGACTGTTCCAGGCCGTACGCATCGCGGTGAACGACGAGCTGACTGGACTGGCACGTGCGCTGCCGGAATTGCGCGAGCGGCTGGCGCCTGGGGGTGTGATGGCGATCCTGTCGTATCACTCGGGCGAAGACCGACTCGTCAAGCACGCCTTTCGCGCGTGGAGCGAGGCGTGCGTCTGTCCGCCCCGGCTTCCCATGTGCGCGTGTGGGGGTGACCACGCGCTCGGTACGGTGCTCACGCGCCGAGCCATCGTTGCATCGCCGAACGAGGTCACGCACAACGCACGCGCTCGCAGCGCCCGGCTTCGCGCATGGCGAAAGGACGAGTAGGGAGCGCGGGCCGCGGGCGAATCCGATTCGTCCTCGTGCTGCTCGGTTTCCTTCTGATCGCGATGGGCGTCATCCTGCGTCGATCGTACGGTATCGCGCGCGCGCGCGAGTTGCAGGATCTCGAGGCCCGGCGCGCCGCGCTCATGGCGTCGCGCCTGCGACTCGAGGGCGACGTGCGCGCCGCCGCCAGCCGCGCCGTCCTGCAACCCATCGCCGAGCAGCGACTGCGCATGCGCGTGCCGGCCGACAGTCAGGTAATCATCCTCCCCCGCGCCTCGAATGAACGGCCCTAGCCGCGTCGGTCTCGTGCATCTCGCCCTCGCGGTGTTCGCACTCGCCATCGTGGGACAGGCGGGGCGCGTGCAGCTCTGGCAGGGGCGGGCCTGGGCCGCGAGCGCCTCGCGTCAGCAGAGCACGGAACGAGTGATTCCGGCGCCGCGCGGCGAGATCCTGGATGGCACGGGCGCAACGCTCGCGCAGAGTCGCGAAACGGTCAAGCTCGACGTCGCGCCGCAGGAAGTGAAGAATCGGCGGGCACTGCGAGAGGCGCTGCTCGCGGCGGGCGTTGATCCGGCGATGGTGGCGCGCGCTGCTGACCCGGCGAGGCGATGGGTCCAGCTGCCGGGCCGATATCTCGCCGCCGATGTGGCGCGCGCCTCGGCGATGCGCGGCGTGTATACGACGCCCATCATCGAGCGCGCGTACACGTCGAGTGAGGGATTGCGGCGCCTGATCGGCCGCGTGGACGCCGATGGACGTGCCGTGGATGGCGTGGAGCTCGCGCTCGACTCGATTCTGCGCGGCATTCCAGGCTCCGCCACCGTGATGCGCGACGGGCGCGGCCGCCGATTCGAGTCCCCCGCGTCGCCCGGGAAGACGCCGGTCGCCGGTCACACCGTGATGCTCACCATCAACCTCGAACTGCAGGCCATCGCCGAGCGCACACTTGCCGACGCGGTTGTGCGGATGGGTGCGGAGGGAGGGGATGTCGTCGTGCTCGACCCGGTACACGGCGACATCCTCGCGATGGCGAGTGAGCGCCGTGATCCGAATGCGACCGCAGCCACCGCGCTCACCGAGCCATACGAGCCCGGTTCCACGCTCAAACCGTTCATCGCCGCGGTGCTGCTGGAGAAGGGCCGCGCGCGCGAGACGGACGTGGTGAACACGTTCGATGGGCAGCTCACCATCAACGGCCGCACGATCAATGATGAACATCGCGCGCCGCGCCTGACGCTCGCCGAGGTGATCCGGTGGTCCAGCAACGTCGGCATCGTGCAGTTCGCCGAGCGGCTCTCCCCGCGCGAGTCGTTCGAGGCGTTGCGCGACTTCGGATTCGGCACGCCCACCGGCGTGCCGTATCCGGTGGAGGCGTCCGGCACCCTGCGCGAGCCGGCACGATGGTCGGCGCAATCCGCCAACTCCATGGCGATGGGTTACGAGGTGGCCGTCACGCCGCTCCAGCTCGCGGCCGCGTATATCGCGCTCGCGAACGATGGCGAGTTGCTGGAGCCGGCGCTGGTGAAGGAGGTCCGTGCGCCGGACGGTCGCGTGATGTTCCGGCACGAGCGTCGTGTCGTGCGGCGTGTCGTTTCTCCTGCCGTGGCGCGCCGCGTGCGTACGATGTTGCTCGGCGTGGTGGAGGCAGGCACCGCCGTGCGGGCGGATCTGGGGAGCTTCGCGCTCGCCGGCAAGACAGGTACGGCGCGTCGCACGGTGCAGGGCCGCTACGCGCCGGGACAGCATATTCCTACGTTCGTCGGGCTCTTTCCCGCCGACAATCCACAATTCGTCATTCTCGTGAAGCTCGACAATCCGCGCGGCGCCTACGTCGGGGGTCTCACGGCGGCACCTGTGACCAAGGCGGTCCTCGAGGCCGCATTGGCTTCCCGAAGCGCGGCGCTGGATCGCGGATCGCTCGCCGCATCGCGCCGTGAACGCGCGCTCGACTCGACTGGTTCGGCACGTCGTGCCGCCGTCGCATCGCAGGTCGCGGCGGACAGCACCGCCGACATGCAGGCGATGGACGAGGACACGTCAGCGACCGTCCCGTTCGTCGCCCTGCTACCCGCGCCCGCTCCGCTGCGCATCGGCGCGCTGCCAGCGCGTGCCGTGCCGGACGTGCGCGGCCTCTCGGTGCGCAAGGCTGTACACGCGCTTCATACGGCGGGATTCCGCGTGCAACTCGTGGAGGGCCCCGCGGGCACGACTGATCCCGTCGCGGGCAGCAGCGCGCCGGCCCGGTCGGTCGTGCGCCTGGCGGGAACGCCGTGACGGTCGTCTCTCTGTCCGTGATCACCGAGGCGCTGCGAGAGGCCGGGTTGCTTGATTTCGTCGTCGGCACGCTCCCGCACGAGATCACCAGCGTGAGTGACGACAGCCGGGCCATGACCGCCGGTGCGCTCTTTCTCGCGGTCCGGGGCGCGGATCGCGACGGCCACGACTACCTGGAAGGTGCAGCGAGCGCTGGCGCCACGGCGGCCCTGGTCGCCGATCCTGCGCGCACCACACTGCCCGCGCTCGTGGTGCACGATACCCGTCGCGCCGCGGCCATCGTGGCCGCGGCGTTCCATGGACATCCCGCGCGCCAACTCCGCCTCATCGGCGTGACGGGCACGAATGGAAAAACGACGACCGTGGGCATGCTCCGACACCTGCTCGACGAACCGGACGCGCGCGCGGCATCCATCGGGACGCTCGGCGTGCTGATCGGCTCTGATGGCGACGCCGCCGATGGCGGCGGCGGGCTGACGACGCCCGGTCCCGTGGAACTGCAGCGTGTCCTCCGCCGCCTTCACGATCAGGGCGTTCGCACGGTTGCCATGGAGACGTCGTCACACGCGCTGCACCAGCGCCGCGTCGACGCCGTCCGATTCGACGCGGCCGTGTTCACCAATTTGACGCGCGACCATCTCGACTACCACCTCACGATGGAGTCGTACTTCGCGGCGAAGGCGATGCTCGCGGCGCTGCTCGCGCCGGACGGCGCACTCGTGATGAACGCCGACGACCCCGCATGGACGGCGCTGCCAACGACACGCCGCACGATCCGGTTCGGTCTCGTGGGAGCGGCCGACGTGACGGCGACGGACGTGCGCTATTCGCCGCGGGGCAGCGCGTGGACACTCGCGCTGGGTGGCGACCGCCACGCCGTCGCATTGCCGCTCATCGGCGATTTCAACATCGCGAACGCCCTCGCCGCCGCCGCCGCGGCGTGGGCGCTGGGTGTTCCATCGGCCGTGATCGCGGATCGCCTCCGCACGATGCCGCAGGTGCCGGGGCGCCTGGAGATCCTGCACGAGCGTCCAACGGTGCTCCGCGACTACGCCCACACGCCGGATGCGCTCGCGCGCGCGCTCGCGGCCGTGCGCCCGTTTACCGCCGGCTCCCTGACGGCCGTGTTCGGCTGCGGCGGCGACCGCGATCGCGGGAAGCGTCCGGACATGGGGCGGATCGCCGAACGCGGATCCGACCGGTCCATCGTCACGAGCGACAATCCGCGCACAGAAGATCCGCAGCGCATCCTCGACGACATCGAGGCGGGCATGACGCTTGGACGGCACGAACGGATCGAGGACCGGCGCGACGCGATCGCCCGCGCCATTGCCGGTGCCGGGACGGATGATGTGATCCTGCTCGCAGGCAAGGGGCACGAGACATACCAGATTCGAGGCACCGTGAAATATCCATTCGATGAACGCGCGATCGTGCGCGAGCTCATTGCCGACGGAGAGACTTGATGGGCGACGTCACCACCCCGCAGGCGAGCGCGCTCGCCCAGCCGCAGTTCTGGACCCTCGACCGCGTCGCCGATGCGCTCGGTACCGGTCCGCGAGGCGGGTTCAGGCTCGCGCGCATCGCGACCGATACGCGATCGGTGGGCGCGGGCGATGCGTTTGTCGCGCTCCAGGGCGAGAATTTCGATGCGCACGACTTTCTCGCCGACGCCGTCAAGAAGGGAGCATCGGCGCTCATTGTCAGCGACGTGTCGCGCGCCAATGGACTGGGCGTTCCCGTCTATGCCGTCCGCGACACGACCGAGGCGCTCGGCGCCCTCGGACGCCATCGCCGTCGCGCCTGGGCCAAGCCGGTCATCGGCGTGGTGGGCACGAACGGGAAGACGAGCACGAAGGAGCTGATTCGCGCCGCGCTTGGCGGCGCGCTGCGCGTTCATGCCACGGTTGGCAACTACAACAATCTCGTCGGCGTGCCACTCACGCTGTTCGCCCTGCCCGACGATGCCGACATCGCGGTCATCGAGATGGGCACGAATCAGCCGGGCGAGGTGGCATCGCTGCGCGCCATCGTGGAGCCGGACATCGTCGTGGTGACGTCGATCGCCGAGGAGCATCTCGAAGGCCTCGGAGACCTCGAAGGGGTGCTGCGCGAAGAGGTGTCCGCGTGCCAAGGGGTGCCGCTGGCCATCGTGCCGGCCTCTCAGCCCGAGATCCTCGCGGCGGCGCGACCGCTCGCTCGGCGCGCCATGAGTACAGGTCTCGATTCGGGCGATCTGCGTCCCGACGCATGGGGTGTGGAGCCGGACGGGCAGGGGTGGGTGCGCATCGACGAGGTGCGCGTGCGCATCCCCTTGCGAGGCGTGCACAACCTCCGCAACGCGATGCTCGCGCTCGCCGTCGCGCGTGAGCGCGGGGTCTCGATGCAGGACGCCGCCCGCTCGCTCGCCATCATGCCGGCCCCGCCGATGCGCGTGCACTTCGAGGCCTGTGGTGCGGCCACCGTCATCAACGATGCATACAACTCGAATCCGGGCTCGGCGCGCGTCGCGCTCGAGTTGCTGGAGCACGCAGGTGCAGGACGCCAGCGCGTCGCCATCCTCGGCACGATGCTGGAACTCGGTGTGCAGGCCGACCGATTGCACGACGAGGTCGCCCGCGCGGCGCTCGCGTCGCCGATCGAGTTGGTGGTGGGAGTCGGCGCATTCGCCGACGCACTCGCTCGGGTGGCATCCGGCGATCCCCGCGTCGCGTCGGGCGCGGAGCCGGACTCGGCGTGGAGCGCCGTGCGTTCGCGCCTCGCTCCCGACGCGATTATTCTGCTCAAGGGCTCACGCGGGGTTCGCCTCGAGCGCTTGATCCCCGTCATCTCGGAGTGGGCGTCGGCCCGCTGACCGTCGCTCCGTCCGCTCGATCACGCTTTTCGCCCGGGTCCTTTGCTCTACTACCTGTTTCTCCCGCTCATTCCGACGTACCACCTCCTGAACGTCTTCACGTACATCACGTTCAGGGCGGCGGGCGCCGCGGTCACGGCGATCCTCATCAGCTTCGTGATCGGTCCGGCGATCCTCCGCAGGCTCAATGCCGCGGCCAACTACCAGGTCGTCCGTGAGGGTACGCCCGACTCGCACGCCATCAAGGGGAAGACGCCCACGATGGGCGGGCTGATCTTTCTCTTCTCGGCGCTCGTGGCGACGCTGCTCTGGGCTCGCGTGTTCAGTCATTACGTCATGATCGCGCTGCTGGTCACGACGGGCATGGGAGCCATCGGCTTTCTCGACGACATGCTCAAGCTGAAGCAGAAGCGCCTCGGGCTGAAGAACGAGGGGCTGGTAGAGCGAAACAAGCTGTTCGGTCAGGTAATGATCGGGCTTGCGCTGGGCACGTACCTCTGGCTGCGGCCCTTGTCGCCCAACCTGCCTGATCCATCGATCACACTGCCGTTCTACAAGTACCTGCTGGTCGTCTTCACCTTTCCGGTGCTCTACATCCTGTTCGTCACGTTCATCCTCACCGGCGTGAGCAACGCGGTGAATCTCACGGATGGGCTGGACGGCCTCGCCGCAGGGCTCTGTGCCATCGCGTTTGCCGTGATGGCGGTGTTTGCCTACCTCATCGGACGCGTGGACGCGAGCCGGTACCTCGGCATCTTCTATCTCCAGCACGCCGGCGAGTTGACGATCTTCTGCGCCGCGATGATGGGCGCCCTCATCGGATTTCTCTGGTTCAATACCTTTCCGGCGCAGGTCTTCATGGGCGACACGGGATCGCTCGCGCTCGGCGGAGCGCTCGGGGCAGTGGCGATCATGCTCAAGTCCGAGTTCCTGCTGATTTTCGTCGGCGTCGTCTTCATCGCCGAGACCGTTTCGGTGCTCCTGCAGCGATTCGTGTTCAAGTATCACAAGCGACGACACGGGCTGGAGTACGCCCAGAAGAATCGCGTGTTCGCGCGAGCGCCGCTGCATCATCATTTCGAGGTCAAGGGCTGGAGCGAGCAGCAGGTCGTCGTCCGTTTCTGGATCATCGGGATCATCGGCGCCTTCCTCGCGCTCAGCACGCTGAAGCTGCGATAAGATGCCCGTTCGCTCGCTCACCGAGGCGCTGCCGGCCGCATGGACGCGCGGAGAGATCAGTGTGCTCGGTCTGGCTCGCAGCGGCCGCGCGGCCGCGGAGCTGCTGCGACGGGCTGGCGCGGACGTCTACGCCAGCGACGCTGCTTCCGGTGACGGCGTCGCCCTCGCCGCTGCCGCGCTCGAGCGGCTCGGCGTGCACGTGCAGTCGGGCGGTCACGACCTGACCCGCATCGCCGCCAGCGCACTCGTCGTCGCGAGCCCCGGTATCCCGCCCGACGCTCCGTCCCTCGTCGCAGCGCGCACGGCGGGCGTGCCCATCATCGGCGAGCTCGAGGCGGCACTGCATTTCCTGCCGCATCAACGCTACGTCGCCATTACCGGCACCAACGGCAAAACCACGACGACCGCGATCGCGCACAAGCTGCTCGAGGGTCTCGGCTACGACGCGGTCGCGGCGGGAAACATCGGCACGCCGCTGGCCGAGATTGCGTTGCGCGATGCACAGCCGGACTGGATCGCCCTCGAGACGTCGTCCTTCCAGCTGCACGACTCGCCGAGCATCGCGCCGACCTCGGGGATTCTCACCAATCTTTCGGCGAATCATCTCGACCGATATGCCGACGTCGACGGGTACTATGGTGACAAGGCGCGCTTGTTCCGGAACGCGGCGGAGCGATCGGTCTGGGTGAGCAATGCGGACGACGCCGACGTGCAGCGCATGGTGACGGGCGTGCGGGGCTCGCACTTGCGCTTCACGACGGGGCAGGGTGCCGCAGACGGGTACTTCGATCGTTCGCGCGTCCAGCTGGTCGTGCTAGGCGCACCGTTGATCGATCGCAGCGACCTCGTGCTGCTGGGTGATCACAACGTCGCGAACGCGCTGGCGGCCGCGCTCGCCGTGATGGGCGTGGACGAGTCGCATCGGACCGACGATGCGCGGGCGCGTGTCGCCGA
>JBDSSY010000301.1:0-5772 GCA_039928585.1 Gemmatimonadaceae bacterium | reverse complement strand
GTGGGTCGCGTCGCGACGTACGGCAGCGTCGTGGTGACGGACTTCATGACCGTGGAGCGGTATTCGCACGTGCTCCATCTCGTCAGCCAGGTGACGGGGACGCTTCGGCCGGGACTCGACGCGCTCGACGCGTTGCGCGCCACCTTTCCGGCCGGCACCATGACCGGAGCGCCCAAGGTTCGCGCGATGCAGATCATCGACGAGCTGGAGCCGGAACGGCGAGGTGCCTACGCCGGTGCGGTGGGCTACATCGGCGCCGGGGGAAAGCGGATGGACCTCGCCATCACCATCCGGACCTGTGTCCTCCACGAGGGCGTGGCGTCGATTCAGGCCGGCGCGGGCATCGTGCAGGATTCGGTGGCGGCAAGCGAATGGGCGGAGACGGAGAACAAGGCGCGCGCCGTGCTCACGGCGATCGGACGGGTCAGGGAGGCAATGCGTCGGGATCGCTAGGATTCACCGCGAGCCGATGCCATATTTGACCGGCGATGCCCCTTCGCCTGATCAGCCCCGATGGAAGCACGGTCTACGATATCCGTGATGGCGTTCCGCTCATCGTCGGGCGTGCGCCGACGTGCGACCTGCCGATTTTCCATCCCACGATTTCCCGCCGGCACGCGGAGCTGAGCTCGGACGGCGCGGTGCTCCTGTTGCGCGATCTCGCCTCGAGCAATGGCACCTTCGTCAACGGTACCAAGATTGAGCACGGGCGAGCGCTGACGGACGACCTGGTCGCGTTCGGCAAGGTCGGGTTCCGGCTGGAGGCGTTCAACGTGCCGACGCCCGCCGTGTCGCACGTGAGCATACAGCGCGCGAGCATCGGGGCGACGATCGTGCGCCAGATTCCCATGCGCGATCCCACGGCGGCGATCTCGACGCTGGATCGTCCGTCCACCGTGTCTGGCGCCATGACCCGGGCGATCGTCTCACCGCTCAGCGCGCCGCCGAGTGACAAGAGCCAGCAGAAGCTGGCGACGCTGCTCGAGGTGTCCAAGGGACTCACGCGCGCAGTGGACGTGGACACGATTCTCGACAAGATCGTGGGCTACGCCTACGGAACGCTCGAGGTCGACCGCGTCGCCATCCTGCTCTGCGACGAGAGCAATGAGCTGGTGCCGAAGATCGCGCGCGACAAGCGCGGGGGTGACGTCCCCCGATCGGTGCCGCAGTCCATCGCCCGCAAGGCGGTGGCCGAGAAGGTCGCGCTCCTCACCGACAACGCGGGCGAGGACGATCGCTTCGGCGGGCAATCCATCGTCATGCAACAGGTGCGCTCGGCGATCTGCGCGCCGCTGATCGGGAGTGCGGATCGCGTGCTCGGCGTGCTCTACGTCGATAACCCGAGCATCACCCATCGCTTCAGTGACGACGATCTGGAGTTTCTCGTCGCGTTCGCCGGCATCGCCGCCGTCGCCATCGAGAATTCGCAGTTCGCCGAGCGTATCCGGCGCGAGGGCATCGTGCGGAGCAACTTCGAGCGGTACTTCGCGCCGCAACTCGCCGCGCGCATCGCGGGCTCGGTGGAAGCCACGAAACTGGGTGGCGACAAGCGGCCGGTGGCGGTCCTGTTCAGCGACATCCGCGGGTTCACCGCGCTGTCCGAGACGATGAATCCGGACGCGATGGCCACCTTGCTCACCGAATACTTCACCGAGATGGTGGAGTGCGTGTTCCGTCATGGCGGCATGCTCGACAAGTTCATCGGAGACGCCGTGATGGCGCAGTGGGGCGCACCGCTCGGGAATGCCGACGACGCCGATCGCGCGATGCATTCCGCGATCGACATGATGAGCGCGCTGGACGAATTGAATGTTCGCTGGCGCAACGAGGGACGGCCGACGCTCGAGATCGGGATCGGCCTGAATTACGGCGAGGCATTCGCGGGCAATATCGGGTCCGAGCGCCGGCTCGAGTTCACGGTGATCGGCGATACGGTGAACACGGCGAGCCGGCTCTGCTCCGCCGCTGGTCCCGGGGAAATCCTCATCTCCGACGAGATGCGAAAGGCGCTCAAGTCTCCTCCCAAGCTCACGAAGCGGCCCCCCATGGAGCTCAAGGGAAAAAGTCAGCCGGTGCCGGTGTATCGCGTGAAGCTCGGCTGATGGGCGCGGTCGTGCCAACGGGCTACGTGCTGGTGACCGTTGGCCGGTGCACCGCGGTGGCTCGGGTCGAACTCGAAGACGACGCACGAGCCCTGCTGGCGGAGGGTACGCTGTACGAAGCCGCGGCGCGCGACCTCGCCGCGCGGCCCCTGCCCGGACGAGGTGTGGCGTATGCGATCGCGCTGCCGGTGACCGGCGCGCGCGTGGTGGTGCGACACAACCGTCACGGTGGCCTGCTCGCGCCGCTCACGAAGGACTTCTTTCTGCCGCCGACGCGCGCGCCGCACGAGCTGGACACGTCATTGCGCCTCGCGGCGATGGGTGTGCGCACGCCCACCGTATCGATGTACGGGGTCGAGCGCGTGTATGGCATTCTTCGACGCGCCGACGTGATGACGTTGGAGGTCATGGGATCACGCGACCTGGCAACGTACCTGCTCCCGGGCGAAGTGCCCGCGGTACGCGCCGAGGCGTGGCGGGCCACCCGCGCGCTCGTCCGGTCGCTGAACGCCGCTGGTGCACGGCATCACGACCTGAACGTGAAGAACGTGCTGCTCGCCGACGGCGAGGGAGGACTCGTCGCGTGGGTGCTCGACGTGGACCGTGTGCGATTCGGCGACGCACACGCCGCGAGCGTGCGCGTGGGCAACGCTACGCGGCTCCTCCAGTCCGCGCGGAAGTGGCGCACCGAACGCGGCGCGGTGTTCGATGAGCGGGAGGTGGCGGAACTCGGTGCGCCACACGACGCGTCGCTGGACTCGTGACTTCCCGGGCGTGACCGGCCACGCGACGCGGCACTCGCTGATCATCACGACGTACGAACGGCCCGATGCCCTCGAGCTCGTGCTGGCGAGCGTGCTCGCCCAGTCGATCCTGCCCGGCGAGGTGCTCGTCGCCGACGACGGTTCCCGCGTCGCGACCGCTGACGTCGTCGAGCGCTTCGTGCCGCTATTCAGACAACGACATGTCGACGTGGCCCATGCCTGGCATCCGGACGAGGGGTTCCGCGCGGCGGCGATCCGGAATCGCGCCTTGGCGACGGCGCGCGGTGCGTACATCCTGCTCATCGACGGGGACTGCGTGCTTCACCCGGACTTCGTGCGCTCGCATCTCGCCTTCTCGCGCCCTCACCAGTTCGCACAGGGCACGCGCGTCCTGCTCGATCAGGCGCGAACGCGGCGAGCCCTCGCCAATGGCGATACCCGATTCGGCCCTTTCGAGCGGGGGATCGGCAACCGACTCAACGCATGCTCGCTCGGCGCGCTGTCTCGCTTCGTTCCGACGCCCACCGATCCGCTGGCGGGCGTGCGGAGCTGCAACATGGGGTTCTGGCGCGACGATGCCATCGCCGTGAACGGATTCGACGAGCGCTACGTGGGGTGGGGCCGTGAAGACAGCGATTTCGTCGCGCGTCTCATGCATGCGCGAGTTCGACGCCGGAAGCTGAAGTTCGGGGGCATCATGTACCACCTCTGGCATGCCGAGCGACCGCGTGATGCACTGTCGGCCAACGACGCGCTGCTCGCCACCACGCTCGCGTCCGGGGCCATACGGGCTGCTGAGGGCATGGACAAGTACATGCCAGTGCATTCACGCGACGCGCACGCGCGATGACGCGACGCTGCCCGCCGTACTTTCGCCGCGCTACCTTGTCGTGATGCTTTCGTCTCCGCCGCGCCGGATCGGGATCGTGATGATGAGCGCAGTCGGCGATGCCGTGCACGTGCTGCCGCTGTTGACGGCACTCAAGCGTCACTCCGCCGACGTGCGCGTCACGTGGGTGCTGCAGCCGGGCGCTGCATCACTGGTGCGCGGGCATCCGGCGGTAGACGACATCGTGGAGTTCGACCGCGCGCTCGGCTGGCGCGCCTTTCCCGCCGTGCGGCGACAGCTGGCACAACGCGAGTTCGATGTCGTGCTCGCGCTCCAGGTCTACCTGAAGGCGGGGATCGTAACGTCGTTCACGCGAGCGCCGGTGAAGCTCGGCTTCGATCGAACGCGCGCGCGGGACCTGAACTGGCTCTTCACGACCGACCGCATTCCGGCGCGGGAGGGGCAGCATGTCCAGGATCAATACTTCGAATTCCTGGATGCACTGCACGTACCGCACAATCCGGTGGTGTGGGACCTCGGTCCTTGGCCGCACGAGCGCGCATGGCAACAGACGTTTTACGATCAGTTCGACCGCCCCGTCGCGCCGATTGTCGTGGGAACGAGCAAGCCGGAGAAGGACTGGATTCCGGAGCGGTGGGCCCAGGTGTGCGATGCGCTGCACGGAGACTTCGGGCTGCAGCCGTTGCTCGTCGGCGGGCGGTCGGCACGCGAGCTCAGCGCCGAGCGCATCATCCTGGAGCGCGCACGCGTGCCGGTCTCGTCGGCCCTTGGCTCCGGCCTGCGGAATCTCGTCGGCATTCTCGATGGCGCGGCGCTCGTCCTCTCGCCCGACACCGGCCCATTGCACATGACGGTCGCCCTCGACCGGCCGGTCGTCGCGCTGATGGGCTACACGAACCCAAAGCGCGTAGGGCCGTACCGACGGTTTCAGGACCTGCTCATCGACGCGTACGGAGACCCGGGCGAGGATTACCCCCTGTCGATGGAGAATCGACCCGGTCGCATGCCGCGCATCTCCGTCCGCGACGTGCTCGACCGGGTCGAGCGATGGCGAACCAGCTATTCGGGGCTGGTTCGCGTGAGCGCCCCGCCGAACGCGTAGCGCACACCCAGCTCGCCGAGCAGCCGTACGAGCCGCTGCAGCGGCAGGCCCATGACGGCGAAGTAGTCACCGTCAACGCGCGCGACGATCGTCGCGCCGAAGCCCTGGATGCCGTACGCGCCGGCCTTGTCCATCGGCTCGCCCGTCGCGATGTAGGCCTCGATGTCCGTTCGGCTCAGGTGATGAAACGTCACGTCCACCGTCTCCACGCACGACCGCACCTCGCCGCGCCACTCCACCGCAACTGCGGTCATCACGACGTGCGTTCGACCCGACAGACGCGTGAGCATCTCCATCGCGTGCTGGCCGTCGCGCGGCTTGCCCAGCACGTCGCCATCCACGACGACGATGGTATCGCTGCCGATGACGAGCGCATCCGGCTCACTTCGCGCCACCACGGCCGCCTTTTCACGGGCCAGTCGCTCGGCATGCGGCGCGGGCTGCTCACCCGGCCGATATCGCTCGTCGAGATCTGCTGGCAGCACCGTATGCGGGATGCCGACCAGCGCCAGCAACTCGCGCCGGCGCGGCGATTGGGAGGCGAGAATGACGCGCGGGACCGTCATCGTTCCAGCCACAGGGTCACGGGTCCATCGTTCACGAGCTCGACATCCATCATCGCGCCGAACTCTCCCGCCTCCACCGTCGCGCCACGCGCTCGCAGCAGCGCGAGGAATCGCTCGTAGAGCACGAGAGCCACGTCGGGCCGGGCGGAGTCGACGAAGCTGGGCCGGCGTCCCTTTGCGGCATCACCGTAGAGCGTGAATTGCGACACGACGAGCAGTGCGCCGCCGACCTCGTCGAGCGCCAGGTTCATCTTGCCATCGGCATCGCCGAACAGACGCAGCCCGACGATCTTGTCGGCCATCCACGAGAGCTCGGCCTCCGCATCGTGATGCGTGAGGCCGACAAGCAGGAGATAGCCGCGGTCGATTCGGCCGGTGGTGCGCGTGC
>JBDSSY010000300.1:0-4810 GCA_039928585.1 Gemmatimonadaceae bacterium | reverse complement strand
CCGACTTCATCGCGGCCGTGTAGGCCTTGGTCTTCGTGTTCGCGAACTTCGGAATCGCGATCGCGGCCAGAATGCCGATGATCACGACCACGATCAACAGCTCGATGAGCGTGAAGCCCTTGCGAAGGTGGCTCTTCATGATTTGTCCGTGCTCGAGGGAGTACTGCCGCTAGGCGGGACCATCGGCGGCCGCTGAACTGCGGGTAGGAACTGCATTGTACCGTACCTGACTAATGCAGCGAGAGTGCCACGGCGACGAGTCAAAGGAAAGTGGCTCAACTCCTTGACGGTAATGGAGTTAGCAAACTCGCCATGGATTGTCGGCTCGCACGCAATTGTGCGGGGAGTGCCGCAGAGTGCACGTATAGGCGGGAAGTGCGAAACCATGTCGCGGATGCGATTGCTTCGGCCACACACCGCTTGCAGATAATGACGCGCGAGGACGAGTGCGGGTAACCGAACACCGCAGGCAGTTCACGGTTCACGGTTCCTCGTCACGCCACCAGTCTCGATCGTGCGAGCGCCCCAGAGCGCACCACGGATGTGAAAAAAAGGGCCCACTACGCGCAGTGCGTAGCGGGCCCTTTGCTCCGGCGACTGCCTTCGCGCTATGGCTTTCCCTTGAGCGTCGTATCCTTCAGGCTCTTGCCGGACTCGGTCAACTCGCCGTGCACGTTGCTCTTCACGCGGTTCTTCTCGCGCTTCGTATCGCTCGCGGCCCGCTTCGATGTCCGGCTGATGTTGCGCGCCACCTTGTTCAGGCCGCCGGGCTGATGCCGTTGGCTGCTCTTGATGCCCGTCGTCCGCTTGAGCTGCGCCTTGGTATCGTTGCCGGCGTCGGTAAGCGTGTTGTGTGTCTTGCTCGACCCGCGCTTCACCTCGGCTTTCGTATCGCGACCCGCCTTCTTGGCCGTCTTGCTCACGTTACGGGCGACTTTGTTGAGTCCGCCGGGCTTATGCTCGGCTGTCGCTTGTGCACTCGCGGACGTGCCGGCCACGATCGAGATCAAGACAGCGGCAAGTGCGTAGCGAAGATGTCTGGTCATGATGATGTCCTCGTTAGAAAGAATGCATCATCACAATGCAAGACATGGACTCGCGAGCACACGAAAAGGGGAGCGAGCGCGACAGTTCGCTTTGCGCACCGGCATACCCATCTCACGCTTGGTTCACGGCGCGTCAGGGCTGGCCGCTCCCTCAGTTCACCGCGCGCTGATACTGCACCGGCCATGTGACTTTCACGCCAAGGACTTTTGCGGCGTGCAGCGGCCAGTACGGATCGCGCAACATCTCTCGCGCGAGCAGGACCATGTCTGCCTGGCCCGATCGCACGATCGCGTCCGCCTGCTGCGCATCGGTAATGAGCCCGACCGCGGCGGTCGCCAATCCCGCTTCGTGCCTGATTCGTTCCGCGATCCCCACCTGATAGCCTGGCCCGACAGGGATCTTCGCACCCGGCACGATTCCGCCCGACGAACAGTCGATGAGATCGACGCCAAGTGGGATGAGGAGGCGAGCGAGCGCGATGGACTGGTCGACATCCCAGCCGCCCGGTACCCAGTCGGTGCCGGATAGACGTACGAGCAGCGCCAGCGAATCCGGCCAGACACTCCGCACCGCAGTGGTGACTTCGAGCAGCAGGCGCACGCGATTGTCGAAGCTGCCACCGTACGCGTCGGTGCGATGGTTGCTCAGCGGCGAGAGGAACTCGTGCAGCAGGTAACCGTGAGCCGCGTGCAGCTCGACCACCTTGAACCCGGACGCCAGCGCGCGCGTCGCCGCCGTACGAAACGCGTCCACCACGGCCACGAGTCCGGCCGCGTCCAGCGCCTCGGGGACGAGAGACCGCTCACTGAACGCCACCGCGCTGGGCGCCATGATCGGCGACCATCCTTCTTGTGCAGGCGTCAGCGGCGCTCCCCCGCGCCATGGTGCATCGGTGCTCGCCTTGCGCCCTGCGTGCGCGAGCTGGATGCCTGGGACGGCGCCCTGGTCGCTGATGAACCGCGTGATGCGTGCGAGCATGCCAACGTGCTCGTCGCGATAGATGCCCAGATCGGCTGGCGAGATCCGCCCGGCAGCGGTGACGGCGGTGGCTTCGGTGAGCACGAGTCCCGCACCTCCCACGGCGCGACTGCCCAGGTGCACGAGATGCCAGTCGGTCGCGAAGCCGTCCACGCTGGAGTATTCGCACATGGGACTCACGCCGATGCGGTTGCGCATCGTGACGCCTCGCAGGGTGAGTGACTCGTGGATCGACGCTGTCATGGCTGCTACATCCTCGTGTGCGTGGTCCGAGCGAATCGCGTTGCACGAAAGATGGTTCCGCGGCGTTCATCACGCGTGGCGTATCCCCTTGCCCCTACCGCACACGGTACCGATCTTGCCGCCGTGAATGATGGCTTACCTACATGGAGATCGACTGGTGACTGAACACCATCCCCGCAATCGTTCGAGGTCTTCACTCGCGCTCGTACTCGCCGCCGGACTGCTGACCAGCGCGTGCAGCGGCGGCGACAAGGCGCCGGCGGCGTCCACGGACACGACCGCGAACGCGGCGACGAATTCCTGCCCGGGCGGCAACGCCGGCCTCACGTTGCCGGCCGGCTTCTGCGCGACGGTGTTCGCCGACAGCATCGCGCACGGACGACATGCGGTCGTCGCCTCGAATGGAGATGTCTACATCACGATCGAGGGCACGCGCCCTCAGCGTGCGGGCGAGACTCCTCCCGCGGCGGCGGCGCCCTCCGCGTCAGTCGTCGCCCTCCGCGACACCAACAACGACGGTCGTGCGGACGTGATCGCGCGGATGGCCGGCCGGGGGAACACCGGCATCGGGCTCGCGAACGGACATCTGTACGTCGACGAGGGAACGCAAATCGTCCGGTATGCACGGGCGGACTCGCAGCTTGCGCCCACGGCGAAGGCCGAGGTCATCGTGCGGAACATTCCGCTCGATCCCGGGCATCGCGCGCGCAACTTCGCGATCGGCAGCGACGGAGCGCTCTACCTGAACGTGGGCTCCGCCACGAACAGTTGCCAGCAGACGGACCGGGGGAACGAGTCGCCGGGCGTCGATCCATGCGTCGAGCTGCGCACGCGAGCCGGCATCTGGAAGTTCGACGCCAACAAGACGAACCAGTCATTCACGCCGGCCGCGCGGTTCGCGACGGGCATCCGAAACGGCATGGGCATCGCGCTCGCACCTGATGGAAAGCTGTACGCGACGCAGCACGGCCGCGATCAACTGAATGCGAACTGGCCGAAGATCTTTCCCACGACGAAGTATTCGGCGGAGAATCCGGCCGAGGTGCTGCTCCAGGTGAATGCGGGAGACGACTTCGGGTGGCCGTACTGTTATCAGGCGGTGGCGTCGAAGTCGCTGGTGGACGCGCCCGAGTACGGTGGCGACGGCACGAAGTCGGCCCGCTGCGCCAGCAAGAAGGCGCCGGTGGCGGCGTTTCCCGGGCACTGGGCGCCGATGTCGCTCCTGTTCTACAACGGCTCGAGCTTTCCCGCGAAGTATGCACAGGGCGCGTTCATCGCGTTTCACGGGTCGTGGAATCGGGCGCCGGAACCGCAGGAGGGATATCGCGTCGTGTTCCAGCCGCTGACGAATGGCGCGACGAACGGCGAGTACGAGACATTCGCTGACGGATTTGCCGGCGTAAGCGCGGCGGAGGTGCAGCCCGGCACGGCGAAGCATCGCCCCACCGGACTGGCGAGCGGTCCCGATGGTGCACTGTATGTGACGGACGATCTGGGTGGGCGCGTGTACCGCATCACTCACCGCGGCGCGAAGTAGTCATTCGCGGTTCGTGATGCGACCGGCCATCACTGCTCCGGGGCAGTGGTGGCCGGCTTCGCATGCGCCCCTCACGCCGGTGCAACCCGCGCGTAAACGTCTGAGGACGTCCGTGCGGTGCGGCGCGATGTTACGCGCGATTCGCTTGACAGGGTGACGTGGACAATCAGCTTCAACGCTGTCCTCCCACCCTCCCTCCCGGACCACAATGTCGATCCTCGGCTCCCCACCGTCGCGACGACGCTCCGCACCCGCTACGCCGTTCTCCCGTCTTCGGCGGACGCTCGTGCGCACCCTCGTCTCGTTCGTCGTCATCCTTGCAACCGCGCGCGGACTGCACGCACAGGTGCAGGCGACCACCGGCATCATCCGCGGCGTGGTGCGCGACTCGGGCGGCGCGCCCGTCGTGGACGCGACGATCACGGCGCGCAACATCGCGACGAACTTCACGCGCGCCGCGTCCACCAATCGTCAGGGCGCCTACGCGCTGCCACTGCTGCCCCTCGGCACCTATGAAGTGAGCGGCCGAGCGATCGGCTTCGCGCAGGTGCGGCGAGCGGGAATCGCGGTGCGGCTCGGTGCCACGTCGGACGTGCAGTTCGTGCTGGCGCGGCAGGCGGTGTCGCTCGCCGCCGTTCAGGTCACCAGTGCACGCGAGGCGATCGACAAGGACCGCCCCGCGGCGGCAACGGAGCTGGACGCGCGAGTCGTAGCGGGGCTACCGAACAACGGACGCAACTACCTCGGTCTCGTGCTGCTGACGCCGAACACGGCGATCGTGCAGGGGCCCGATGGCGACGAGTTGAGCATCGCCGGCCAGCGCGGCATCCATAACAACATCTCCATCGACGGCGCCGATTTCAACAATCCATTCTTCGGCGAGCAGCGCGGCGGTCAGCGCGCCGCGTTCACCTTCAACCTGGACGCGGTGCAGGACATGGTGGTGATCGCCTCCGGCGCGAACGCGGAGTTTGGCCGGTCTGGCGGCGGGTTCGTGAATGTGGT
>JBDSSY010000299.1:0-3446 GCA_039928585.1 Gemmatimonadaceae bacterium | reverse complement strand
TGGTAGCCGATGCGCGTCTTGTCCGATCCGGGCAGCTGCGACGGGATGACGCCGGCGGCCAGCTCGCCGCGGCCGGCGATGAGGTTACGGACGATGGTGCGCCGATCGATCGAGTGATTGATCGCCTGACGCACGCGAACATCGGCCAGCGGACCTCGTGTCGTGTTGATGGCGACGTACACGAGCTCGAGTGCGGGCGTGGAGGCAAGCAGCTTGCGGCGCTCGGTGTCGAGCTCCCAGTCGCGAATCTCCCCCTGCGGAATCTGGAGCACGTCGACGTTTCCACTCTGGAACTCGGCCACCGCCGTGCTCGGCTCGGAGATGATTCGCGCCTTCAGCGAATCTGCCGCCGGAGCCCCGCCCCAGTACGTCGCGTTCGGCACGAACAGCAGGTAGTCGTCGTGTTTCCACTCCACGAGCTTCCATGGACCGGTGCCTACCGGACGCTCGCCAAAGTTGGTGGGAATCGCGTCGGGCGCGATGGACGCGACCGGCATGGCGAGCAACTTGGGGAAGATGGCGAACGGCTCCTTCAACGTCACGACGACGGTTGAATCGTTCGGCGTGGCGATACCGGGAATCGTGGTTCCCTTGCCGTCGGCGAATTCCTTGGCGCCGAGGATGGGGTAGAGCGGCCAGCCGCGGCCGCCTCGAACCTTCGGGTCGAGCACTCGTTGCCAGCTTTTCGCCACCTGTCTCGCCACGAACGGCGTACCGTCGGTGAACGTGACGCCACGACGCAAGTGGAAGGTGTATACGCTGCCATCCGGCGAGACCTCCCAACTCGTTGCGAGGGCCGGGACGACGCGGGCGTCAGGAGTGAAGCGCGTGAGCCCGTCGAAGAGGTAGCCGACTGCTCGTCCGGTGGGGACATCGGTGGACAGCGCCGGGTCGAGCGATCGCGGATCGTAGTTGTCCCGCGAATCGACCAGAGTTCGTCGATCCGTGTTGGTGCTCGACTCGCCGCATGCCGCGGCGACGAGAGGGAGAAGCAGGGCGATCGATCGACGCATTTCGTTCTGGCGTAAGCAGTTGACAGCATGCCGAAGGGGCGAGAACTTATCAATGCTGGAGTCCAGCGTCAATGAAAGTCGCGCCCGCTCGGAGGCACCCGCCGCGCGGGCGCGTCGTGTATCCGCTTTCACATGCGTTGCAAGTTGCGTCCCTCCCTTCCTGTCCGTCCCTGCACATGGCCAAGTCATCGGATCGTCCCTCGCGCGAAGTTGCGCGCCTGGAAGGCTACGTGTACCGGCGCACGCTCGAAGCGAGGGAGCTCATTCCCGCGATCGGGGCGGGGGTCGTCACGGGGCTCGTCGCCTTCTACATGACCCGACTCTTTCTGGAGCGGACGCCCTTGCTGCCCGAAGACCGGCGGCTCGGCAAGCATCACGCGACCGGGGCGGGACGACGCCCGAGAGGATGAACCTGGTGCGCGCCGTCTCGCGGCAAGTGCAGGTCGCCGCGTGTACGGGTGTGCTGCTGCTCGCCGCATCTTCCGTCGCGCGAGCGCAGGGCATCGAGTGTGACGACACCCCGGGCGAGCGCGAAGTCCGCTCGCTCACGTTTCGGGGCAATCGCGCGTTCTCCAGCCGCGAACTGGAGCTGCGCGTGTCGACGACTGCATCCGGCCTGCTGCAGAGACGGTTGCGAGCCTTTGGCGCCAAGCGCTGTCTCGATAGCGACGCCCTGCGGCTGGACGTCGGGCGCCTCCGGGTCTTCTACCAGCGGCACGGCTATTACGCGGCGGCGGTCGATACCATCGTGAGCCGTGCCGGCACCGACGACGCGGTGCGGGTCGCCTTCGTCATCGACGAGGGAATGCCCGTACTGATCGATTCCCTGCGAGTCTCCGGTCTCGACAGTGCAGTACGCACGATCGTGGACACGAACAATCTCGAGCTCCGGCGAGGAATCCCGTTTGATCGCACGAAGCTCCAGGCGTCGATCGACACGATCAAGACTCGCCTGCGCAATCGCGGCTACCCGCGTGCCGACGTGGCGGCGAGCTACACTGCCGACACCATCACCCGGAAAGCGGTCGTCGGGTTGACGGTGCTGCCCGGCGCACGAGCACGCATCGGCAGGATCCGCGTGTCGAGCGAGCCATTGCCGGAACAGCCTTCGCCGCGCATTGGCGCGCCGACCGTGCTGCGCCTCGCGACCGTCCGCGTCGGTGACCTGTACAGCGATCGCGAGCTGGCCGACGCACAACGCGGACTTTACCAGACCGACCTGTTCCGGAACGTCGAGGTCAGACTTGCGCCCGACAGCGCACAGTCGGGCGGCGATTCACTCGTGACGCTCGACATCCTGCTGCGAGAGAACTACCTGCGGCAGGTGGACACGGAGATCGGCTGGTCGGTGCTCGACTGTTTCAAGGACAGGACCCGGTACATCGACAAGAATTTTCTTGGAGAGGCGCGACGGCTCGAGCTCACGGCGCAGGTGTCCAAGGTGGGTTATGGGACGCCCACGCGATTCAGCAGCGGTCGCCTCTGCGCGCCCGCCATCCGTGCCGACACCTTCAGTGTGACGCTGAACTACTTCACCTCCGCCTCGCTTCGACTCCCCACGCTGTTCGGATTTCGCGCGTCGCCGACCTTCTCGATCTACAGCGAGCGGCGGAGCGAGTATCAGGCGTTTCTGCGCACTACGCTTGTGGGCGGCGAGGCTTCCTTCTCCCGGGACATCGCACGCGATATTCCCCTGCGGCTGGCCTATTCGCTGGAGTTCGGACGCACGCAGGCTCCGGATGCCGTGCTGTGCGCAATTTTCAGCAAGTGCGATTCGGAGTCGCGTCGCTTCATCACCGACAAGAACCGCCGCCTCGCCGTGGCCAGCGCGCATATCGACCGCATTCGCACTGACAACGACTTCCTCCCGCGCGCGGGAACAGTCGTGCGCCTCGACGTGCGAAGCGCGCTACGTGAGATCGGATCCGACCGGCAACTCGAGTTCCTGAAGGGGCTGAGCGACGCGTCGTACTACAAGGCGCTCTCGACCGGAGCCACTTTCGCCGCGCGCCTCCGCCTCGGCACCGTACTCGGCCGCACGCTCTCCTTCAACGATTCCACCGGCTTCATCCCACCGGAAGAGCGACTGTACGCTGGCGGCGCGGCGAGCGTGCGCGGATTCCAGCAGAATACGCTCGGCGATCTCATCTACATCGCGGAGAGCGCGCCGGACACGGTGCGTGGAATGGGCGACACGCTGTATTTCGAGCTGGGCGCCGGGCGTGACAACCAGGCAGTGCGGCGCGTCGTGCCTGTGGGTGGGAACTCGCTTGTCGTGGCCAATCTCGAACTGCGGCTGCGCAGCCGGATTTTTCCCGAGCTGCTGCAGTACACGCTGTTCGTGGACGGTGGCGACGTCTGGTCGCGCGAGACCGCGGCCGGCCCTCGCACGCGTCGCGCGTCGGCGCTCTTTCTGAACGGATTGAAGTGGAC
>JBDSSY010000298.1:0-15555 GCA_039928585.1 Gemmatimonadaceae bacterium | reverse complement strand
TCTAACGGGTGTCTCGGTGACCCACGGCTGCGTGGTCCGCACCCTGACCTTGAGAATCGTGAGGTCCGTCGTCGCGCGCTGCCCGGTCGCCTTGGCGAAGTCGCGGACCTGACGTGGGTTGACTACCGCGACGGGCAGCCCGGCCGCGGCGAGGGCGGCGACACCGAGCAGCTCGTATGCGCCGGAGGCCGCGCGCACATTCGCCGTGCGCGTTTAGCTGCCACTCACCGCTGCGGCGGCGGCCGTCTTCCAGCTGGCCGCGATGGATGCGCGCGTCGACGTCGCGCTGCGTCCGAAATGACAGCTGGTGCCTGCCCTCTGACCAACGTCAGATCCATCGACCTCCAATACATAGAGTTTCTTCATGTATGACGTCTAATCATTGTAATTGTCTATCGTTCACAACCTCGCCATCCTGTAGACGTATCCCCCGCCGCGCTCGCACTCTGCGTGCGCCGATCAGGGGCCACTCTGCACCGCTCCCGGTGAGGGCGTCGTGCGGAAGGAGGTGGAGAGGCCATGACTGCAGTCTTCAACACTGTTCCTCCAGGCCGAACGCTCGGCATTCTCGGCGGCGGGCACCTTGGACGCATGACAGCCGTCGCAGCGCGGGCGCTCGGCTATCGGACGCACGTGCTCGAGGTGGATCCTGCCTGCAATTCCGAAGGCGTCGCGGAGCGGAGCGTCTACGCGACGCGGCACGACGTGCGCGCCGCCATTGCGCTGGCGGCCGATTGCGATGTCGTCACCGTCTCGAGCGAGGATATCGCGTACGAGGTGCTGGAGAGCGTCTCGCTTCGCGTGCCGCTGCGTTCCTCCCTCTCCGTGCTCGCCCTCGCGCAGCACCGCGTTCGCGAGCGGCGGTGGCTTGTCGCCTCCGGCTTCGCTGTTGTCCCGTGGCGCGAGGCGAACAGTCGCGACGACCTCAACGACGCAGTCAACGCACTGGGCGTCCCATGCATCGTGAAGCCCCAGGTGCGCCGGCGGGCCGATCTGCGCCCGCTGTGGGTCACGAGCCCGAGCGAGGCGGCGTGCGCGTGGCGCGCGATGCGGGGGCTCCCCACCGTGGTGGAAGCGGTGGTGCCAATAGCGACCGAACTCACTGTGCTCGTGGCGCGCTCACCCACTGGCGCGGTGGCGAGCTATCCGCCGGCCGTCGGCGTTCGGGAGCATGGTGAGTTGGCATGGACCGCGCTTCCCGGTGGCGTCTCTACCGATGTAGCCGCACGGGCACAGGCGTTGGCCGCTCGTGTCGCGCGAGAGCTTGGCGTTGAGGGGCTGCTCACTGTCGAGCTCTTCCTCCTCGCCGACGGGCGCCTCGTGGTGAACGAACTCGTGCCCTGTCCACATCCGACGTACAACGGGACGGAGCTGGGCTGCATCACTGACCAGTTCGAGCAGCTGGTACGCTGCGTCATGGGCCTCCCGCTCGGCGCCACGGACATCCTGCAGCCCGCCGTGACGATCGTCATCGGCGCACGCCATCGTCTGACATCAGCGGTGACAACTCAGCGGGCACTGCGTATGCCAGGCGTCCGTGCACACCTGTACACATCAGCCGAGGGTGCAAGTAAGGGACTGTCGGGACATTTGTGCGCTACCGGTGAGACGCTCGACGAAGCGGCCAGACGGGCGATCGTTGCTGCGTCTCGCATCGGCTGCCGGAACACACGAAGGATGTGCCGTGATCGCGAGCCCCTCGCGGGATCGTCCCCGCGCCGTCGGCCAGCGGCAACGGTCGTGTCACGGTGATGATCGCCACCAGAGACACGGCTCACTCTCATGCAGGGACATCACGATGAAATACGTCACCAACATCCTGCTCGTCGTGGACAACCCGTCACTCGGCTCTCACGGGCTACCGCGCGCGACCGCGCTCGCGCAACGCCATGGCGCGACACTGACTCTCATTCATGCGTTCGACAGCTATGCACACGACGTGGTCGGCTCGCTGCCGGAGCCCGACGCAGCAGAGCTGGAGCAGCTTGAATACGAGGCCGGGCTGCGCGCGCTGGAGGAGATGGCCGCTGAACCCCGGGCCGCCGGCATCGACGTACGCACCTACGTGCGGGTCGGCAACCCCTTCATCGAAGTGACGCGTGAAGTGCTGCGCAACGGGTACGACCTGGTCATGAAGGAAACGTCGCCGGACCGTATTGCCGGCTCACGACTCTTCACAAGCCAGGAAATGCACCTGCTGCGGAAGTGTCCGTCGCCACTGTTGCTGTTGACGCCAACGGGCAAGACGCGCTTCGGCGTCGTCATGGCTGCGATAGATCCTGCTCCGTCCCACGAGGAGAGGCAGGAGCTCAACCAGCGCATCATCGAGCTGGCGATGGAGGTCGCGGCGGACGAGCAGGCGATTCTGCACGTCGCACATGTCTGGCGCCTGCGAAGTGAACGCTCGCTCGACCTGATGCGCCGCACTCTCTCCGAGGGCTACGTACGGCGTCTGGTGGAGGAGGAGCGCCTCCGGCGCACTGCGCTCGTCGAAGAGTTGGTGGCTCCATACCGGGGCGGGGCGGTGCAGCTCTCGGTCGAGATGGTGGAGGGCCAGCCAAGTCGTGTGCTTCCGGCGCTGACGCGGCGGCTACGGGTGGACCTGCTCGTCATGGGTACGGTCGCGCGTTCGGGGATTCCGGGTCTCATCATCGGCACAACAGCGGAGAACGTCCTCGATGACGTCACCTGCTCGGTGCTCGGGGTGAAGCCCCGCGGCTTCCTGACCCCGGTGCGTCTCCCCGATATGGAGGTGCGCGGTGGCGCTGACAAGCCGCAGCCACTACGTCGCCTGGAGAACGCCACGGTATCTCCCGTCTGTGGACGGATCCGCTGATGACTGGAACACGCCAGAAGCGATGCGCACCTTTCGAGGTGCACTCCTGCGTCACGCGAACAGCTCCCTGCGGGCAGAGGTCGAGATGGCCAGCACAGCGGGATGCCGTATCCGGCGCTCAACCGAGATGGCGTAGAAGCGCTCCCGGATGGCTTCGACTCGGCCTACGACACGCACGCCATACTGACGCTGCACCTCGCGCTCCACCGCCGTTGGGGCGGCAAACAGCCCGACTCCTGCCTGGCCGAACACCTTCAGCACTGCGCTGTCCTCGATCTCCGCAACCACGTTCGGCCGGATGTCCAACTCCCCGAACCAGCTTTCCAGCGAGCGCCGTAGCGTGGTGCCTTCCATCGGCAGGAGGAACGGCGCGCCGTCGAGGGATACCGGGAACCGTCGCTGGAGCGCTTTGAACAGCGCGGGCGTTCCGAAGATGGTGACGCCGCATTCGCCGAGAAGGTGGCTGAACGCCTTGATGCGCACTGTCGGTGGGACGGGGGCGTCGCTGAGCACCACGTCCACGGCATGGATCGCCAGGTCCGCGAGGAGGGGGTCCATCCTGCCCTCCCGCAGCACCAGCCGAACAGGCTCCGCTCTGCGCACCGCCTGCTCGAGAAGCCGGTAGATCATGAGCTTCGGCATGGAGTCCACGACCCCGACGACGAGCCGCGGTGGTCGACCGGTCGGCCGTCCCGCAAGGGTCTCCTGGAGCTCACGGCCGATGCTGAAGATCTCCTCGGCGTAGCGATAGACAAGTCGGCCAGTGTCGGTGAGCGCCAGGTGCCGTCCACGGCGTTCGAACAACTTCTCGCCGAGTGCCTGCTCCAGTGTGCGGAGTTGCGCGCTGATGGCGGGCTGAGTGAGATGCAGCGCACCGGCCGCGCGCGTGATGCTCCCTTCGCGCGCGACGGTCCAGAAGTAGAGCAGGTGGTGGTAGTTGAGCCACGCCATTCAGCGGTCCGGTGCAGATGGAACACTCATATACGTAAAATATATGCTACGCGTAATAACATTCACTTTGTGCATCGCTCTGCCCGCCCCTATCGTACGCATGTGGCCGACCGCCGGCCCTTGAAACGGCCCGGCATCGCGGGCATCGACCTTCGGAGCGCTTCGTGGAGATCACCATCTGGACCTGGATCGCATTCAATGCCTTCGTCCTCGGCATGCTCGCGATCGACCTCGGCATCTTCCACCGGACCGCACACGAGGTCACCGTGCGCGAAGCCGGCATCTGGAGTGCCGTCTGGGTCGGGTTGGCGCTCACGTTCAACGTGGGGCTCTACGTCGCGTGGGGAGCGGAGCCTGCGCTCGAGTTCCTCGCGGGTTACCTGATCGAGAAGTCGCTCTCGGTGGACAACATCTTCGTGTTCGTGATGGTGTTTTCGTACTTCGCTGTCCCGGCGAAGTATCAGCACCGCGTGCTGTTCTGGGGTATCCTCGGCGCGCTCGTCATGCGCGGGCTCTTCATTGCCGTGGGCGCGTACATGCTCGAGCAGTTCCACTGGGTGATGTACCTCTTCGGAGCGATCCTGGTGCTCACCGGGATCAAGATGGCGCGACGAGTCGAGACATACGATCCATCTTCAAACCCGGTGCTCAAGATCGCGCGGCGCATGCTGCCGCTCACCGACCAGTACCATGGGTCGCGGTTCTGGGTGAAGCAGGCCGGCAAGTGGGTGGCGACGCCGCTCTTCCTGGTCCTCCTGCTGGTGGAGGTGACCGACCTGGTATTCGCCATCGACTCGATCCCGGCCATCTTTGCCGTGACGAATGAACCCTTCCTGGTGTACACGGCCAATGTGTTCGCCATCCTCGGGTTACGCTCGATGTACTTCCTGCTGGCTGGGATCATCCATCGCTTCGTGTATCTCAACTATGGGCTTGCCGCGGTGCTGGTATTCGTGGGCACCAAGATGCTGCTCATGGACGTGTACAAGATCCCGATCGCTGTTTCGCTGGCGGTGGTCGCAGCGCTGATCGGCGGTGCGATCCTGCTGTCGCTGCGGGCAAGCGGCCCCAGGCCGGGCGGACCCACCGCGGCCGCGACGGACACGGCATCGTGAATGCTCATGCGTCCGGTTCCGCTCCCGGACTGCGCGAGCGCGTCCGGGTCGTCATCGAGAATGTGCGCTTCGAGAGAGCCATCGTCACGCTCATTGTTGCCAACTCCATCACGCTCGGGCTGGAAACCTCGCCTGCGGTCGTCTCACGATTCGGCACCCTGCTTCACGTCGTGGACCACGTGGTACTTGGCGTCTTCGTGGTCGAATTGCTGTTGCGCTTCTTCGTCTTCCGCAGTCGCTTCTTCCTCGACTCGTGGCGCGTGTTCGATCTCGTGATCGTCGGACTCGCGCTCCTGCCCGCGAGCGGGATGTTCAGCGTCCTGCGCGCGTTCCGCGTGCTACGGGCGTTGCGGCTGGTCTCGATGGCGCCGTCCATGCGCAAGGTGGTCAGCGCCCTGCTCTCGGCAATGCCCGGAATGGCGTCCATCGTCGGCCTGATGGCACTCGTGCTGTATGTGTCAGCGGTCATGGCCACCAAACTGTTCGGTGTCGTCTCGCCGGAGTACTTCGGCAGTCTCGGAGCTTCGCTCTTCACCCTGTTCCAGGTGATGTCGGAAGACTGGTCACACATTGCGCGGGGGGTCATGGCACAGTCGCCGTACGCCTGGATGTTCTTCGTCACCTACCTGCTGATCGCGACGTTCATGATGTTGAACCTGTTCATCGCGGTGGTCGTCAACGCGATGCAGTCACAGGTGACGGAGGACATCAAGGAAGAAGGAGAGGCGCACACTCGGCAGATTCTCGACGAAGTACGCGGCTTGCGACGGGAGGTCGAGGCGTTTCGCGCGTCATCCACGTGAGTTGTTCGCCGTCTTGGCGAATACCGGCATCGCTGCCGCGATGGCGGCGATCGTCCGGCGTGACAACGATGACTGCGTCCTGGATCCCCTCTCGACGGAATCAGGGAGGGCGAGCGGCGCTGCGCAGAGGTGGATCCCGACACTCGTTCGCAACGCGCGCTCCTGTGGGATGACGGCAGACGTCGTCCCACATGCGGCATTGGTTCTGCTCAGTCCCGATAAATACGAAAGGAGTTCGACGTCCGCTGTTCCACTGGTAACGCCCATGAGGGCTCGGGAGGCCGCTCTGTCATCCACCGTGAATGGATAGCCGCAACGAAGCGATACTCCACAGCAGCCGCGGTGCTGTCGAGGGAAACCGACATCGTTTGAGACAGTGGTCTACCAGGCACGATGACAACCGGCGGTGAAAGCACGTACGAGCAGAATTGATTCTCGACCGGCCTCCACTTGCCATCTTTCTTTGCGTGAAGCGAGACGTTGATTTCGGACGATCCGCACTGTGAAAGGAACAGCGTGTCGGTGGCGGTCGTGACAAGTTGCACTTGCACAGTGGCCCATCGGGCGTCTGCCGGCACCCGTTGCTCACTTGGCGTGACGCGCACGATCCCGCGTGTCATGGACGCCACCGAGTCACCGGCATCGTGTGAACGCGCGCACGAGACGGTCATGGATACAGCGACCATGGCCGTCCCGAGTCGGTGCCGCGTCCAGTCGAAGCGACCGCGTGGCGCGAGCAGCGCGGCGTCCATCGTGTTGCCCGCGCGGTTGTCGATGAACTCCGGTTGATTCGGGTTCATGTTGGGGTTGGTCAGAGCACGCGCCACCAGGGGGCGAGAACGACGCGGTCGGCGACCTGGTAAGTCTCATCGCCCGCGTGCAGCAGCAGCGCGCCGTGGCAGCTATCTCCGTACTCGGCGACGAAGCTCTTGAGATGCCGCCAATCGCTGGGCGTGGGACGCGTCGTCGTCTTGACCTCGACCGCGAGCAGGCGGTTGCCGTGCTCGATCACGAAATCCACCTCGGTGTTGTCCGTCGTTCGCCAGTAGAACACGCCGGGACGAGGTGCGTGCAGTGCGCTCCAGGCGAGCAGATCGCTCAGCACGTAGTTCTCCAGGTGCGCGCCGCGTGGCTCCGCTTCTCCGGCGATCTGCATCGCCAGCGCGGAGTCGGCCCAGTAAAGCTTGGGGCGCTTCATGAGGCGCGACGTGCGATTGACGGAATAGGCGGGGAGTCTCGAGATCAGCCATCCCGTCTCGAGCAGCGCGATCCAGCGGCTGATATTGCGCTGCTCCACGCCGAGGTCGCGCGCGATCCCGCTCTGGTTGACGGGATTTCCTGCACGCAGGGCGAGCGCCTTCATCGTCTGCCGGAAGTCACCGAGGAGCTCCACGACGCTGAGGTTGCGCAGGTCGCGCTCGAGGTAGGTGGAGATGTAGCTCGCGAACCATTGTGCGCGCTCGGCGGAATCGAGCCGGAGCGCGGGAACGGGGATACCGCCGCGGGACACCGCGGCGCGCCAGTCGTCGGGCTGGGCGGGCTTGTCCTGGAGGAGGTCGCGCCACGCCGCTGGCGCATGCTCGAAGAGGTCGGTCCATCGCCCGGTGCCGGCGTCGCCGCGCAGCTCGCTGCGGGTGAATGGACCGAGGTCGAGATAGACGGCGCGGCCGGCGAGCGAATCCGCGACCTGCTTCATCATGAGCAGGTTGGCCGAGCCCGTGAGGACGAAGTGACCAGGGACGCGCTGCGCTTCGCGATCGACCGCCGCCTTGATGGCGAGCAGGAGATCGGGGGCGCGCTGCACCTCGTCGATGATCATCCGGCCCGCGCGAGCCGCGAAGATATCCGGCTCCGCGATCGCCTCGGCGCGGGTGGTGGCGTCGTCGAGGGTGACGCGAAGGTACGGTGCGAGGGCCGGATGGGACTGCACGAGCGTGCTCTTGCCGACCTGTCGTGCGCCGGTGACGACGACGACCGGGAAGATCGCCGCGAGGGTGTCGAGGCGTGCTGCGGCAGCTCGCGCAAGCAGTGAATCGGCCATGACCAATTCTAAGTCAGAAATTCAGACATATCAAGGCCGAATTTCAGACTTAAAGAGTCCGCAAAACGGACATTGAGCGTCCGATTGGTGGATCCATGTTACAACGCTTTGCCGTGCAACGAGTTGGGAGATTGGCAGAATCGACTCGTTGGGTTACCCGCCATAGCTATCCTCGCCACGGAGGCAGTCAGAGGCTGAGCTCTTCACGAATGGATTCCCGCTCGCTCCATGCGCCGAGTGAGGTAGGGATCACATTGCTGTCGTGAATACTGCCTGAAAAAACCAGTTAAGCCGAGCGGAGGCTTCCATGAGAGAGAAGACATTCTGGTTCGGCACGCGGGGAGAGTAAGACGCGATCCGGCGCGCCGCCACCCAAGATCCTCCGACCGCTACCCACTGTCATACCCCGCGCGGCGACCAACCTTCGCGCCTTGATCGATCCGGTGTATACGTCGGCCGGCATTAACGGCGCGGCCGACGTACCGTACCGAGCTACCAGCCCTTCTTCGTCGACATCGGCTGTCCGCTCTCCAGCACCGACTTGAGATCGCTGAGGATCCAGAGCCAGCCGCCCCCGGCCCCCGGTCCCTGCTGATCGCCAGCGACCATCGCGGCGTGGCCAGGCGTGCCGGTGAGATCATGGATCACGCTGAGCCGGCTCACGCCGTCGCGCCCCTCCATGATCTCGTACGTCAGCCGCGTGTGTCCCTCCTGCGCCATGCTCGGATCCATCGCCATGCGCCAGGTAATCACGAGCTTGCGCGGTGGGTCGGCCTCGATGACTTCGCCGTCCACAGTGACTTCCGGCATCCCCATGGCGAGCATGCCCGCGTTGGCGTAGCCGCGATACGTG
The DNA here is from genome assembly GCA_039928585.1 of Gemmatimonadaceae bacterium. Classification (GTDB taxonomy): domain Bacteria; phylum Gemmatimonadota; class Gemmatimonadetes; order Gemmatimonadales; family Gemmatimonadaceae; genus AG11. The sequence continues at coordinate 6,956 of JBDSSY010000298.1, read as the reverse complement.
CCGCCCGGGCGCAGCTCGTACACGTCGCGAATGCCGTAGCCGTATCGCTCGGTCCACTCCGGCTTGGTGATCGCGTCCCAGATTGCCTGCGGTGTCGCCTTGATGAAGACGCGATAGATCTGCGTCGTCACGCTCGTGCCGGTCGGTGAGGTGGTCGTCATGCCGAATTCTCCTCCAGTAGACGCTTGAGATTCGTGAGCGCTGAAACTCGACGCTCGGTGAACTTGTCGATCCATCGATCGTGGATGAGCCGGATGGGGACGGCGTTGAGAAAGTGCAGTTTTTCCCGTCCGACTTTTTTCGTGACGACCAGGCCCGCGTCCTCCAGCACGCGAAGGTGCTTCATGACGCCGAAGCGCGTCATCTCGAGCGCGGACTCCAGCTCCGTGAGCGTGCGGCCGTCACGCTTGAAAAGCCGGTCGAGCAGGAACCGGCGCGTCGGGTCAGCGAGCGCCTTGAAGACCCGGTCGTCGTCTGACATGGGCGGAACATAGGTGACTAAACGGTCACCTGTCAAGAGCGACGCCATTACCGCTTGACGTTCGCCAACCGGATCAGCCGCGGTTGTCCTCACGCCGGTCTCGTGATACTGTCGCCTCTTATTGGCCACGTTGCCAGATGGCGCCAGGACTTGGTATTCGTCGTGAACACACTTCAATAGCCTCGCTCGGGCGAGTCGAGCATACCTGATGCTGAGTCTTCCGGCCGACGATGTGCGCGCCGTCCAGATCGTGACGGCAATTCAGAACGGGGATGTGAAGTCCCTGCAGGGGCAGCTCCGCGACAGTCCGGATCTGGCGGCGGCACGGATCGTTGACGAGCACGGCGTATCGCGCACGCTGCTCCACGTGGCGGCGGACTGGCCCGGTCACTATCCCAACGGCCCGAGCATCATCGCGACCCTCGTCACCGCAGGGGCTGACGTGCATGCGGGCGTGATCCACCCCGGGCCGCACGGGTGTCCCGAGACTGCGTTGCACTGGGCAGCGAGCAGCGACGATGTCGGCGTGCTCGACGCGCTCCTCGACCACGGGGCGGACATCGAGACCCTCGGCGCAGTGTTCACGGGTGGTACGGCGATGTCGGACGCCGTGGTCTTCGCCCAGTGGCGCGCCGCACGGCGGCTGCTGGAGCGCGGAGCCACGACGACACTCTGGCAAGCCGCGGCACTGGGGCTCCTCGAGCGTGTCAACCGATTCTGCATGCAGACACCGCCGCCGCCGCACGAGCAGATCACGAATGCGTTCTGGCATGCGTGTCGCGGCGATCAGCGCGCCGTCGCAGAGTATCTGCTCGGTCGCGGTGCCGATCGCAACTGGATTGGGCATGATCACACGACGCCGCTGGACGCAGCGGACGAACACGGTGGCGCTGCGCTGGTCGAGTGGTTGGTCGCTGGTGGGGCGAAGCGGGCCGCAGAACTCCGGTAGCAGCGTCTTGCACCAGCGCGGTTCGGGCCGCGAGTTCCTACGGCTTGAAGAGTCCGGGATCGTGCAGCGCTCCATTCCACGGACGCAGCCACACGGTACCGTTCCACGCGTGCGCCAGGTACTTGTTGACCGCGTCCATCTCCGCCGGCGCATACTGGCTGCGATGGCACGCGAACTCCTCACGTCCCGCCGCGAGGTCCCGCTCCTCGAACGCCACGCGCACGGTGAGCAGCGCTTCCGCCATTCCATTCACGGCTGGTTGCGCGGGCGGTGCCGTACGCAGTCGCTCCGTCGGCAGTGACGCGTACAGCAGATCCACGTTCGCGTAGCGCGCGTCGCCCTGTACGATCTGGGTCACGACATCGCCCACCAGCCGGTGGTCGGGATGACCGGTGCCGCCTTCCGGACCGAAGGTGATGATCGCCGCAGGCCTGAGGGAATCGATGATCGCCGAGAGCGCCGTCCGCAACTTGCCCAGCGCATCGAACGATGCGAGCCCGCCATCCGGCAGACCAAGCACATGTAGCTGTCGCACGCCGAGCCGCGTCGCCGCGCAGCTCGCCTCCTTCATGCGTTCGGCGGCGAGTGCCGCTCCAGCCGGGATACGGGCGAAATCGCGAACGCCCTTTGAGCCGTCGGTGGCGATCACGAGATGGGTCTCGCGTTTCTCCCTGGCAAGCCGTGACAGCAGCGGGCCGATGATGCGTTCGTCGTCGGGATGTGCGAAGACCGCGACCACGGGCCGCCTGATCCGGGACTGCGCCGAGAGCGGCGCGACCGTGGCCAGCGCTACGGCGACGAAAGCGTATGTGTGAAGGCGCATGCTGTACATTGCAGCCCGAACCGCTCACGCGCGAGGCGCACTGCATCGATGAGAATCCGCGTGGCAGGTCGTGGACGATGAAGCCACTCGAGCGGCTCGGGGAGGCGCGGACGCCGAATGGGACGCTGCTCGCGCTGTATCGGCACGACGGCGCGTATCTCATCCGAGCCGATGGCGTGGAGCTCATGTCTTCACGCCGACACCTCTCCGAGGATCGGCTTGCCGAAGTCGCGTGTGCTCCGCTTCGCGAAGTCCCGCTGAGTCGGGTGCTCATCGGCGGGCTCGGACTGGGGTTCACGCTCCGGGCCGCCCTCCGGCAGTTGCGCGATGACGCCGAGGTCGTGGTGGCGGAGCTCGTTCCCGAGGTGATCGCCTGGAACGCGGACCCGCGATATGGCGTCTCCGTCGATGCGATGAGCGATGCGCGCGTGCGCGTGCTGCATGACGACGTGATCAACGTGCTCCGGGCAAACCTCGGCGCTTTCGATGCGATCATGCTCGACACCGACAACGGCCCCGATGGAATGCTCATGTCGGAGAACGCGCGACTCTACGCCACCCGCGGCATCGGGGTGACTGTGGCCGCGCTGCGCGCCGGTGGGTCTGTCGTTTACTGGTCCGTGGGTGACGACCCGAAATTCGCGGGCGCGCTGCGCGGCTCGGGGCTCGACGTCCGCACGCTGCGCGTCCGGGCTCACGATACCGCGGGCCCCATGCACACCCTCTATGTCGCGACGCCGCGCGAGTGATCCGTCGGCGCTCAATCTCCGTGAAGCGATCGATCATCGGGTTTCATCTGGACGAGGAAAGGGACTGGGTGGCCGAACTTCAGTGTGGACACGGCCAACACGTCCGACATGACCCGCCCTGGCAGCTGCGCCCCTGGGTCCTGACTACCGAGGGACGCACTGCCGCACTCGGTGTCGAGCTCGAGTGTGTGCTGTGTGATCAGCCGCGAGAGCACGCATGAAGCAGGTAACGGTGGTCGTCGATCCGTCGGTGACCGATGCGCAGCTCAATGAGCTCTTCGCGGCTGCGTGGCCTGGCCACACACCGGGCGACCATTGGCGATCACCGACACCGGCGCGGTGACGCGGGTGCGCCAATGGCAATCGTGAGCACGCATCCGCTCCAGTCTCGTGGGTTCACCCGTGACCGTTTGGCAACTCGTCGATTGCCGGTCATCGGAGCGATGACCTCTACGTCGACCGCGCCCGTTCGGCGCAAGCCGAAATGCACCGGCATTGCACTCTGCGCGTCATAACCGGATCCCGCGTCGATCCACCGTGTCCCGAGCAGCAGTCGAGAGCCGGCCGCATATACGCGGATCTCCGCGCCTGCATGTACTGCCCGACCCGCAGAATCGGTGACCGCCACGCGAAGCGAACGACGCGCGTCCTTCGCCGGCAGCAGATTCCGCATCAGGTGGTGCATGCCATTTGCCTGTGAACCGGTCAGCGCCAGATCCTCATCGCCATCTCCGTCGAAGTCCGCCCACTGCACGCCATGGTCGGCCTCGAGCACCTCGAGATTCATTGGCGTCACGTCGACGAACTTGCTCCCCTCGTTGTGGTAGAGGTAGTCGCGGTAACTCTTGCCGCCAGTCACGGTTCCGTTGACGTACAAGTCGAGTTTGCCGTCATTGTCGAAGTCGGCGAACGCGCAGGCATCATGGCGCGCGTCAACTGTCATCCCCCACATCGCCGACACATCCTCGAACTTCCCGACGCCCCTGTTGAGGAACACACCATTCCTGCCGTAGTTCGCCATGAACAGGTCGAGGTGCCCATCGTTGTTCACATCGGCGACACAGGGGCGCACCGTGCCATTGCTCGCATCACCCGGAGTACGCCCACCCCACATCAACCCCGCGATTGCTGCGTCGTCCACGAACGTGCCTCGGTCATTACGCCATAGACCGTTGGCATTGCCATCCATGTTCGCAACGTACAGGTCGAGATCGCCGTCCTCATCGTAGTCAAACCACACAGCACCAACACTCTTTCTCGGATCCGCGAGGCCGACTGCGGTTGCGACATCGGTGAATCGTCCGCTGTCGTTCCGTAACAGCGCGTTCGCGCGATCGCGGAAAGCGAGAAACAGATCGAGGTCGCCGTCGCCGTCGAAATCGACCCAGACCGGTTGGCGAACGGCGCCCGAGTCGAGTGCCAGCCCTGCCACACGCGCGACGTCGGAGAAACGGCCGCGATCGTTGCGATACAGCTTGATCAACGATTCGGGTCCCGGAGCAAAGCCCACCAGCAAATCCGGATCGCCGTCACCGTCGTAGTCGCCCCATGCTACCGCGCGTGTCGCGCGGGCCTCGGCAACTCCCACCTGTGCGGCGACATCGATCAGCGTGCCAGCATCGTTACGATACAGGCGATTCGGCGCGCCATTGAAGCCAACGAACAGATCGAGGTCACCGTCGCTGTCGTAATCGGCAAACGCATTCGTGAATGCACCGCCGGTCGACAAGAGCGCCGGCTGTACCGGTTCGAATCTCGGCGCATTGGAAAAGATCAGGAGTGCGGTGAGCGCGTAGCAGTGGCGGCTTATCAGGCGAGTCTTGTTGCACGGCAGAGTGTTCATGGCCGAGACGGTATCCCGTCCGATGAGGCTCCGCAAGTCGAGCGCGCCATGGGGTCAGTGCGTCGAGTACGCCGTCCCGGTGCTGGTTTCGACACCCGCCATGCAGCATATTTCCATCCATGCGCCGAAGCGACATGACGTATCGTGTTGTCCCTCTTGGTAGCCCGGAAGCGGCCAGTCCACCGCTTGGCGCAACGGCGGCACAGCGACTCAGCATGCTTGCCGAGCTTTCCCGGGCGACGTGGCTTGCCACCGGTCTTCCTTTTCCGCACTACTCACGGAAGGAGATGCCAGTGAAGTTGTCCACGTTGCACCAACAGGGCGCGAAGGACGACCGGTGATCGATGATTTTGGCGACGTGCTTGGCGGCACTCGCGTCTTTTGGCGCTCCCATCGATGACCTTGGCATCTCGCGCGACGACTTCGTCCGACCCGATGTCGTCGCTCAGCTCGGATTACCTCCGTACCGGATCGACATACTGACATCGATCAGCGGCGTGGGGTTCGACGCTGCCTGGGATGACCGCGTGGACGGCAATGTGGCAGGAGTGGACGTTCCGGTTCTCGGCCGTGCGTCATTTCGGAAGAACAAACGCGCGAGTGGCCGGCCGAAAGATCTTGCTGATCTGGAGGCGTTGGGCGAGGAGTAGGAGCCGGGGAACCGTCGCGACGCAGCACAGCCATCTCGATCTCCCTGTTGCCTGTTGTCGGAAAGCTGGCGCATCTCCGTCCAGATTGCTGCATCACCTCACGCCTGCGCCGCACTCAACTGGTCCAGTGGCTACACACGTCGTCCTCGTACACCCCGAGATTCACTGGAACACCGGAAACGCGGGCCGTACATGCCTCGCCGCCGGCGCGACGCTCCATCTCATCGAGCCGCTCGGCTTCTCACTCGATGAGCGCGAAGTGAAACGCGCTGGCCTCGACTACTGGGAGCACGTCGACGTGCGGGTGTGGCCGAGCTGGGATGCATTCGAGCGCGAGCTACCGACGCTCGGCGAGCCGTACTTCTTCACGACGAAAGCGTCGCGAGTGTTCTGGGACGCGCCACTTGGCGCTCCGAATGGCGTCGTGCTCGTGTTCGGACGTGAGACCGGTGGCCTGCCACCAGCGCTTCACGAACAGTATCGTGATCGCCTCGTCGCCATGCCGATCCTGTCACCGCGCGTGCGCTCGCTCAATCTGTCCACGAGCGTCGCGCTCGCGGTGTACGAAGTGCTCCGGCAGCGACGGGCGAACGGCGAGCTCTCGGACGCCGGACTCATCGTCACACCAACGTCCGAGTGACCGATCAGGGCGCTGACGAGCAGTCGATCGTAGCCACAGACCTCAGAAGAAGAAGAACGAGTCCCCGCCTGAACCACCGAATCGCGGGTTCACGACGTTATTCAGCAGTGAGCCGAACGAGTACCGGAGACCGCCGAAGAAAAAGAAACTGTACGATGTCGCCTGCTGCTGCTGCTGCAGCAGCACGTCGCCGGTGGTAGACGGCGTTTTCTTGAGGTAGATCTGGTCGGCGATGTTGCTGTAGCTCGTGTAGAAGTCGAGGCTTAACCCCTTGAACACCCGTAGGTTCGTGTTCATGAACACGGAGTTGTTACGCTTGGACGGATCGTTCAGGTAGTAGCTGGCGCTCGCGCCGCTGCTGATCGAGCCCCAGGTCTGCTTCTGCGAATAGGAGGCCGAGAGTGCGTGGAACGGCAGCGTCTCCTTCGTCTTGTCGAAGATCGTCGTGTCCTGGTACTGGAAGCTTCGCACACCGATGCCGTACTCCACGCGCAACTGCCGCCGCGTCGATTCCTTGTACGGGAAGAGATCCCATTCCACCGACGGGGTGAAGCGGAAGGCGCGCTTCTGGTTGAGGAACGTGGACGAGGACGCGCCCGCGCGCAGGCCCGCCGACCAGTGGGCCGACAAACTCTTCACCACCAGTGCATTGAGTCCGTAGGTGCGCCGGATGCTGCTGAACTGGGTCGTATCGTTGAGCCGGAACTTGCTCTCGTTGTAATTCTCGTTCCCGCTGAAGTTCAGCTTCCAATTCTCCGTCACGCGGTCGGCGCTGAGGCTCCCTCGCAGAGAAGAGAACTGCTGCTGGCGTTCCCGGTTCG
>JBDSSY010000297.1:0-30341 GCA_039928585.1 Gemmatimonadaceae bacterium | reverse complement strand
TCGATGTCGCCGCTCGTGACAGGAATGTTGACGGCACGCCGGGAGGACTTCACCATGGCTGCCGAGGAGGCAAATCCCGTGCAGCGGCGCGGATCAAGTTAAATCAATATCAATTTATTTAATAATCTCACGTCATGGCACGAATGAGCGTGAGGTCGCTCGTGCAGTGCGGACAGCGAGAGGCGGCTTCATCGATTGCAACGCGGCAGTAGGGGCAGGTGCGAACGGCGACCGCAGGCGCGGTCTTGATGAAGAGCTTGCTGAGACGCCACACGATGAAGCCGATGATGACGAAGTCGATGACGGCGCCGGCGAAATCGCCGACCAGGAACTTGAACGGGCCGACGTTCCACGTCGCGGTGCGCCAGTCGCCCCCCGGAACGGCCACTGCGACGATGGGCATGACGAAATCCGCCACGAGTGCAGCGACCACTTTGGCGAGGGCGGCCCCGATGACGACGGCAATCGCGAGCGCGAGCACGTTGGCGGAGACGAGAAAAGCCTTGAACTCGTGCCACATGAGAGAAACTCCGGAGAACCCGCGTGATCAGGACCTTCGAGGAGTGGCGAATAAAATCGCTGGACCTCGCACAGTCCATAGGGCGAGTCCGAAAGGCGGTGGTTCTGCAGCATCCGGCGAGACCCGAGCGATCGTGGCTGACGGTGCAGCTGACGTTGCGGCAGCAGCAACCGCGCGCGACGCGGTGTGCGCTACGCCGTCAGGGCGATCGCGGACGCGAGGTATGCGTGGAATCGAGTTTCCAGGCGCCAGCGACGCGCACGAGGAGCGCGCGCGCGGTATCGCGATCGCCGTTCAACCGGCGCAGGGAGTCGGCGGGAAGCACGTTGCGCAGGAACGTGATGGTGTCGCGAGAGCGCCAGGTCACATCCGATGGTCCCCAGCCGCGGTCCGTGTTGCAGTCGAACGGCTGTACGACATGTTCGCGCACGGGCTTGTCGCCGGTGACACGCCAGATCTCGAGTTGTGTGGGGAGCTCGCAGGCCTCGGGCTCTTCCACCGCAGCGAAGCGTGCGCCGTCGGGCGACAGCACCGGAATGCCGCGCACGAGCAGCGAGTCGCCAGTCGCCGCGTTGATCAACTCGATGGCACCGCCCTCGAAGTTGCGGATATCGAGGATGTGGAACGCGGGCGTGCCGTTCTCGCCTCCGAAGCGACCGGCATAGTAGTACCGTCGATATGCGTTGTCCTGTGCGGGGTGGTCGGCCCGTTTCGAGGCTCCTACGTTGGAGAGCCGGATGATGACCGTATCTCCCGAGCGGGACGCCACGCCCTCCGCGCAGCGCATCGCGGCCGACTCGGAGCTGTCGGTGCAGAACGCCGCCACTGGTTCGACCGGCGCCGCTGGGTTTGCCGCCCGTGCCGCGGCCGCGTCAGCGGCCGACTTGGCCGCGGCCCGTGCCGCGACGCGCTCGTCGAGCGACCGTTGGCGCCGGGTATCGGCGCACGCAACGAGGAGACATGCGCCGAGGAGGGCGACCGCAGTCATGCGAGCGCAACTCATCGTGGGGCGAGGCACGGATGCGAGGATCATTACCCGATCAACGATCGTCGCCAGGAGAACGTCACGCAGTGGCCGGACAGCCGAGCGTGCAATGGGCTGGTTAAGTCGGTCAAAACGCGATGAATGAAGTGGGCGGGTCAGATCAGCGTGTTACCGACCTCGGCCGAGCCACGTCCAATAGGCAATGGGCCAGATCGCTTCCGTGATTCAGAGGGCGTCCGTCGTACAGAAGGTCGGGAAGATCGTCGCGCTCGGCGCCTCCACTGGTGCCGCGCTGGTGACGGTCGTCTCGGCGCTCTACTCGTATGGCGTGATCGGCAAGGCGGAATCGCATAATTCCATCGGCAACATCGGTGCGGCGTGGGTCGGCGTGCGGCCGTTCATCGACACGGCGTTCGCGATCGGGGACACGACGCATTATGCGGCGACGATCGCCGACAAGAACGGCAGCATCCTGGTCGGGGCGCGCCCGACCTGGACGACCGGCGATTCCAGCGTGGCCGTGGTGCGGGCGGACGGATCGGTGATCGCGCGCGGTCCCGGCACGACGACAGTGAGCGTCGTCGTCGGCACACTCGTGGCCAACGCGAAGGTGCTGGTGCGGCCGCGCGTGGCGAGTGTGCGTGTCTCGGGCGGGGGCGCCGACAGCGTCGTCGTGGTCGCGGAGGGAGGCGAGATCGCGCTCACCGCGCGCGCGTACGATTCACGAGGGCATCTGGTGAGTGGACGCGACGTCGTGTGGGCGAGCGACGACAGTAGCGTGGCGACGCTCTCGGCGAACGGCGTGCTCACGGCCAACGCGGCAGGCCGGACCTCCATCATGGCGAAGATAGACGGCGCGACGGGTCGCTCGGGCATCACGGTGATCACGACGGCATCGGCCCTGACGGCCGTGGCGGGCACCGCACAGCGGGCGCTTGCCGGTACTCCGCTGGCGCAGCCGGTCGTGGTTCGTGCGACGAGCCGGCGTGGGACGCCGGCGTCGGGTCAGCGCGTCACGTTCAAGCTGGCTGACGGACAAGGGACCGTGGAACCGCGCACCGCGACGACCGATGCCGACGGGCGCGCGCGGACGACATGGACGCTCGGCGACTACCCAGGGCGACAGACACTGCTGGCGAGTGTGGAGCAGCTGGACAGCACGCTCGCCATCGTGGCGGAATCCGATCCGATCGCAGCGAACACGCGCGTGACGGCGCTCGTGGAGCAGATGCGCGGCCGCGCGGGCGAGGTGCTCTCCGACTCCGTGGCGATCCGCGTCACCGACTCCACCGGCCGGGCGCTCGCCGACATTCCGGTACGCTGGACTGTGGACGATGGCGGGTCGGTGGATGCGCCCGCGGCGCGCACGGATTCGATGGGCGTGATGCGCGCGCAGTGGACGCTGGCCAAGCGGACGGGCGCACAGTCGCTGCGCGCGCACGTCGGTGCGGCGTCAGGCGCTCGCGGCATCGCGCCCATCGTCATACGTGCGACGGCGCTCGCGGGCGCGCCGAGGGCGCTCGTGATCGTGAGTGGCGACGCGCAGCGCGGTGCGGCCGGTGCGGCGCTCATGAAGCCGATCGTCGTGCGTGTGGAGGATGCCAATGGCAGCGGCGTCGCCGGAACGGTCGTGCAACTGGCGCCCTCGAACGGCATGGTGGCCGACAGTGCGCTCACCACGAACGAGCAGGGGCTCGTGAAGGTGCGGTGGACCATGGGCCGGTCGGCAGGAACGCACGCGCTCGCACTGCGCGTGGACGGAGTGACGAAGCCGGCGAAGGTGGGTGCGCGTGCGACTCCGGCGGCGCCGGCGAACCTCTCGTTCGACGACGCGCCCGAACCCGTGTCGCCCGGAAAATCGAAGGCGAAGAGCCGCTACCTCTATGCGGTCGTCACGGACGTGTATGGAAACGTGGTGCCCGACGCGCGGATGCTGTTCGCGACGAAATCGGGATCGGTGACACCGACACGAGCGGTGAGTGATGCACGCGGACGCACCGCGCTCACGTGGTCGCTCGGCGCGCGCCCGGGCGAACAGACGCTCACCGGCGCCGTCCGGTCCACCGACGTGACGGGGCGCTACACGACGATGATCGCGGGCCCCGCGCACGAATCGGTGAACCGCGCGACATCGTCGCGTCAGATCCCGGTACGAAAAGGAAGCCACTAGTCCGGTTGGACTAGCGTCGCTTCGAGGCGGACTTCTTCGCTGGTGCAGCCTTTTTTTTCGTCGCGAGCTGCCTGGTGGGTCGCAACGGAGTCCGGTTCGCTGGCGCCGCCGCAGAGGTGGCCGTGCGCTTCGCGGGCTTCGCGGGCTTCGACGCGGACTTCGCGGGCTTCGCGGCCGGCCTGGCGACCGCCTTGACGGCCGGCTTCACGGCGGCTTTCGTCGCCGGTCTCGCAGATGTAGCGGATGGCTTCGGTACCTTGGCAGGCGCGTCGTCCGTGGCGTCCACATCATCTTCGGCGTCGACGTCGTCGACGGCGAGATCCACGATGTCGTCGGGCGTCTCGTGGTCGATCTCGATTTCAGCGGCGGCGGCAGGCGCCGCCACGACGACGGTCTTGGGACGACCGCGACCCTTCATGCTGTTCTTCGCCATCTCGGCATCGAACAACTCCTTCGCCTCGCGCATCGCGGTGATGTACGCCGGGTCTTCCCGGCGCTGCCTGCGCATGGTCATGCGTGGTTCTCCAGTGGTTGGTCAGGCTAAGGTAACCATTTCGCGCGAGTTCCGCCCTGTCCGGCGTCAGCGCTCCTCGAGCTCGGACAGGCACGCGCCCGCGCCACGCTCGTACCCCGCCTGGAAGTTGCTCAGCCGCTGATCGCGGGTGCCATGTCCCATGAGCTGGGCGCGGTAGGTGATACGCGCGTCGACGCGGCGATTGCCGGTGAGCTGCGGTGTGGGATCACCCGCGGCGGCGAGCCCGTGGAATGCTTCATCGAGGTCACCCGACTCGAGCGTGCCGTTGCGGGCCGAACGCTGCGTGAATACGCCAGCGAGGCAGTCGGCAGTGGCCTCATTGTAGTAGGGGACGGGCGAATCGGCGCCGAGTTGCGTGGCGACCGCATGTCCCATCTCGTGTGCGATGATGCCGACGGCGGCCATGTCGCCATCGGTACCGAGGTCACGAGCGGCGGCTCTCGCCTGACGCGCGAGGAAGACCTCGTCGAAGAAGATCGTGTTCCGCGCCGTGCAGTACGCTGCGTTGTTCCCGCTCATCACGCCGCAGGACGTGCGGACTGCACCCCGATAGCGCACGAGGCCGGGCGGTGAAAAGCGAACGCCGAGTTGCGCGAAGTCGGCAGCCCACATCGCGACGAGTGCGTTGTACGCCATGACGACTTTCGCGTTGGACGCGGCGACGTCTTCGGCCGTGACGTCGGTGGCCGCGAACGTCGGCACCGATATGGGGGTCGCGGCGGAGTGGACAGGTCGCGCGGTACCGAAAGCCGCCGAGGCGATGAGGAGAGTGGCAAATCCGGCGTGCCGGACCGAACGGGCGATGTACATGCGCATGGACTACCTCCCGTACGTACGTACCCCGGGAGTGACGCAGGGTTGCGCGGCGCGGCGCCGCGCTCTCCCGAGCGACGAGATCGGATACTCGAAGGAGAGGGCGGAGCCGGTTGGGCGTCAGCCGTCGGTCAGGGGGTGCACGTCATGGCTGACTGCCCAGACAGGTCCAGCGTGCAGCGTGAGGTGAAGCCGCCCGTGGTGACCACGACGGCTGCCTTGCTGGTGCCGTTGAACGTGATGGACGCGGTGCTCGTCATCGCGGGAAGACCGCCGACGCCGAACGCATTGGCGATGGTGACGACGACGGTGCCCGATCTGGGCCAGCGGTTGACGCCTGAGCCTGCAGGGGGCAGCACGAGGTTGGTGATCGTGGTGCCGATCGTGGTGTTGACTGGAACGGTGGACGTGCCGCCGCTGATGCTGCCCACGACATGACCGAGCGAGCTGCCGTCAAGCGCATGAATGCCAGAGAGGAGACCGCTGAGGGTGATCTCCTGCTGCTGATCGACCATCATGCTCGTAGTGCCGGTCGTCACAGTGCCGGCGAAGCTCGTCTTCATGCGCACCGCCGCGGTGGTGCGCTGATCGAACTGCGACTGGGGGGTGCCGTTCGCGTCGAGCACGGTGAAGCTACGCCTCACGGTGATGCCGGTAACGGAGACGTTGGGGCAGATGAAGCTCTTCGACGTCGCGTCGTAGCTGCACGACGCGGGATCGGGCGCGCCGAGTCCAGGGACGGGCGAGGTGGACAGCTGCACACTGACTGGCGCGAGCGCAGTGAGCTGCAGGTCCGCGAGTGCCTCGCTCAGTGTCGTTGGCTGAACCTCGCTGGGGCCTGTGGACGCGTCGGAGCAGGCGCTGGGGAGCGTCGCGATCGTGAGAAGAATGGCGAGGCGGGCGTATCGAGTGCTCGACATCGGCGGTGCTCCTGTGTTAAAACAGGTAGATGGCGGCTCCACCACGCACGCGCAGCGCGCGGACGTAGAGCCGTCCTCTGTCGACGCCGGTGTCGACCGAGGAGCCGGACGAGTGCTTGCCGTAGGCGAAGGAGAGTTCTCCCGCGGCGCCGAGGCTCAGGTGTGGCCACACGAAAAATGCCGTCCCGAGCTCGCCATAGCCATACCCGTCGCCAAGCGATGAGGTCTGATCCGGAATGTCATCGGCAAACGAGATGCCGGCACCGGCGAACAGCTTGAAGGGTCCCTCCATCTCGCTCGTCCACTTGCGAAGGCCGATGCGAAATTTAAACGAGTTGTGGCGGTCCACACGCGTTCCGACCTTCGTCTCGGTCGTCACGCGATCGACGCCCAGCAGCCAACTCGTTGACGGCGACGAGAACAGAAAGGCAAAGAGTCCCGGCGCCTGTCCATAGCTCACCTCGAGCCCAACCATGCCGTCGCGCAGCTGAGAGACGACCGTGTCGGCCTGGGCATCGGCTTCGTGTCCGAGACATCCGAGCGCGAGAAGCGTCATGCACAGACTGAACAGCAGGCGACGAGCGCGACGAACGAAGAGCGACATTCGTAATGAATGCATGCAGGCGGGCGCCATCACCATGGGCGATCCATCCAACGTACCGGTTCGCCGTTGCGGGCGGTCGAGCAGGCGATGGCCCGTGTCGTGCGCGGGGGCCAGGGGATGAAGCTCTGGCTGGACGCGGATGCTGCGCCCCGCGACGTGAAGGACGTATGCTACCGGGCGTCCGATCGGCTCGGACTGGAGACGGTACTCGTCGCGAATCAGCGGCTGCAATTGCCGCTCGGCAGTCCGTTGCTGTCCGCCGTTCGGGTCGAGGGTGGTCCGGACGTCGCGGACGCGTACATCGCGGAGCATGCCGTCGCGGGAGACGTTGCAGTGACAGCGGACATTCCGCTCGCCGCGCTACTCGTACCCAAGGGAGTGGTGGTGATCGATCCGCGGGGCGAGGTGTTCACGCCGGAGAGCATCGGCGAGCGGTTGTCGGTGCGCAATTTCATGGAGGGGCTGCGGGGCGCCGGCGTGGAAACCGGTGGCAGCGCACCCTACGGGCCGCGCGACAAGCAGGCATTCGCGAATGCGCTGGACCGAGCACTGACGCGGGCGCTCAGGCAGGGCTGAGCGCCCGCGCTGCATGCAACGCGCTCACGACGATCGGGTCCCGAGCGTTCATCACGCGCGGGCGCCCGGCGAGACTGAACGCCGATGGCCGTGCGTCCGACGGTGGTGCGCGGGTCTCACCGCAACCGCGGCGCCGTCCTGCGGGGCGCTACTCCGCACTCCGGCCACGTGGCCGGGGCCTGTGATGCCGCCGGACCTTGCGCCGTGGCGGCGTTGGGATTCTGCGCCGCGAGTCGCGCCCGCTGTTCCGCGACGGCCTTCACGATGTCCACCCGCTCGCGGCCGATCATGGTGGGATCCTCGCTGGCGAGATACACGAGCATCGCGGTGAGCACGGCGTTCGCCTTCAGGTCGTCGAACACGATCTTGTCATAGGTATCGCGTTCAGTATGCCATGTTTCGTTGCCGTAGTTCCAGCCCAGGGAACCGAGCGAGAAGCCGGGCAACCCGGCGCACGCGAACGACGCATTGTCACTTCCGCCGCCCGATGGTGTGCCGGTGCCGCCGTACTGGATCTGCGACTGGAACTCCATGGGCAGTTTTGCGAGATACGACCGCAGGTGCACGTCGCCGTCCACGAGCCCGGAGGCATCCATGCGCACGACGCGTCCCGTGCCGTTGTCCTGATTGAACAGGGCATGCAATCCCTTCACGATCTCGGGATGATCCTCACGGAAGGCCTTGGACCCGACGAGGCCATTCTCCTCGCCGGTCCAGTGCCCGACGACGATCGTGCGCTTCGGATTCGGATAGACCTGCCGAAGAATCCGCATGGCTTCGAGCATCGTCACGGAGCCGGTGCCGTTGTCGGTGGCACCGGAGGCTCCATCCCACGAATCGAAGTGTGCTGAGAGCATGACGAACTCGTCGGGCTTCTCGCGGCCGCGCACGGTGGCGATGGTATTCGACATCGGCTGCTCGCCCAGCGACTCGGCGTCGAGATTCATGCGGATGCGGGGATTGCTTCCGCGCTCCGTGAGACGGAACACGAGTCCGTAATCCTCACACGAGACACTGAGGGTGGGAGACCGGGTGTTGTACGTCTCGAATACCGACCGGGTCCCGACGGCATTGGTGGGACGTGACGTGATCACGCCGGCGACGCCGGCCTCGTCGAGTCGGCGGGCGAGTCCGCCGCCAGCGAGCGCGACGCTGTATCCGGTACCGCGAACGTCAGGACCACTCCATTCGCGCGTCACTTCTGCCCGCAGACTGTCCATGCGCGCACGGGACGTGGGAGTCGCGAACTCGGTCCAGTCGGTCGTGGGACGACAGGTAGGCTGCGGCGCACTGACGAGCACCAGCTTCCCGCTCGCCTGCGGCAACCACCGCACGAACGCATTGCTGTCGGCGAAGCGGGGCAGGACGATCGTTCCCGCCGTGGCGTCTCGACCGCCGGTGCCCGGGCTGTAGCCCACCATGATCGCCTCGAGCGAGCGCACGCGAGGGCTCACGAGGTCGACGTGCGAGTGTCCGCGACGCCATCCTCGCCACGTGCCATAGCGCTCGTGCTTCGCGTCGATCCCCCAGCTCGCGTACGTGTGCACGAGCCAGTCCTGCGCGCGGCGCTGGCCGGGCGAGCCGGCGAGGCGGGGACCGATGGAGTCGAGGAGCGCAGCGGACAGCTCCATGGTGCGCGAGCTGTCCATGCCGATCGACCAGATGCGCCTGAGCACAGGATCCTCGGTTGGAAAGCGCTGTGCGGCAGCCGAGCGGAACGGAGTCGCGAGGGTCAGGGTAAGCGTGGCGGCTGCAAGAAGTCGGCGCATCGTCGGGTGTGATCGGTACGAGGAGGTGCGACCACCGGGCCGCGTGCCTGTGATACGGAACAGTAGGCCCGGACGCTGTCATGCTCTATCCTATATCCTGCAGGCGGATGCTCAACCCCGTGCCACAAAGGACACCGATGCACGCCAGCCGTCCGACGACAACCAGGCGCGAAGCGCCCTCGCGTCTCGCCACGCTCCTCGCATCCGAGCTGCGTGCTGCACGTACCGACGTGGTGAGCCGATGGCTCGATCGAATCGTGGCGCGCGTGACGGTCGACCAGAACCAGGTCTTTCCCACCGACGAGCTGCTCAACCACGTGCCGCTGCTGGTGGACGGTATCGCGCACTACGTGGAAGCGGACGGGCTCGATCTCGAGGGGCATGGGCCGGTGGAAGCGAAGGCGATGGAGCTCGGCGCACTGCGTCACGCGCAGGGATTCGACGCCTACCAGATCCTCAAGGAGCACGAGATCCTGGCGGGGATTCTCTTCACCTACCTTGGTGAGGCGCTCGCCCGCGTGAATCCGACGGAATATTCCTCCGCGGACGTCGCGCACGTGTGGCGCCGCGTCGCAGAGGCGACCGACGAGATCCGGCAGGCGACGATGACGCACTTCCTCCGGGTCTCGGCCGAGCAGGTACGGCAGCGCGAGGAGCGACTGCGCCGGTTCAACCGGATGGTGTCGCACGAGCTGAAGAATCGGGTCGGAGCCATCCGTGGCGCGTCCACGCTGCTTGCGGAGCCGTGGCTCGAGCCCGATCAGCGCGAACGCTTCCTGCGCATCATCGCCCAGAATGGGGAGGGGCTGCAGCGCGTGCTCGAGAACCTGACGGCACTATCGCGCCTCGAAGGTGAGGCGCGCCGGCAGCGCAACGTCCTGTTGCCGCAGGCGGCCGCCGAAGTGGTGCGCCAGCTGCGTGATGCCGCGAAGCTGGCGCGTGTGGAGGTGACGATCGACGACGAGATTCCGGCCGTCGAAGTGGATGCCGCGGCGGTGGAGCTGTGCCTGGCGAACTACGTATCGAACGCGATCAAGTATTCAGACCCGAAGAAACCGACGCGCACCGTGGTGGTATCGGGCGAGCTGATCGTGCCCACTCCGTCGCGCGAGGGTGAGCTGATCGTCCGCGTGCGCGATAACGGGCTCGGTGTGCCGGTGGCGGCGCGCGAGCACCTGTTCGAGCAATTCTTTCGAGCGCACGACGCGACCGTCACCGCAGAGGGCACGGGGCTCGGACTCAACATCGTGCTGGAGACCGTGGCGTCGCTGGGCGGGCGCACCTGGGCGGAATTCCCGGACGAGGGTGGGAGCATGTTCGCGTTCTCGCTTCCGTCGCGGCGCGAAGAGGATGCGGCGGCCGCGGGGGTGCGACGGCCGGAGGTCACGCCGGCCTCGGCCTCGGTGTCGGTGTCGGAGTAGTCAGTAGTCGTCGCGCGGTGGGCGGTTGCGAGCATTCCCTCCGACGTCGGGACTCGACGTCGCTGGCGCGACGCGAGACGCCGTCTGCGGGAACGCTCGCTCCCTTCGACCTACAGTCTCTGCTCGCGGGCGCCCTGTTCTCGCGTGCTGCTCGCGGTCTCGGACATCAGCGAGGTCGGTGGCCCGTCAGGCCGGGATCTCACCGGGTTGAATCGGCTCGCCGCGCGCGACCAGCGTCGCGGCGGCGAGGTGGCCGGTCACGTTGCAGAGTGTCTTGAAGACGTCGGGAATCAGATCGAGCGCGATCAGGACACCGACGCTCTCCGGTGGAATGCCAACGCCGGCGAAGAACGGCGCGATGATGAACAGTGAACCGCTCGGGATGCCCGGGACGCTGAAGCTCATCAGCACCGAGGTGACGGCGAGAATGGCGATGGCGGACGTACCGATGTCGACGCCGTAGAGTTTCGCCGCAAAGAGCGCCATCACTACCCACGACACCGAGCCGTTCAGCCGGAAGGTGGACACCGCGAGTGGCAGCGCGAAGCTCGTCACAGATCGCGGCAGTCCGAGTGTGCGCTCGCATGACGTGAGCATCGCTGGCAGCGCGGCCATGGACGACCGGGTCGTGGCCGCGATGATCTGCGCGGGCAGCGCGGCGCGCACGAACCGCGCAAACGGCACGCGCCCGAACAGTGCGACGATCAAATAGACCACGAGCACCGCGCCAATGAGGAGCGCGGAGTGTGCGACGAAATAGAATCCCACCGCGCCGATGACGCCGCTGCCGAGCCGGAAGGCGAGTGAGACGGACAGCGCGAACACGCCGATGGGCGCGAGGGCGAGCACCCAGCGCACGAGCACGGTCGTCGCTTCGGCGATGCCGTTGAAGAACGCGAAGACCGGTCGTCGCGTCGCGTCATCGAGCCGGCCGAGAGCGAGGGCGAACAGCAGCGTGAAGACCACGAGGGGCAGCATGGCGCCATCGGCGGCGGCCCTGACCGGATTGACGGGAACCAGGGCGACCAGCCAACTCACAAAGGACGGCAACTCGGGGCGAGGTGTCGTCGCGGCCCCGGCGCGAATGGCCTGCGCCGACGCCGTGTCGATGACGAGCCGATCGAACATCACTGGCGCAACGAGCGCGGTGAGGGCCGCGATCACCGAGAGCAGGACGACAAAGACGAGGAGAGATCGCACACCCAAGCGCCCCACGGTACGCGGTGCCGTGCCGGAGACGGCGACGACGAGCGAGGCGACGATGAGCGGGATCACCGTCATCCGAATGGCGTTGACCCAGATCGTGCCGAGCGGCTCGATGAACGCTACTGCCCGTTGGGCCAGCGTTGCCTCGGAGGCGGAGGCGGCGAGACCCAGGGCCAGGCCGACGACGAGGGCAATGAGCGCGCGAAGCGGATCGCTGCCAGCGAGGCGCCGAGCGGCACTGGGAGGAATCAGACGGACGGCGCCGGAATCGATTTCAGAAACGTGGGAGTCTTCCGCAGTGCGGCCGCGAGTCCATACGGATCGTCCGAGATCCTGTCGACGACGCCCGCGAGCCGATCGAGTCGTTCCAGGTCATCGCGGCGTACGGTCAGCCACGGCACTTCGTCGCGTCCGGTCATCATTCGGTCGGGTCGAGCGTCGATCCACAACATTCGCGCTCCGACGTCGGACGCGCATCTGGAGCCACGGTCCGCATGAAGCCGGACGAGCGTCGGCCGCCGAGGCAGAAGATGTGCGCCACGCGCGCGGCGCGCCAGCCCGTGCGTCGGTCCGTCCCTCGACCGCACGGATATCGCACGTTGCGCAGGGTCGGGGGCTGATACAACGCGGATCAGCATCGGGGGCTCAGGCGAGTGGACCTACTCATGTCGCTGGACGATAGCGCACATGACTGTGCGCCGGGGTCCCTCGATGCGGTGTCGCCCGAGGAGCCTTTGCGTTACGGGATGTGACTTCAACGCCGGAAGCAAGGCACCCACTCGACGCTTGGCTCGACTGAGCACAGACGACGGGCGGAGCACACTGCCGCATTGGTCGAGAATGGGCAACCGCGTCGGTACGTCGATGGGGGGATCCGCTGGCATGTAGAGTGGAACACGCTTCTGGTAGGGCGTAAAATCCACGAACTCGACACGTCCGCCGACCTGGCGCATCAGCGCCTCGATACTTCGCTCCGAGTACCACCAGTAGTGAACGGGCGGAAGATCCGTCTCCCAGAGTACGTCGGACCCGAAAAAGCTTCGATTAGGCGTCGTCAGAATGAGGTGACCGCCCGGCTTTACCAGGGCGAATGCCATTTTGACGAATGCAACGGGGTCGACGAGGTGCTCAATCACTTCACACGCGATCACCGCATCGATTGAGTCCGGGTGCGCGAGAGCGTAGTCCGCCAGGTCTGCCCGAGTGAAAAGATCGCCGAACTGCAAGCGCGCTGCCTCGACGGCGGTCTCAGAAATGTCGATTGCTCGAATGTTGTACCCGCGATGCGCCAGAGCGTAGGTGAAGTACCCCAACCCTGAGCCGACCTCCAGAATCCGACGTCCGGACTGGCGATGGCCGTGCGTCTCGAGCGCATTGGCAACAGCCCAGTAGACGTCCTCGGTGGCGGAGAGGTCGCTCAACGGGTCGGACGAAACCCTGGCCCGCCGAGCGTATTCGCCGTACCGGGAGTAGCCCGGTATTCTGTCGGCTTGCGAGTAGATCGTATCATAGAGCGCATTGCTCGACACCCGTGGGCTGACAAAGGCGGCGTCGCAATGGGAACACCTGTAGATCCGGAAAGTGGTGGACTGTACGTAACCAGGAAGGGCCGCAGTCCGCAGCGACGCCACTCCTCCACAGAGCGGGCACTCAAGCGTCGCGTTCACCTGGTCGGATCAACATTTTGTCGGAACAACATTCGGTATGCGAGGAGGTGGACCAGCGCGCAGTGGAGAGAAAACGCCGTCATGGCAGCGTACCCAAAACCTCGGGCGCCATCGAGACGCCAGAGCCAGGTGCCACCAATCAGCGCCGTGGCCCAGACCAGGTTACACGCCAAATGGGTCCACAAGCGCCCGATCGCCTCGAGTACCCTGATTGGGGCGCCTGTCATGCCCTGAAGCGCGTACGCCGCAACAATCAAACGGAAGGCCAATGGCGCCGCAGGATCGCTGAATCCGTAGACACGAAGTATGTGCGGGGTCAGTATGGACAAACCAATGAGCAACGGGACCGTGGTCACGGCCGTCGCTGTCCAGCCTATCCAGTAGACGCGACGCGCGGAGTCTCCGCCGATGGACAAGGCGTGCGCGAGCTCCGCCATCAGGGCCTGGCCCAGGCTCGCCGGCACGAGCAGCAACGCTTGGCCCCACATCATGGCCGCCCCGATTACTGCGACAGATCCGAGCCCGTGGCGTGCGGCGAGGAGCGTCTGGCATATCCAGAGAACTGGTGCACTCGCGATGCTGGCGAGCACCGCGGGAAGCAAGAGTTCGCGAGATGCAAGCGAGGCCGGTACGGAAGACTGCTGCGTGTCGGCAATACTCCGAAGGGCGTGTCGAACCTGCAGTCGTGCTATAGCAGCGCTTGCTACGGCACCAAGCAGCAGACCGGCGATCGCCCCCGATGTCCCGAACGTCAATGCCCCGGCAACGGTCAAAATCGCTGCGATTGGAGCGCTCAGAATGCGTCCCAGTGCAAGCAGTCGAAACGCACCGAAACCTGCCAACAACGCGCCACACGTCATGAAGACAACAAGCGGCGCTGCCAGGATGCTTCCCAATCCCAGCGCGGGTAGCGCGCCTGTTGACCGCACTATGACGCGAGCATACCAAGGACTGAGTGCGGCAAGGAGAGCAAATCCAACAACGCCGGCAAACAAGCCGATTCTCAGCGCACCTCGCGTCGCGACCTCTGCCTCGGATCGCGACTGTCGTGCTCCTGCAGCAGCCCGAGTCGCGACGAGGGAAGGTCCATAGCCTGCTACTGCCGCGGCGGTGTTCCCCGTAGCCTGCACCAGGCTGAATAGCCCGAAGTTTGTCACTCCCAACAAGCGTGCAACTGTGGTGTTCGCTGCCAGGGCGATCGACTGGGCACCAACTTGCCCGATCAGCGTCCACGCACCGCCTCGGATCAGAGGATGCGAAGAGCGCGAAACCAACGAAGCACGGATGGAGAGTGACTTCACCGGACGGCAGTACCAGCGCTGCTTGTCGCGAGCCAGATTCCTAGCCAAAGCGCGCGACTCCCTCATCCCGATATTCCGGAATACCAATTCTCGAATGGACTCGCGCCGGCGAAGGCTAATCCTGAGTTGCCGGAACGGTGTTACAGAACTCGACCACACCGAACCCACTTGCGATAAGTGAGATGTCGGCTCCGGCCCCCATGGCCGTCGGACGCGGGTAAACGAGCAACTTAATGTCAGGTGTGTGGGATACACTAGGTACGACCGAGGCGCTGGCCTTCTTGCGCGGTTTTCGCAAGTTCACTGCGTAATGCCGGACCCGCTCGAGCTCCTTCATCCCGTCGTCCGCCACTGGTTCACCGAGACGCTGGGCGCGCCGTCGGCGCCACAGCGCGCGGGGTGGCCGGCCATCGCGCGCGGTGAGGACACGCTGATTCTGGCCCCCACGGGGACGGGCAAGACGCTGGCGGCATTCCTTTGGGAGCTGAACGCGCTGATCACCGAGGGGCTCCATGCGCCGCTCGCCAACGCGGTCCATCTGCTCTACGTGTCGCCGCTCAAGGCACTGAACAACGACATCCAGCGCAACCTCGAGACACCGCTGGCGCAGTTGAAGGAACGGTTCGAGCGCGCGGGCGAGCGCTTTCCGGAGATTCGCGTGGCGGTGCGGACGGGAGACACGCCGGCGAGTGCTCGCGCGAAGATGCTGCGCAAGACGCCGCAGATCCTGATCACGACGCCCGAGTCGCTGCATATCCTGCTCACGAGCGTGCGGGGCCGCACGATGTTCAGTGCCCTGCGCGCAGTGATCGTGGACGAGATCCACGCCGTGGCCGGGACGAAGCGCGGTGCGCATCTCGCGCTGACGCTCGAGCGGCTGGCGGCGCTCTCGCCCGGCGCGCCGCAGCGGATCGGGTTGTCGGCCACGCAGCGGCCGCTCGACGAGGTCGCACGGTTTCTCGGGGGATGCGAAGCGGCAGCGCGGAGCACCGATGGAACGTCGGACGCCCAGGCGAGGCGACCAGCATCTGCGATGAAGCCGACATTCCGGCCCGTGCAGATCGTGGACTGCGGGCTGGTCAAGCAAATGGAGACCTCCGTCGTCTCGCCGGTGGACGATCTCGCGAACGTGAGCGGAACGATCTGGACGTCGGTGGCACCGCTGGTGCTCGACCGGATTCGTGGCGCGCGCACGACGCTCGTGTTCGTGAACAACCGCGCGCAGGCAGAACGGATGGCCGCCCGCGTGAATCAGCTCGCTGGCGAAGAGATGGCGCTCCCGTATCACGGCTCGCTGTCGCGCGAGCGGCGGCTGCTCCTCGAGGAACGACTCAAGGCCGGCGAGCTGCGCGCCCTCGTCACCACCAGCTCGCTCGAGCTGGGGATCGACGTGGGCTCGGTGGATCTCGTAATTCAACTCCAGAGCCCGAAGCGCGTGGCGGCTGCGCTCCAGCGTGTGGGCCGCGCAGGCCATTCCCTCGCTGCAACGAGCCGCGGCGTGTTCGTGCCGACGTTCCGGGACGATGCGCTGGAGCAGCTCGCGATCCTCGACGCGATGCGCACGGGCGACGTGGAGCCGACGCGCGTTGTGCAGAATGCGCTCGACGTGCTCGCCCAACTGATCGTCGCGATGGTGGCGAGCGACACGCCGGAATGGACGAGTGCGAGCCTGTTCGACTTCGTGCGCCGCGCGTACCCGTACCATGCGCTGACACGTGCGGCGTTCGACGAGGTGCTCGGCATGCTGGCGGGGAAGTATCCGAGCGATGTCGCGACCGAGCTCGACGCACGGATCCACTGGGACCGGATCGCCGACACGTTGTCGCCGACCCGCGGCGCGCGGATGGTGGCGACGATTTCTGGCGGCACGATTCCCGACCGCGGGCTGTACACGGTGAACCTGGCCGACAAGACCAGGCTCGGCGAGCTGGACGAGGAGTTCGTGCACGAGTCACGCGTGGGTGACGCCTTCCAACTGGGCTCGAGCACCTGGCGCATCGGGGCGATCGAGCACGATCGGGTGATTGTCGTGCCGGCGCCGGGCGCGCCGGCACGGATGCCCTTCTGGCACGGCGAGTTCATGGCGCGATCGAGCCATCTCTCGTCGCGCATCGGCGCGCTGCGTCGCGAGCTCGATGAAGCGCGAACACTGGACGACCTCGCCTCGATCCAACGGACGCACCACGCCGACGAGCCGACGACGCGATCGCTGGTGGAGTACGTGCAGGCGCAGCGCGCGAGCACGCGCATCGTGCCGGATGACACGCATCTCGTGCTCGAGCACTTCCGCGACGAGGTGGGCTCGGTGCGCATGGTGCTCCACGCCCCGTTCGGCGGACGGGTGAATGCGCCGTGGGGCATGGCGCTCGGCCGCCGGATACGCGAGCTCCTGGGAATCGACGTGCAGGTGCAGACGACGGACGATGGCCTCATGCTCCGGCTGCCCGACATGGGTGCACCGCCGCCGGTGGAGGCCATCCGCACGCTCGGCTCCGACGAAGCCGAGCGGCTCGTGCTCGAGGAGGTGGGGCAGTCGTCGCTGTTCGGCGCGCGGTTCCGCATGAATGCCGCGCGCGCGCTGTTGCTGCCGCGCGGCAACCCGCGTCGCCGGATGCCGCTCTGGCTCCAGCGCCTCAAGTCGCTCGACCTGCTCCAGGCCGTGCGTGGCTACCCGTCGTTCCCGATCCTCGTCGAGACCTACCGCGACGTGTTGCAGGACGCGTTCGACATGGCGGGTTTGCGCGAGGTGCTCGCGCGCATCGCATCGGGGGCGGTGACGATTCGCACGGTGGAGACGGAGGTACCGTCTCCGTTCGCGGCGTCGCTGCAGTTCGGGTTCGTGATCGATCACATGTACGGCAAGGATGCGCCGAGGGCGGAGGAGCGCGCCGCGCTGCTCTCGCTGGATCGCGCGCTGCTCGACGAGTTGATGGGCGGGGCCGGGGCCGACGACCCGACGCTGGCCGTGCTGGACGAGCTGCTCGCGCGGCGCCGCGGGACGGCGTCCGGTCGTCAGGCGCGTGATGCCGACGAACTGGCGGTGCTGGTCGATCGCGCGGGCGACCTCACGCGAACGGAGATCGCGGCACGCATCGCGCCCGAGACGGAGTGGAGACGGGGCGATCCGATGCTGGCGCTCCTGGCGAGCGGGCGGCTGATCGCAGCGGAGATGCCAACGTCGGCGGGCACCGAGCGACGATTTCTTCTCGTGGACAGCTACGGTCTCTACGCCGCAGCGTTCGGCGCCGATGCGCTGTCGCGCGTGAGCGCAGGCGTCGACCTCGCGCCGCGTGCGGCCGCCGAGGTGATACCCGAGGTGCTGCGGGGCGCAGCGCTGACGATGAAGGCGGCGCGCCGGGAGATCCTGGCGCGATTCGTCGCCCTCGCCGGGCCGGTGACGGTGAACGATGTGCTGGCCCGCCACGGATTTGACGCGGCCTGGGTGCAGCGACGACTGGAAGATTGGGAGCGCCGCGACGTGCTAGTGCGCGGCGTGTTCGGCGGCGCGCGCGACGAACCGCGGTGGAGCTCGCGTCGGCTGCTGGAGCAGGCGCGCCGGCGTGAGCTGGCGAAGGTGCGCGAGCAGATCGAGGCGGTGGGCATCGATCGTTTTGCGAGGTTCCTGCAGCGTTGGCAGCATCTCACACCCGACACGCGGGTCGAGGGGAGTGACGGCGCGGCGGTGGTGATGGCGCAGCTCTACGGTCTGGCGCGACCGGCCGAGGGGTGGGAGCGGGACTATCTGCCGGCGCGGATGGAACGCTACGAGGCAGACGCGCTGGGCCGGCTCGCGGCGTCGGGCGCGCTGGTGTGGGCGGCCGAGCGGAGGCCGGACGTGAAGGCTGGGAACGTGACGACCATGGGACGCGTGCGGTTCTTCGCGCGTGGCACGGGCCGACTCTGGATCAGCGAGGTCGACGACGACGCGTCGCTGAGTGACAGCGCGCGCGCGGTTCGCGATGCGTTGCGCACTGGGGGCGCGTTGTTCACCACGGACGTGTCGGTCGCGACGGGACTGGGCGCTCGGCAGACGCGTGACGCGCTGCGCGAACTGGTCGCCGCCGGCATCGCGACCAACGATACCATGGACGCGCTCCGTGACGTGGTGCGCTGGACGCCCGTGTTGTCGGGTCGAGAGCGCAGCGCGCCGGATCCGACGCGCTGGTTGCCGGCGGACTTCGTGCCGTCGGCGCGACCGGTGGTCCAGCGTCGCGTCAACGCTCGACGATTGCCGAAGTGGACGCGCCCGGACCGCGAGACGGTCACGTCGTGGGGTGGCCGCTGGTCGCTGGTCCACAGCCCGGGCACGCTCGGACCGGTTGCCGATGTGCAGTCACTGGCGGAGCAGATCGCGAGGCAATGGCTCACGCGGTACGGCATTGTGTCGCGCGACTGGTGGCGGCGCGAGCGCCCGGCGGTAGGATGGCGCGAGATCTATCACGAACTGAAGCGGCTCGAGTTTCGGGGGGAGGTACGGCGCGGGTACTTCGTGGCGGGTCTCGCGGGGGCGCAGTTCGCGCTTCCGGACGCGGTGGAACTCCTGCGTGCGCTGCCGGATGTGGAGGAATCGCCCGTGGTGCTCGCATCGAGTGACCCGTCGAATCCGTATACGCTCCCGCTCGCGCCGGGTTCAGCGGCCGATCCGCTGGCGCGGCCGCGCGGGGCGGGGGCGCTGCTCGTGACCCGCGGGGGCCGGATCGTGTTGGTGGCCGAAGGGCGTGGGTCTCGGTTGCGAGTCGCGGCGGGGGCAGCGCCTGCCGATGTCCGGGATGCGGCAAAGGCCCTGGCAGAGCGGCTGGTGGCGCGGACGTCAGGGGTGAGCGGCCGTCAGATGCGTGACCTGATCGTGGAAACGATCGACGGGGAGCGGGCGGCGAGCTCGCGCTGGGCGGAGGCGATGCTGGACGCGGGGTTCCGGAGCATCGGAACGCAGATACGATATTACGCATCGGTTACGAATAAATAACTATTTATATATAGCTGGTGAATGCGGAGCGTTCAGGCGTCCGCCTGCCAGTCGGCGCACCCACTAACGATCGGCGTAACCTCTTCGCGGCCCTGACTTATCGTCGGCAGACGTGATCCTCGTCGACTGGCGACCCCGTTGCTTGCGCCTGTCGACCGGATCGCCTATCGTGGCGCCCTCGCATAAAACCCCGCTTCGCGACGGCGCGGAGCACTAGTCGCCGGTTCATGCCGGCAGATCCTCATTCAGGTCAGGAGACCCCCACCATGAGGAGAGTTTTCGCCGTTGCGGCGCTTGGCTTCGGCCTCGCCGCGTGTTCAGACGTTCCCGTCGCACCGAAGTCCACGATCACCCCTGCTGTCGCGAACTTCGCAAAGGGCAGCGCGGGTCTACCGATCGCCGGCCGCTACATCGTCAGGTTCCGCGACGACGAGCAGGACGTCGACGGCAAGGCGAGCACGCTCGCGATGAAGCACGCCGGCAAGATCCGAAACGTGTATAAGTCGGCGCTGAAAGGGATGGCGCTCGAGCTCCCCGATGCGGCAGTCGCCGCGCTGCGCGCCGATCCTTCGGTCCTGTCGGTGGAACAAGACCAGACGATGACGATCTCGACGACGCAGGACGGCGCAACGTGGGGTATCGACCGCATCGATCAGCGCACGTTGCCGCTCAGCGGCACGTACGTCTACAACGCCGACGGGACGGGCGTGACGGTGTACATCATCGACACCGGCATCAACCTCAGCCACAACGAGTTCACCGGGCGCGCCTCCACCGGCTACGACGCGGTGACGACGGGCGGCACGGCGGCGGACTGCAACGGGCACGGGACGCACGTGGCCGGCACGGTCGGCGGCACGGTTTACGGCGTCGCGAAGCAGGTGAAGCTGGTGGCGGTGCGCGTGCTCGACTGCGCCGGCTCGGGCACGACGTCGGGCGTGATCGCCGGCATCGACTGGGTCACGGCGAACAAGGTGCTGCCCGCCGCGGCGAACATGAGCCTCGGCGGCGGCGTTTCGGCGACACTCAACACAGCGGTGAGAAACTCGGTCGCGGCGGGCGTGGTGTACGCGGTGGCCGCCGGCAACGACGGCGGGGATGCCTGCCTGCACTCGCCGGCGGCCGAGCCGGCGGCGATCACGGTAGGCGCGACCGACATCAACGACGGTTTCGCCTCATTCTCGAACCGGGGCAGCTGCGTAGACATCAACGCGCCTGGAGTGAACATCACGTCCTCGTGGTACAACTCCACCACCGCGACGAACACGATCAGCGGCACGTCGATGGCCACGCCGCACGTCGCGGGTGTGGCGGCGCTGTATCTCCAGGTGAATCCGGCCGCCACGCCGGCCGACGTGGACGCGGCGCTCAAGGCCAACGCCAGCACGACGAGCGTGCCCGCGGGGACGACGAACAAGTTCCTGTACAGCGGATTCATCAGCGCGACACCGACCGCGCCAGTGGCGAGCTTCACCGCAACGTGTTCCGGTCTCACCTGCAACTTCGACGCGAGCGCCTCGACTGGGGCGACATCGTACAGCTGGAACTTCGGGGACACGCCCGCCGGAACCTCCACGGCGATCGCGCCGAGCTACACCTACGCGGCTCCTGGTACGTACACAGTGACGCTGACGGCGACCAACGCCATCGGCTCGAGCACCACGACGAAGTCGGTGACCGTCACGAGCCCGCCGCCGACTCCGGCACCGGTGGCGAGCTTCACGAAGAGCTGCTCGTCGCGCACCTGCACCTTCGACGCGAGCGCGAGCACCAACGCGACGTCGTACGGCTGGGCGTTCGGCGACGGCACGACTGGCACCGGCGTCTCGGTGTCGCACACCTTCGCCCGCAACCGCAGCTACACCGTGACACTCACCGCAACCGGCGCCGGCGGATCAGCGACGGCCACCCAGCCGGTGACCTGCACGAAGTCGTGCTCCTGAACGAACGATTCACGTTGAGCGGCGAACGGTAACAGCAAAGGCACACCAGACTTGGTCTGGTGTGCCTTCGCCGTGCACCGTACACAGTCGACCCTTTACGGTCTTGATTGCGGTGTCACCCCCATCTGGGCCGCAGTGAACGCCCATTGATCCGCGAGCTCCGCGATGCGCTTGTCCGTCGGGCGATAACCGTGGCTGCCCTGGGTCTCGACGCGGATCAGCGTCGGCTTCGCACACCCCTGCGCCCTCTGGAGCGCCGCGGTGAACTTGAACGAATGGCTCGGCACCACACGATCGTCATGATCGGCCGTCGTGACGAGCGTAGCGGGGTAGCAGCGTCCCGCGACGATGTTGTGCAGCGGAGAGTACGCGCGCAGATAGGGAAACGCCGTGGAGTCGTCGGCAGAGCCGTACTCGGTGGCCCACGCACCACCGCCGGTGAACTTGTGGTAGCGCAGCATGTCCATCACGCCCACGGCGGGGAGTGCGACGGCGAACAGGTCGGGGCGCTGCTCCATCACCGCGCCCACGAGCAGGCCGCCATTCGACCCTCCCATGATGGCGAGCTTCGCGGGCGAGGTGTACCTCTGCTTCACGAGATACTCGCCGGCGGCGATGAAGTCGTCGAACACATTCTGTTTCTTCTCCTTCATGCCGGCCTCGTGCCACGCTTCACCATACTCACCGCCCCCGCGCAGGTTGGCCGTCGCCCACACGCCGCCGAGTTCGAGCCATGCCGGTACGTCGGGACGGAAGACGGGGTTCGTCGTGATATCGAAGCCACCGTACGCGTACAGCATCGTGGGGTTGGTCCCGTCGAGTGCGAGGCCGCGACGATGCGTGACGAACATCGGCACCTTCGTCCCGTCCTTCGACGGATAGAACACCCGTGTCGTCGCGTATCGTGATGGATCGAAGGTGAGCGCCGGCGCCTCGAACGCGATGCTGCGCTTCTCCTGCGCATCGTAGCGGTAAACGGTGGTGGGGACGAGCGGCGATGAAAAAGTATAGAACAGCTCGGGGCGATCGAACCGGCCAGACACGCCACCGACGCTGCCGAGTCCCGGCAGTCGCACGGTCTCCTGCGGGGTGCCCGACATGCGGTAGAAGCGGATCGTGCCCGCGACATCCTCGAGCGTGACGACGGCGATGCGACCTCCCACCAGATCCGCGCTCTCGATGGTGTTCCGGCCCTGCGGCACCACGGTGCGCCAGCGATCCACGGAGGGCGAGGCGAGCGGCGCCGCGACGATGCGCCGCCGCTGGGCGTCGCGATCGGTGAGCAGGTAGACGACCCCGTTCACGATGCCGAGTGGATCGTATGCGGCGTCATGTCCGGTGAAGAGGGGCCGGATTGGCGCCTCGAGTCTCGGTCGCTTCGGATTCACGAGATCGGCGACGAACAACTCGTTCTTCGCGCTCGTGCCCTTGTTCGTCGTCACGAACAGGTAGCGCCCCGTCTCGTCGAGGACCGCGCTGATGAACAGCGCCGGATCCTCGGGTCGCTCGTAGATGAGGCGATCTGCTGCCTGCGGCGTGCCGACCGCGTGGTAATAGATCTTCTTGTCGCGAAGCGCTCCGCTCAACTTCGACCCTGCGCTCGGCTCGGGATACCGACCGTAAAAGAAGCCGCGGCCATCCTGTGTCCACGAGAGCCCCGAGAACTTCACCCAGCGCACGGTGTCGCCGGTGGCGCGGCCGTTTCGCAGGTTACGCACGAAATAGGTGCTCCAGTCCGAGCCACCTTCACTCTGTCCATACGCCACGTAGCGTCCGTCGGGCGACGGCACGAAACCCGAGAGCGCCACCGTGCCGTCGGGGGAGAGCGCATTGGGGTCGAGCACCACCTGCTCCGGACCATCCAGCGCCGAACGCGACACCATGACGCTCTGCCGCTGCAAGCCCGAATTCCGCGAGTAGTACCAGCGGCCGCCCTGCCAACGCGGCGCGCTCACCTTCGGGTAATTCCAGAGCTCCGTGATGCGTGCCTTCAACGGCTCGCGCATCGGCAGGGTGGCAAGGTACGCGCTCGTCACCGCGTTTTCGGCCGCCACCCACTGTGCCGTCTCCGGCGCGTTGAGATCCTCGAGCCACCGATACGGATCGGCGACGACCACGGTGCCGAACCGATCGGTGTGGTCCACCGTGCGTGTGACGGGGTAGGTGAGCGCGGGACGCTCGATCGTCGCTTGCGCGAACATGGGTTCGGCGATCACGAGCGCGACGAGCACGAGCGGACGGAGATGACGGATCATCGACAAGGCCTCGGTTGGAGTCACGGTGCGAACGTAGCGCCGTGAAATCTCCGAGGCCAGCAAACGACGAAGCGGCCGCCAGTCCGGCGACCGCCTCGTCCACTGACCGATGTGCAGAGACTACGGTGCCGGCTCGACCGTCTGGTTCTTCCAGAACGTCGGATCCTCCTTGGCCCAGGCGGCTCCGACGATGCTTTGCGACGGGACAAAGGCGAAGTGATCCGTCTGCGTACTGATGAGGTACGTCGCCGCCATGCCGGCCATCTTTTTCCGTCCCTCCTCGCCGCCGAGGGCCGCGGTGTACGCCGCGCCGTGAATCGTGGGCGCGTCATCGATTTCGGCGAGGGACTTCCGCGGCGCGAAGACAAAGAAGGTACCAGCCGGCGCGCCCGCTGTCGCTTCGTAAATCGAATAGCTGTCGGTCGCGCGCGCCGTCTCGTGCGCACGCTTCACGAGCAGCCTCGCCTCCTCGAAGGTCGGACCCATGCCTGGCCGCACGGAGATGCGCGTGACGCTGAAGAAACGCATTTTCGGAAGATTGGCCGGTCCGCC
Source organism: Gemmatimonadaceae bacterium (assembly GCA_039928585.1). GTDB lineage: Bacteria > Gemmatimonadota > Gemmatimonadetes > Gemmatimonadales > Gemmatimonadaceae > AG11. The sequence goes on along the minus strand of JBDSSY010000297.1, from coordinate 6,138 downwards.
GTAGCTCAGGTCGTCTCGTGCCTGCAGCACCATGCCACGTGCATCCGCGAGCAGGTCGCCCTCCTGCGGATCGAATCGCGCGGCGACAGCGCCCAGGGCTGCATTCCCTTCGTACATCCTATTGAGTCTCGCATACTCGGCATACGAGGGAAAGCCGGAGACGAACCAGGTCTCTCGTGGCCCCGTGAGCGATTTCATGGCCAGCGCGCCGACCGGCATCTTCGCTGCCGTGAGCGAGCGGGCCCATTCTGATTCCAATTTGTCGTGGGCGTCGCCCTTGCCCGGCTTCACCGTTTCCCGCAGGACCCAGAGCACCTTGTACGGATTTGGCGGGGCAGCGACGGCTTGCGCGAACACGGATGACGGTACTGCGGTGGCGAGCGCAAGGGCGAGGAATGCAAAGCGGTAGCGCATGGGGCCTCCCGGGTGGGGTAGCTCCAGGAGAGAAACACCGTCAGTCACGCGGTCGTGCGGACGCGGCGTCGCGATCCGGGAGCGTGCAAGGGGGGGGTACGGTTTGGGGCGCCTGCACGGTCGAAGGTACCACCGACTCGAAGATTTGCTAGGGCGAGACATTCCTGTCTTGCGTGCGCGGAGCCAGCCAGCGATGATCGGCCATGACTTCACTTATCACGCACGTCGTTAAATCCGGGATCGTGGCACTGGCACTGGCAATCGTGCCCCTGACGTCGGCGGCACCACTCCTGCGCGCTCAGGGCGCGCACGTGTCCAGTGCGGCCGCGCTGCGTTCGTCGGTCGATCGCTATCGGCGAACGCACGAAGTGGAGATCCTGAACGAGTTTCGCGACCTGCTCGCGATTCCCAATCTCGCGAGCGACAGTGCGAACATTCGACGTAACGCCGCCGCAATCTCGGCCATGTTGCAGCGGCGCGGCGTGGTGCCGCGACTGCTCGAGTCACCGACGGGTGGGCCACCGGCCGTGTACGGAGAGCTGCGTACGCCCGGCGCGACTCGTACGATCGTGCTCTATGCGCACTACGACGGGCAACCGGTGGAGCCGGCGCGCTGGGCGACACCGCCCTGGGAGCCCACGATGCGCGACGGACCGCTGGAGCAGGGCGGTCGCATCGTCGCCATGCCGACGGCGAACGGTGTGGCGGGACCCGAGTGGCGACTGTACGCGCGGTCGGCCGGCGACGACAAGGCGCCGATCGTCGCGATGCTCGTGGCACTCGACGCGCTGCGTGCCGCGGGCATCGCACCGAGTGTGAACCTGAAGTTCTATTTCGATGGTGAGGAGGAGGCGGGTAATGGCCACACACGCGCCCTGCTCGAGCGGCACGCCGATCTACTGGCGAGTGACGGCTGGGTGTTCGCCGACGGACCCGTGCACCAGAGCCGTCGGCAGCAGGTCGTGATGGGGGTGCGCGGCGTGACCGACGTCGTCATCACGGCCTACGGCGCCACCCGAGCGCTGCACAGCGGGCATTACGGCAACTGGTCGCCCAATCCTGCGGCGATCCTCGCGAACTTCATCGCGTCGCTGCGCGACATGGAGGGCCGCATCCTCGTCTCGGGGTTCTACGACGACGTGCGTCCGATCAGCGCGGCCGAGCGTCGCGCATTGCGCACCGTTCCGTCGGTCGATGCGGCGCTGCGACGCGAGCTGGGCCTCGGGACAGGTGCGACGGAGGGCCGAGGCGCGTTGCTGGCGGAGCGGATCATGGAACCAGCGCTCAATGTGCGATCGCTGCATGCTGGTCCGGTGGGAGCAGCGGCCAATGCGATCCCAACCGAGGCCACGGCGTCGATCGACTTTCGCCTCGTACCCGATCAGCGACCGGCGCGCATTCGCACGTTGATCGAGGCGCATGCGCGCCGCCGCGGATTCACAGTGCTCCATGCGGCGCCCGACAGCGCAACGCGGATGACGGGCGGTCGCCTGCTGCGATTCGACTGGGGAAGCGAAGGCTATCCCGGTCAGCGCACCCGCCCTGACACGCCACTGGCGCGCGCTGTCGTGCGGGCAGTGTCGGAAGGACTCGGGGTGAGCGTGATCGAAGTGCCGACGCTTGGCGGCAGTCTGCCGACGGCGTTATTCGCTGACGTCCTGCGCGCGCCGCTGGTGGTGGTGCCCATCGCGAATCACGACAACAACCAGCACGCGGCCAACGAGCACCTTCGGCTCCAGAATCTCTGGGACGGGATCATGGTGTTCGCCGGCCTGCAGGCGCGCGTCGGCGCCGAGTGGATTGTCACGCCATAAAGCATGCGGCGGATTGCCCCTTCGCATTTCATCCCGAGGATTTCCATGCGCTCGAGCATCTCGTTCGTCACCGGCACGCGTGCGCTCCCGGTACTGTCCGCCTTGATCCTGATGGCGGGCGTGGCTGCGTGCGACGAAACTGCCTTCACGGTCACCGGCCCGGGCGCGAGTGTTCCGCGCGGCGCGACGATCTTCGGGGTGGATGATCGGAACACCCTCGTCTCCTTCGGCCGCGGCAATCCGACGCGCGGTGCCGTCCTTCGAATTCCGATCACCGGTCTCGGCACGGGCGAGACCGTCGTCGGCATCGATTTCCGCGCGAATGCGCCGGGCATCTCCGACCGCCGGCTGTATGCCATCACATCGGGCAATCGCGTCGTGACCGTGGATACCACGACGGGCGCTGCAACCAGCATCGCCACCGTGGCCTTCACGCCAGCGCTGACCGGCACGTCATTTGGTTTCGACTTCAACCCGCAGGCTGACCGCATCCGCCTGCATAGCGACGCCGAGCAGAATCTTCGCCTCAATCCGATCACTGGCGTGGTAGCGGCGACGGACACCGCGCTCGCCTACGCCGACGGCGACGTGAATGCGGGACAGAACCCGACCATCGTTGGGACGGCGTACACGAACAGCGTGCCCGGCGCTACGGCAACCGACCTGTTCGCCATCGATGCCGACCGCGATGCGCTCGTGCTGCTCGAGAGCCCCAACAGCGGCAAGTTGACCACACGTGGGACGCTCGGGGTGAACACGACCCTGGCCGTCGGATTCGACATCATCGGCACCGGCGCCGGGACGAGCTTCGTCGGCACGGCGTACGCGACACTCACGGGAAACCCGACCCGCTCCCAACTCTACACGATCGACCTCACAACCGGTGTCGCCACGCTGATCGGCGACGTCGCCCACGATCGTCCGCTGATCAGTATCGCGATCGCGCCGTAATTCTTCCTCACGTTTCGACCTTCACGCCTCGACATGCGCACTGTCCCATTGCTCGCTGCCCTGCTGGCCGGGCTTCTTCCCGTCATGACGCCGGCACAAGCACCGAGCGCGCCGCGCCGCGCGACGACATCCGGGTTCGACGTCACCGAGGCGTCGATCGCGGGCGTGCACGGCGCGATGCGCGCCGGTACGCTCACCTGCCGCGGGCTGGTGAGCGCATACCTCGACCGCATCGCGGCGTACGATCATCGCGGCCCCGCGCTCAATACGCTGATCGTCGTCAACCCGAACGCGCGCGCCGTGGCCGACTCGCTCGACGGCGACAGGGCGCGCGGGAGCCGCATGGGCGCGTTGCACTGCATCCCGATCATCGTGAAGGACAACTTCGAGACGATCGACCTGCCGACGACGGCGGGCTCGCTGTCGCTCGAGGGGATGCGACCGGCGCAGGACGCGTTCATGGTGCGACGCATTCGCGAAGCCGGAGCGATCGTGCTGGCCAAGTCGAACATGGCGGAGTTCGCATTCACGCCGTTCGAGACGGTGAGCTCCATCCTGCCGGGCTACACGAAGAACCCCTACGCGCTGGACCGCGTGACGGCGGGCTCCAGCGGGGGATCGGCGGCGGCCGTCGCTGCCAACCTTGGCGAAGCGGCTCTCGGGACCGACACCGGCAACTCCATTCGCGGGCCGTCGGCTCATCAGGCACTCGTCGGTATCCGCTCGACAATGGGGCTGACGAGCCGGGACGGAATCGCGCCGCTCAACCTCGCGGCCGACATCGCCGGACCGATGGCGCGCACGGTGGCCGATGCGGTGACGATTTTCCAGGTCGTGGCCGGCGAGGACATGGCCGATACGGTGACGGCGCGCTCGCGTGGTCACCGCGCACGCGATTACACGACGTCGCTCGATCGGACTGCACTGCGCGGTGCGCGCATCGGCGTGTTGCGGCAGGCGTACGAACGGCCGGGCACGGACTCCGCGGTCGTGCGCGTGTTCACCGCGGCGCTCGCCGACATGCGCCGGCAGGGCGCGGTGATCGTCGATTCTGCCTCGATCGGCGGGCTGGACGAGCGGCTGCGCGCATTCACCGGCTCGTGCAACCAGTTCAAGTTCGACCTCGAGGCCTGGCTCGCCCGGCAGGGAACGCGCGCGCCGGTGCACACCGTGGCGGAGATTATTCGATCGCGCCGGTTTCACCCAACGATCCAGCCAAGACTCGAAGCGGCGCAGGCGGAGTCGCTGCCACCGGCGCGGAATCCGGGTTGCCGGGCGCGAGACGATTTCCGCGCCTGGCTGCGCACCGCGGTGACGGCGACGATGGACTCGCTGCGCCTCGATGCATTCGTCTATCCCACATGGAGCAATCCGCCGCGGTTGATCGGCGATCTCAACACGCCGGCGGGGGACAACAGCCAGCTCTTCTCTCCGAGCACGGGATTCCCCGCGATTACAGTGCCGATGGGGTACACGCGCGATGTGCTACCAGCGGGGGTGACGCTGTTCGGGCGGGCGTGGAGCGAGCCGACGCTGATCGGGCTCGCGTACGCGTACGAGCAGGCGACGCGACATCGGCGTCCGCCCGCGGCGGCTCCTCCACTGCCGCGCAAGCCAACGCGGTGACGGCGATCCGGCCCGCAGGTGGCGAGCCGCTTGCCCGCGACTGGCCGGCGCGAAATGTTTGGGGCTCCCCACTTCCAGGCCCGCCACGTGCCGCGATACTTCGCTCGTCCGCTCTGCGCTCTCCTGCTGCTTGTCGCGCCAGCCGTCTCTGACGCCGGCGGTCAGGAGGCGTCGGCCCGAGCGTCGACCCCGCGCCGCATGACGTTCGACGATGTCATCGCGCTCCGCACCGTGAGCGACGCGCAGATCTCGCCTGACGGAAAGTGGGTGGTGTACATGGTCACGCGCGCCGACCTCGAGCAGAATGCCAGCGATGCCGACATCTGGCTCGCATCCACGGCGGGCGAGTCACCAAGCCGGTTGACGACCCACAAGAAGAGCGACTCGTCGCCACGCTGGTCGCCCGACGGCCGGCGGATCGCGTTCATCTCGGCACGCGAGGAGAAGCCGCAGATCTTCCTGATGTCGGCCTTCGGGGGCGAGCCCGAGCGACTGACGGAGCACAAGGGCGGCGTGCGTCAGATCGCCTGGTCGCCCGACGGCCGGTCGATCGCGTTCATCGCCGACCAGGAGCCGACGGCGGAGGAGGAGAAGCGGATCAAGGACAAGGACGATGCGATCGTGGTCGACACGAACTACAAATTCAACCGGCTGTGGGTGCTCGATGTCGTGACGCGGAAGGCGCGCATGCTGGCGACGGGTGACGCGGTGGCGAACGATCCGCAGTGGTCGCCCGATGGAACACGCATCGCGTTCAGCACGACACCGACGCCGCGCGCTGACGACGGCAGCCTGAGTGATCTTCACGTCGTGCCCGTGGCGGGTGGTGCGCCGAGGACGCTCGTGGAGAACGCTGGCGGCGACCAGTCGCCGCGATGGTCGCCCGATGGAACGCAGATCGCCTACATCACCAGCGCCGGCAGCGACGTCCGGCAGTCGCAGCTGGCCGTGGTGCCGGCGTCGGGCGGCACGCCGCGCATGGTGGCGCCGGGCTTTCTCTACCAGCCGAACGCGCCGACCTGGTCATCCGACGGCCGCACGCTCTACTTCGGCGCGTCGGTGCGCACGACGACGCAGTTGTTCGCTGTTCCATCGGCGGGCGGCACGCCGCGCGCGCTCACGGACGTGCGAGGCGTCGTCAACGGCGGCAGCATCTCGCGCGATGGACGGACTGTCGTGTTCACGATGTCCGACCCACAGCGGCCCGCCGACGTGCATGTCGCCACGATCGGCACCGGGCTGCTCACCTCGCGCCAGCTCACCGACCACAACCCGCAGATCCGGGATCTGGCGCTCGGGAAAGCCGAGGTCGTGCAGTGGAAGAGCAGCGACG
>JBDSSY010000296.1:0-7021 GCA_039928585.1 Gemmatimonadaceae bacterium | reverse complement strand
CTCCAGCGGTTGAGCGGCACCATCAGCCTCAGCAACGCGCAAATCGAGCAGGGACTGCGCCGGTTCCGGCGCGCGCCAGCGCGTCCGACGGTGATCATTCAGGATGCGTCGTTCGACGTCGTGAGCGTGCTGGAAGAGCATCGGACGCAGTTTCCAGGACTCATCATCCAGAGTGCGCCGCGCCGATTCTATCCTGACGGTCCCGTTGTCTCGCCGTTTGTCGGCTACACGGCCGAAGTGACCGAGACCGAGCTCACACAGCCGGCCTTCGCCGATTACAAGGCGGGGCAGCAGACGGGTAAGCAGGGGCTCGAGAAGGAATACGAGAAGGTGCTGCGCGGGAAGGAAGGCAGTCAGTTCGTGGAAGTCGATGCTCGCGGCCGCATCGTACGCGAAGCAGGTGGCGCTCGGCCGGATCTCATTCCGGTGGCCGCGCCGCCCCTCTACACGAACATCGATCTCGACCTGCAGCGCTTCGTCGCCGGCATCTTCGGCGATTCGCTCCAGGGCGGAGCGGTGGCCATCGACCCGAAGACGGGCGGAGTGCTCGCCCTGTATAGCGCCCCCACGTGGGACGCGAATCGATTCATTGGCGGCATTCCGGCGCAATACTGGGATTCTCTGCGGACCGACCCTCGACGTCCGCTCTACAACAAGGCGCTGCAGGGCACGTATCCTCCCGCCTCGACGTACAAGCTCGCGACGACGGTGATGGGTCTGGAGGAGAAGGTCATCCAGATGAACGACAAGATGCCCATTCCCTGCACGGGTGGCATGCAGTTCGGCAATCGATACTTCCGCTGCTGGGACAAGCGCGGGCATGGCAACCTGACGTTGCAGGGCGCGATCGCCAAGTCGTGCGACGTGTACTTCTACCAGCTCGGGCTCAAGCTTGGTCTCACGCGCCTGCTGGCGGGCGGCGTGAAGCTGGGCATGAACCGGAAGGCCGGGCTCGACCTACCCGAAGAGCGGCGTCCGCGGTGGCCGGAATCGACCGACTATTTCAACCGGAAGTACGGGCCACGCAATTGGTCGCAGGCCGTCATTCTCAACCTGTCCATCGGTCAAGGAGAGAACTCCCAGACCATTCTCAACATGGCGCGGTTCTACGCCGCCCTGGCGACCGATGGCGCGGCGCCGCGCCCGCGAATCGCGCGCACGAAGGTCGAGCGTGAGGTGCTCATGCATCTGACGCCCGACCAGCTGGACCAGGTGCGCGCCGCCCTCGTGGGCGTGGTGCAGGGCGGCACCGCATCGGCGTCGGCGATCAAGGGCGTGTCGCTCGCGGGCAAGACAGGCACGGGCCAGAGTGGGACGTTCGTGAACGGCGTTGAACAGGATCACGCATGGTTCGTCGGCTTCGCGCCGGCGAATGATGCGAAGATCGTCGTCGCGGTCATGATCGAGTTCGGCGGGCACGGCACACGGTCCGCCGCCATCGCCTCGAAGATCATCCAGGCCTACCTCAAGGTGACGCCCATCGCCGAGCAGATGGTGGACGGCTGAGATGAGCACGCGGCGTTTTCCGATCGACTGGCCGCTCGTCCTCACCGCGCTCGCGCTCTCGACCTTCGGCATTGCCACCGTCTACTCGGCCGGGCAAACAGATGTGCGCACCTTCGTGGGCGGGCTGTGGAAGTCGCAGCTGATCTGGTTCTTCATCTCGCTCGGCGCCGCGTACACCGTGTCACGCTTTTCTGTGCGCCTCATCGACTGGATGACGTGGCCGATGTATTTCGTGACGATCACGATGCTCGTGCTCCTCGTGTTCATCGGCACGGGCGCGGGCACGGCGGCCAGCTCCAAGAGCTGGCTGGCCATTGGAGGCATCCGGATCGGTCAACCGTCCGAGCTGGCCAAGATCACCGTCGTGCTCGCCCTTGCGAAGGTGCTGGCGACGTTCCGGGAGCCTCCTCGATCACTGCTCGAGCTGTGGAAGCCGGGTCTCGTCGTCATGGTACCCTGGGCGCTCATCATGCTCCAGCCCGATCTCGGCACCGGAATCGTCTTCGTGGGCTTTGCGTTCGCGATGCTGTTCTGGGCCGGTGTGTCCTGGCCGTTGCTGATTCTCATCGCCAGTCCGGTCGTCAGCCTCATCCTCGCTTTCAATACGCAGCTCTGGGGCGCGTGGTTCCTGCTCCTCATCGCGCTCGTGCTCTGGTACAAGCCGTACATGTACGAGGGCATCTTCCTGGTCGTCGTCAACGTCATCTTCGGCGTCGCGTCGCCCATCATCTGGGAGAAACTCGCGCCGTATCAGCAGAAGCGGTTGCTCGTGTTCATCAATCCCGACATCGATCGGCGCCTGGCCGGGTACCATGTCATCCAGTCGCAGATCGCCATTGGATCGGGCGGCTGGTTCGGCAAGGGCTACACGCAGGGTACCCAGAAACGATTGGCCTTCCTGCCGGCACAGCACACGGATTTCATCTTCGCCGTGGTCGGTGAGGAGCTGGGGTTCCTGGGCGTCATCATCGCCTTCTCCCTGTTCCTGCTGCTCTTCCTGCGAGTGACGAAGATCGCCGAGCGGGCCAACGATTCGTTCAGTAGCCTCGTCGCATTCGGGCTGCTCGCGAGCTGGTTCGTGCATGTGCTCGTGAATGTCGGCATGACGCTCAATCTCATGCCCATCACGGGCATCCCGCTCCCCTTCTTCAGCTACGGCGGCAGCTTCATGCTGGCGAGCTGGTTGGCGATCGGTGTCCTCATCCGGATCTCGGCGGAGGGACGAGGAGGACGGAACGGGCCGTTCGCGGTATAGAGAGGGCGCGTTCCCCTACCAGGCACTCAGTGCTCACCGCTTCCAGCTGGCCTCTCCGCGCTTGAGTTGCTCGCGGCTCTCCGGTCAACTGAAGGTCGCGAGCGAAGAGCAGGAAGCGGTCAGCCTGAAGCCGTGAGCAGTGAGGGACACGCACTGCACGCGGCGCGAGTCGCTTCCGATTGCGCTGGCCCCACCCCGTCCTCTCCCTTGCCCATCCTCACAAATCCGGGCACATTGTCCCGCTATGGCCTGGTTTCGGAAGGAGAAAAAACCGCGACAACCGCAGCGAGATCGCCTCGAAATTCCCCCCGATGTGTGGGAGAAGTGCGAGGCATGCGGTCACACGGACATTCGCGAGAAGTTCATTCGTAACTTCAACGTCTGTCCGAATTGCGATTACCATCGCCGCATTCGCGCCATCGACTATTCCAATCTGCTCCTCGACGAGGGATCGGCGGAGGAGCTCGAAATCGCGATCCGCTCCAGCGATCCACTCGGCTTTCCGGAATATCCGGCACGCATCAAGAAGGCGACGACGAATGCGGGCGACGGTGATGCGCTCCTCGCGGTCGCGGGCACGATCGAAGGATTGCCGTCGAGCCTTGGCGTCATGGACTTCGCCTTCATGGGCGGTTCGATGGGTTCAGTCGTCGGCGAGAAGATCGCGCGACTTGGCCAGCGCTCGCTGGAACGCAAGCATCCGCTCCTCATCGTCTGCGCGTCCGGTGGCGCCCGGATGCAGGAGGGAGTGTTGTCGCTGATGCAGATGGCGAAGGTGAGCGCAGTGCTCGCCCAGCTCGCCGAACGGCGCCTGCCATACATCGCCATCCTCACGAATCCCACGACGGGTGGCGTGAGCGCGAGCTACGCCATGCTTGGCGATGCGATTCTCGCCGAGCCTGGCGCCGTCATCGGCTTCGCCGGCCCGCGGGTGATCAAGCAAACCCTGGGGCAGGATCTGCCGGAGGGATTCCAGACGGCGGAATTCCTGCTCGATCACGGCATGGTCGATCAGGTCGTGCATCGCCGCGACCTGAAGCACACGGTCGGCCAATTGCTGCGCCACATGAGCGGTCGGCCAGCCGCGTCGGGGTGGACGGCGACCTGACACAGTACCCCGCCGCGCTCGAGTACCTCTACGCGCGAACGACGGGTACGTACAAGTTCGGGCTCGAGCGGACACGACGACTGCTCGCCGAACTTGGCGATCCGCACCTTGCCTTTCCCGTCATTCACATCGCGGGCACGAATGGCAAGGGCAGCTCCGTCGCGACGGCCGAGGCACTGCTGCGCGGCCGGGGTCTGCGGGTCGCACGCTACACATCGCCGCATCTGGTGGATTTCCGCGAGCGGATCATCGTGAACGGCGAGCCGATCGCCGCCGAGGATGTCGTCCGGTTCATCGATGGATGGACCCCTGCCGTCGAGCGGCTGGGCGCGTCATTCTTCGAAGCGACGACCGCGCTCGCCTTTGACCACTTCGCGCGGGCGCGCATCGACGTCGCGCTCGTGGAGACGGGCCTCGGAGGGCGGCTCGACTCGACGAATGTCGTGATGCCCGTCGCGGCCGGGGTGACGTCGATCGGCCTCGATCACACCGAGTATCTGGGTGAGACGCTGGAAGCCATTGCGGCGGAGAAGGCCGGCATATTCAAGTCCGGCGTGCCCGCCGTGATCGGCGAGAGGGATGCCGGCGTGCGCGGCTGGCTGGCGCGCGCCGCGCGGCAGGCAGGCGCATCGTCAGTCCGGATCGTGGTCGAAGAGTCGGAGGCGACGGAGATCGCCGTGAGTGCGCTCGGCACGGAGTTTCGACTCCGCGCACTGGGAGATGATCGCATCGTGGGTACGCCCCTGGTGGGCCGGCACCAGGTCGACAACTTCGCCTTCGCACTGACCGTCCTCGACGCAGCAGGCGGACGCTTTCGCGTGCCGCTTGCCGACGCCGTGGCGCTCGTGCGGGCGGTGCGTCTTCCAGGGCGCTTTCAGCGCGTGGGCCGCTGGATCTTCGACGTCGCGCACAACGCTGATGGCGCGCGCACCGTGGCCGCGAGCATCGATGCCGTCGTGCGTGATGCACCGGTCGTGGCCGTGCTGTGCGTGCTGGGTGACAAGGACTGGCGTGCGATGCTCGACGCGCTGGCGCCCGTCGTATCTCGTTTCCTCCTCACGAATGCGCCCACCGCGCCTGCCAGCCGCACATGGCCGCTGGAGGAGGTGTTGGCATATGCGGCGTCACGGGGGTATCCCGCGAGCGCCGTTCCCGATTTCGACGAGGCGATTCGCCAGGGCAGCGACGAGGGTTCCACGACACTCGTGACCGGCTCCTTCCACACCGTGGGCGACGCGATGGCGCGGTTGCAGGTGTCTCCGCTCGCGGACTAAGTTTCGAGATGTTCAAAGGCGCTCTCCCCGGATTCCGCGATTTCTATCCCCAGGAGCTCGCCGAGCGCGCGTTCATCATGCGGACGTGGCGGGATGTGGCGCGACGGTATGCCTTCGTCGAGTACGATGGACCACCGCTCGAGCCGCTCGAGCTGTACACGCGCAAGAGCGGTGAGGAGATCGTCGGTCAGCTCTACACCTTCGTGGACAAGGGAGACCGTGCGGTCGCGTTGCGTCCCGAGATGACGCCGACCGTCGCACGCATGGTGGCGGCGAGGGCGAATGCGCTGCGCAAGCCCGTACGCTGGTTCAGCATGCCGCAGCTGTTCCGCTACGAGCGGCAACAGAAGGGCCGGTTGCGGGAGCACTATCAGCTCAACGTGGACCTGCTCGGTGAGGCAGACGTCGCTGCCGATGCGGAGCTGATGGCGTGCGCCGTCGACATCGTGCGGGCATTCGGGCTGACGTCGAACGACGTGGTGGCGCGTGTGTCGGACCGGCGCATTCTTCAGGCAGTTCTGGAGAGCCTCGGAGTGCCGCCGAGCGCACTGGCCGGCGTCTACGGCATCATCGACAAGCTGGAGCGGACGCCGGTCGCGGTGTCGGCCGAGAAGCTCACCGCGCTGGACGTACCGGCGGAGGCGATCGAACGTATCGTGACGATCGCCAACGTCGACTTCGCCGAGGTGCAGTCTCGCGTCACGAGCGGCGCCGCCGCCACACAGGTGGAGGAGTTCGGCCGCTACATGCGCTACGTGGCCGCGTTACTCGGCGGCGACGAGTCCTGGCTGCGACTCGATCTGTCGATCGTGCGCGGCCTGGCGTACTACACGGGCATCGTGTTCGAGGTGTTCGACCGCTCGGGCGAATTCCGCGCGATCGCCGGTGGTGGACGATACGATACCTTGCTCGCCTCGCTCGGAGGCGCAGACATGCCCGCGCTCGGTTTCGGCATGGGGGATGTGGTGCTGGGCGAGTTGCTGCGAGCAAAGGGACTGCTGACGCCGACGCCGTCGGGGTCGGACATCTGGCTCGCCGGCACCGAGCACGATCCGCTCGAGCGCGTCATGCGCGAAGCGGCGCGGCTGCGCGCCGACGATCGGTCGGTGGAGTATGCGCTACGCCCGCAATCGCTCTCCAGGCAGAAGAAGGCCGCGCAGGCGAGCGGTGCCAGGGAATTCGTGACTCTCTCGAACGACGACGGACGGAATGGCTGACGATCGAAAGCTCACCACGCGCGCAGCGGACTTCAGCGCCTGGTACAACGAGGTGGTCCTGCGCAGCGAGCTGGCGGACTACTCGCCCGTGAAGGGATGCATGGTCATTCGCCCCAATGGCTATGGCATCTGGGAGCGGATGCAGCGCCAGCTCGACGACATGTTCAAGGCGACCGGCCATCAGAATGCATATTTCCCGCTGCTGATTCCGGAGTCGTTTCTCCACAAGGAAGCGCAGCACGTTGAAGGGTTCGCCCCCGAGGCGGCCGTCGTCACGCACGGTGGGGGCAAGAAACTCGAAGAGCCGCTCATCATTCGCCCCACGTCGGAAACGATCATCTACACGATGTTCGCAAAGTGGGTACAGAGCTATCGCGACCTGCCTATCCTCATGAATCAGTGGGCGAACGTCGTGCGGTGGGAGATGCGCACGCGGCTCTTCCTCCGGACTACGGAGTTTCTCTGGCAGGAGGGGCACACCGCGCACGTCACGCACGACGAGGCCGAGGAGGAGGCACGGCGGATGCTCGGCGTCTATCGCGACTTCATGGAAGGCTGGATCGCCATGCCCGTCGTGACCGGACAGAAGACGGATTCCGAGCGGTTCGCCGGCGCGCTGCGCACGTATTCGTGCGAGGCGATGATGCAGGACAACAAGGCG
>JBDSSY010000295.1:0-6042 GCA_039928585.1 Gemmatimonadaceae bacterium | reverse complement strand
GGCGTGGACTCGCGCTGCGGCACCTCGACCACCTTGCCGAACATCTCGCTCGAACTGGCCTGATAGAATCGCGCCTTCGGCGCGGCCTTCTTCATGGCTTCGAGCATGCGCGTCACGCCGAGCGCCGTGAATTCCCCCGTCAGAACGGGCTGCGTCCACGACGTTTGCACGAAGCTCTGCGCCGCCAGATTGTAGATCTCATCCGGTTGTGCTTCGTGCACCACGTCCGTGAGCGACGTCTGATCCAGCAGGTCAGCCGACATCAGCTCGACGCGGTCCACCAGATGTGCGATGCGCTCGTACGGCGTGGTCGAGCTGCGACGGACCACGCCGACGACGCGATACCCCTTCTCGAGCAGCAACTCGGCGAGGTAGGAGCCGTCCTGTCCCGTGATGCCGGTGATGAGTGCGGTACGCATGGAGGGAAAGTAGGGACGGAGACGAAAAAGGGAGCCCCGGAGAGCTCCCTTCAGGGTATCTGGCGACTCGAACGGTCCGGTCAGGCCACCTGCACGCCGCGCGGGGCACGCGGGACCTTTCCGGCGTTGAGGCAGCGCGTGCAAACCTTCACCTTCGTAATCTTGTCGTCGATGAGCGTGCGGACCACCTGCAGGTTCGGCTTCCACGTCCGACGCGTCTTGTTGTTCGCGTGGGACACGTTGTTGCCGAAGGCGACGCCCTTGTCGCAGTGGTAGCAGCGATTACGCTGAATGGCCATGGTCTCAGTCCTGGCAGAACTCGATGATCGCCATTTCGGCGCCGTCACCCTTGCGGTGGCCGGTTTTCAGGATGCGCGTGTAGCCACCGGGCCGCGTCGCGAACTTCGGCCCGATCTCCTGGAAGAGCTTGTCCGCCGCGGCACGCTTGTGGATGTGTCGGATGGCCAGCCGGCGCGCATGCAGCGTTCCGGCGCGGGCCTTCGTGACCAGCTTCTCGATGAACGGCCGAAGCTCCTTCGCCTTGGCCTCGGTCGTCTCGATCCGCTCGCTCTCGATCAGCGAGGTCGCGAGATTTCGCATCAAGGCGAGCTTCTGCTCGCTCGTTCGGCGCAGTTGCCGTCCAACCTTCCGGTGGCGCATCGCTCCTACTCCTCTTCGTCGTCGGGTGCGGCGGCGGCAGCCTGGCTCGGTGGTGTGCCCCAATCGAGCACACGAACGCCTTCGCCATTCTCCTCGAACCGCATGCCGAAGTTCAGTCCTTCACGCTCGAGCAGATCAGCGATCTCCTGAAGCGACTTCTTGCCGAAATTCTTGACCTGCAGGATCTGGCTCTCCGTCTGCCGGACCAGATCGCCCAGGCTCCGGATGTTGGAGTTCTTGAGCGAGTTGACCGAGCGCACCGACAGCTCGAGATCGTCGATCGGCGTCTTGAGCAGGCCCTGCATCCGGACGCCGTCCGTCGCATTGCCGTCCATCGAACCGCCGGCGACGGGGGCCGAGCTGTGTGAGCCGAACTCGACGAAATACTGGAAGTGGGTCTGCGCGAGGGCGGCGGCATAGCTCACCGCCTCCTCGGGCGTGATCGTGCCGTTCGTCTCGACTGTCAGCGTCAGGCGATCGTAGTCGGTCCGCTGTCCGACGCGCGTCTCGGCAACAGAGAAGTTGGCGCGGCGCACGGGATTGTAGATGGAGTCGATACGCACCAGGTCCACCGGCAGGCCGCGGTCGAGCGGGTGCTGGTCGGACTCGATGTAGCCACGGCCCTTGTTGACGTAGAGCTCGATGTTGAGATCGCGGTCGTCCTGGAGCGTGAGGATGTGGTGCGATGGATTGACGATCCGGACACCGCTCACGGACGACACGTCACCGGCCGTCACGGCGCCGATTCCGTTCTTCTGGATGTGCAGCACGGCGCTCTCGACGTCGTCCGCCAGGGTCAGCGTCAGCGTCTTGAGATTCCCGATGATCTGGTGGACGTCCTCGACCACGCCGGGGATCGTCTGATGTTCGTGGACCACGCCGTCGATGCGCACGCCCCACACGGCCGCGCCGCGGAGCGACGAGAGCAGCATGCGGCGCATGGCGTTGCCAAGCGTATGGCCGAAGCCGCGCTCGAGCGGCTGCAGGCGGAATTCGGCGACGTTCGGGTTGTCCTCGCGCTTGGTCGCTTCGACCAGCTGCGGACGGACGAGCCCGCGGAGATCAATCGTTGATGCCATTTGTTGGTCGGGTGATTCGGGTCATTCCGGCGATCGACGGCCGGAAACGCTCTGCCTCGCCCCCAACGCGTGGCAGACTCGTAAAGGGGTTGGGGCCCCGACCTGCGGTACTACGGTAGGTGGGTAGGTGAGTAGGTGGGTACAGACCTACAGACCTACAGACCTACAGACCTACTTCGAGTAAAGCTCCACGACGAGCTGTTCCTGCGCGGCGATCGGGATGCTCGTGCGGGCGGGCTTTTCGAGCACGCGTCCGCTGAACGTCTCCTTGTCGACCGCGATCCAGGAAAGCGGAGCGCCACGCGACGACTGGTCCATCGCCGTCAACACCGACACCTGCTCACGAGACTTGACGCGCAGACGCACTTCCTGCCCCGGCTGCACGTGGAAGCTCGGGATGTCGACGCCCTTCTGGTTCACTTCGACATGCCGATGACGAATCAATTGGCGCGCCGCCTTGCGGCTGCCGGCGAAGCCCATGCGGTACACGACGTTGTCGAGGCGCGTCTCGAGCGCAGCCAGCAGGTTGTGGCCCGTGATGCCGGGCTGCGTGCTGACCTTTTCGAAGGTGTTGCGGAACTGCTTCTCGCTCACGCCGTACATGCGCTTGATCTTCTGCTTCTCACGGAGCTGCTTCGAGAACTCCGATGCCTTGCGGCGGCGGGCCGTCGCCTGCCCATGCTGGCCGGGCGCGTACGGGCGACGCTCGACGGGGCATTTCTCCGTGAAGCACTTCTGCGCCTTGAGGAACAGCTTCGTGCCCTCGCGACGACACTGGCGGCAACTTGGTCCTGTATAACGGCCCATCTCAGACTCTCCGACGCTTCGGAGGACGGCAGCCGTTGTGCGGAATCGGCGTCACGTCCTTGATCGACTTCACCTGGAGCCCCGCGGACGCGAGCGCCTGAATGGCGGACTCGCGACCACTGCCCGGACCCTGCACTCGCACGTGGACGCGCTTCACGCCGGCCGTCAGCGCTTCGCGCGCCGCCTGCTCGGATGCCACCGTCGCAGCGAAGGGCGTGCTCTTCTTGGAGCCCTTGAACCCCGCCTTGCCGCTCGATCCCCACGCGATGGTGTTGCCGCGCGGGTCGGTGATCGTGATCGTGGTGTTGTTGAAGGTCGCGTTCACGTGCGCGACGCCCTCCGCCTCCACCACCTTCTTCGCCTTCTTTCCAGTCGCCATACGTTACTTGGTTACCTTCTTCTTGCCGGCGATCGCGCGGCGCGGGCCCTTCTTCGTGCGCGCATTGGTGTGCGTGCGCTGGCCACGAACGGGCAGCCCGCGACGGTGGCGAATGCCACGATACGATCCGATGTCCATGAGCCGCTTGATGTTCATGGCGACTTCGGTCCGGAGCGCGCCTTCCACGCGGTACTCCTTCTCGATCACGCCGCGCAGCTTCTGTACGTCGGAGTCAGTGAGGTCGCGGATGCGCAGACTCGCGTCGATCCCCGCCTTTTCCAGGATCTCCAGGGCAGACGCGCGTCCGATGCCGAAGATGTAGGTCAGACCGATCTCGACCTTCTTGTCCTTCGGGAGATCGATGCCAGAAATACGAGCCATGTTCTATCAGCCCTGACGTTGCTTGTGCTTTGGATTGCGCTTGCAGATGATGCGAGTCACGCCGTTGCGCTTGACAACCTTGCAGTGCTCGCAGATCGGCTTGACGCTGCTGCGGACTTTCACGAAACCACCATCGATGCAAAACGTGAGAATTTCCGGGTCAGACTCGTAGGATAATGAGGGCGGTAAGTTCACGCAACCCCGCGAGATACGGCGAGTTCGGGCCTGCTCCAGCCGTCGTCAATTCAACGACGACACGTTCCTCAGACGCCTGCCGCGAGCTCCGACAACACGGTCTGCATCGCCCGTCTCGGATCCGCTGCCGCCGTCACCGCCCGCCCCAGAATGAGGTAGCGCGCACCGGCCGATTGTGCGGCCGCCGGCGTCATCACCCGGCGCTGGTCGTGCGCCGATCCGCCCGCCAGGCGAATCCCGGGCACCAGCAGCGCGAGGCGGTCCCCATGAGCGGCCCGCACCGCCGACGCCTCGGCGCCGCTGCACACGATGCCATGCAGCCCGGCGCGTACCGCGTCGTCGGCCAGACGCACCACCTCGCGCTCGATCGCGATCCCCGTTCGGCCCCACGCATCGCCCAGGGTCGTGGCGTCGAACGAGGTGAGGACGGTGACGGCGAGGAGGTCGCACGCCGAGCCGCGAGCGGCCGAGTGTCGAGCCGCCTCCTGCGCTGCCTCCAGCATCGCGCGTCCCCCGGACGCGTGCACGGTCAACAAGCGCACTCCCAATGCCGCAGCGCTGCGCACCGCCCCGGCCACGGTATTTGGAATGTCGTGCAGCTTGAGATCGAGGAAGACATCGGCACCGAACTCGTCCTGCAACTCGTGCACGATCGCTCCGCCAGCGGCGGTGAACAGTTCGCTCCCCACCTTGTAGAACCGGCAGCTGTCGCCCAGCTGACGGGCGAGCCCGAGCGCCTCGGCGGCCGAGGCGACGTCGAGCGCGACGATCGGGAGCGCTCGCGGTGCACTCGGGCGGTCGATCAGGATGACACCGTAAGCGACCCGGTCAGGTCTGACAGGCGATCGACTCCATTCGTGCGACACCAGCGCGTCAGATCGCGCACCACGCGCTCCGGCACCCGAGGATCGCGCAGCATGGCCGTTCCGATGCCGACCAGCGAGGCGCCGGCAAGGATGTACTGCAGGGCGTCGCTCCAGGACCCGACGCCCCCGATGCCGACGAGCGGCACCTTCACCGCACGTCGCACCTTCCAGGTGGCCAGGACGCCGACGGGCAGGAGCGCGGCACCGCTTACCCCACCCGTCCCGAACCCCAGCGCCGCTCGTCGCCGCGACACATCGATCACGAGTCCCGGCAGCGTGTTCACCAGCGTGAGCGCGTCAGCGCCCGCATCCACCGCAATCGACGCGCTCCGGGCAATGTCGGGCAGCGTGGGTGACAGCTTGACGAACAACGGTCGGGTGGTGACGCTCCGCGCACGCCGAACGACCTCGGCCAGAGCGGCGGAATCCGCGCCGAACTCCAGCCCTCCAGCCTTGACGTTGGGGCAGCTCACGTTGAGCTCGTACGCGTCGAGCGCACCACCGGTACCTTCGGCCGCGAGCGCGGAGTCCAGTTCTTCGACGACGGCAGCGAACTCCTCGACCGCGAACCCGACGACATTCGCGATCTTGCGCACGCCCGGTAGCGACGTGGCAAGCCATGGAAGGTGCTCGCGGCGCACCGCGTCCACACCGGGATTGGCGAGTCCGACGGCATTGATCATCCCGCCATCGAATTCAGCGACCCGAGGCGCCGGCGCGCCGGCGCGCGGTAGTGGACTGACCGCCTTGGTGACCAGCCCCCCCAGCGCCGCCAGGTTCACGACGTCGGCCAGCTCTCGCCCGTACGCGGCAGTGCCCGCCGCCAGTACGATCGGATTCTGGAATTCCAGACCGGCCACCCGTACCGCGAGTGCGGAGCGGGTCGCGATCACGGTGGGGCTAATCCTCCCCCGGCGACCGACGACGGCCCGACCGAGACCCGGCGCTCGTATCGCTGAAGATACTCGACGACGGCATCCGAGATCGCTGCCGACAGTTCCTCCACGCGCGCGGGATCCGTGATGTATGCCGCATCGGCCGGATTGCTGCCGAACCCGATCTCCACCAGCACGGCGGGCATGAACGCGGTGACCAGCACTCGGAATCCCGCCTGCTTCACCCCGCGGTTCGTGCCGGGATGCACGCGCGCCAGGCGACGCTGGATGAGTTCCGCGAGTTCGTTCGACTCGCGCAGGTGTTCATTCTGCGCCATGTCGTTGAGGATGAAGCTGAGCGGGTCGCCCGCATGCGCGGAG
>JBDSSY010000294.1:0-10263 GCA_039928585.1 Gemmatimonadaceae bacterium | reverse complement strand
ACCCAGTAGATCGCATAGAGCGCGAGGCCCGCCGAGAGCACCGTGATGAGCCGGCGCGGAGTGGCCGATGCGGGACGTGTCGCCGCTTCGGCCTCGAACTGCTCCAGGAGCGCGGCCGCTCGCTCCGGCGGGATTTCACCGAGCGCAATGCCGGCATCATCGCTGTCGACGAGGCGCGCACCGCTCGGCGCAGTCACTGCGGCCGCGGTGACATGCCCTGCTCGCCGTAGTAGCGGGCGGCTCCTGCGTGAAAGGGAATTGGCGACCCGCTGCTTGCGAAGGTGACGGTCAGATTCCGGGCCTGGGCGTGCACCGCGCCCAGCTCCTCGCGCCGATCGAACAGCAGGCGCGTGATGTCATGGGCGAGTGCCTCGTCCAGCGATGCATCGGCGACGAGCAGTGTTGCGACGCCGACGGTCGCGACATCGTGCGCGATGCCCGGATAGCTTCCCCCGGGGATGATCGAGTGCAGAAAGAGCGGCGGTGTGTCAGGGCGCTGAAGGGCGGGAAGGACGTCCGCTGTCGCGACGAGGCGAAGCCGCTCGCGAAACGACGTCGCGAGGTCGAGCACCGCGGCGCTGGGCACTCCGGCGCTCCAGAAGAACGCATCGATCTTTCCGTCCCGCAGCGCTTCGCCGGCGTTCGACGGCCCCAGCCGATGGCGTCGGATATCCGTGGCCGGATCGAGGCCCGCGGCGCGAAGAAGGCGCGGGACCATCTCGTCGGTCCCGCTCCCTGGTGTTCCAGTCGACACGACCTTGCCGCGCAGGTCCTTCAGTGAGCCGATCCGCTGCTCCGCGAAGGTGACGAGATGCAGCGGCTGCACGTAGAGCACGGCGAGCGCCCGTACCGGGACACGCCCGAGGTCGCGAAACGACTCCGTTCCGGAGTACGCCTCGTAGAGTGAGGTGCCGGCAACGAACGCGAGGTCCGCTCGTCCTTGGCGCAGGAACTTCAGGTTGTCGACCGAGGCCCCCGTCAGTTCCGCGGTCGCCTCGACGTTCGGAATGTGCCGGCTGATGACGTTCGCCAGCCCTCCCCCGTAGAGATAGTAGGTGCCGCCAATCGGACCCGTCGCGATCGAGAGTCGAAGCTTGGCCCCATGTGCGCGCGCATACTCGCGCACATCGCACGCACTTCCGGCCGATGCGAGCCCGAGACCGCCGGCGATGGCGCCGACCGCCTGCAGGAACCGTCGACGATTCAGGGGAACGTCAGACGGGCGCGAAGGAAGCTCGGGCATTCAGTTCTATAGCGGTCGTGAAGGGAGGACAACGCCGTGACGGCCACACGACGGCGCGAATATGCGGAACGCCCCATTGGATGTCACTCTTCGCCGGCCTGCACCGCACTCAACGACAGGCCCCGCGGAGTGGGCACCAGCGCCGATTCGTCCAGCTCGCCCAACGTCGGTCGGCCGAGCAGCGCCATCGTCCGCTCGATCTCGGCGCGCAGAATTCCAATCACGGTTTCCACGCCACCTTGCCCACCAACGGCAAGTCCCCACAGGTAGGGCCGGGCGATGAGCACGGCGGTCGCGCCGAGGCAGATGGCCTTGACCACATCGGCGCCGCGGCGCACACCTCCGTCCATCAATACCGGGATCCGCCCAGCAACCGCCGAGACGACTCGCGGCAGCGCCAACAGCGTCGGCTCGCCGCCATCGAGCTGCCGCCCGCCGTGATTCGACACGATCACTGCATCGGCACCATGCTCGACGGCGAGTAATCCATCCTCGGGCGTCAGGATGCCCTTGAGCACGACCGGGAGCTTCGTGATCGAGCGAAGCCATGCCACCGAGTCCCACGACAGCGACGGGTCGAACTCCTGGCCGATGAACGCGTTCAACCGCGAGCCAGCGGCATCCGGAAATCCGGCCTGTCGCAGGCCGAGGAAGTTCGCCATCTCCACTCCGACCGGGAGTGCAAAGCCATTGCGAGCATCACGCTCGCGATTGCCCTGCACGGGAACGGTCAGCGTGAGGCAGATCGCCCTGCACCCCGCTGCCTCCGCGCGTTCGACGAGCGCACGCGTGATGGCGCGATCGCGGAATACGTACAGCTGGAGCCAGAGTACGCCGGCGTCGGCAGCGATCTCTTCAATCGAGCACGTGGACAGCGTGCTCGCGACGAGAATGGTGCCGGTCGAGCGCGCAGCACGAGCAGTCGCGCGCTCGCCATCCGGGTGTGCGAGCCGCTGGAACGCGGTGGGCGCGAGAAGCACCGGCGCCGCGATGCGCTCGCCGAGCACGGTGACTGACGTCTCGATGCGGCTCACGTCCACCAGCACGCGCGGGCGCAGCATGAACTGCCCGAAGGATGCGCGGTTCCAGCGGAGCGTCAACTCGTCCTCCGCGCCACCCGCATAGTAATCGTAGACGGCAGGCGACAGCGCCTCGCGCGCGGCGGCTTCGTACTCCGCGAGATTCTGCGGCGCTCGTTTCACGATGCGGGAACCGTGCGTGACATCACCGAGATTGGTGATCCGGGGTGCGTTGGCCAGAGCGATGACGACCTCCGCGCGGTGCGTCCTTGTGTTTCATGCAGCACTCGAGAGTAAGTCTGGTTTGCGGGGGCGAAGGCGGCGAAGGAGAGCGGAATGAGCATTCCGGTAAGGTACGACGGGAACGGCTGCGCGTCCCGGGCGGTTCGTCGCTAACCTTCAAGGTCCGCCACAGCGCCCTCCCCTTCACGAATACGGTTCTTATGGGCTCGTCGAGAATCTTCGTCATCACGGTTACTGTCGTTGTGTTCGGCGCGGTGATGCTCGCCGTCGCCGGACTCGGCTACCAGCAAGAGTGGTGGACGCTCAAGACGGCGTTCACCCTGCTCAAGTGGGCCGCCTGGCTCGGCATCGCCGGCGCGTTCCTGTCAGTGATCGGACTGGCCTTCGTGCGCCCCGCCGGCCGACATGTGTTGGGATTCAGCCTCGCGCTCGTCGTCGCCCTTGCCACGGTGTGGATGCCGTGGAGTTGGAAGCAGCGCGCCGGCGGGGTGCCGCCGATCCACGACATCACGACCGACACTCAGGATCCGCCGCCGTTCGTTGCCATTCTTCCCCTGCGCGTCAACGCGAAGAACAAGGCGGAGTACGGGGGCGATAGCGTCGCCGCAAAGCAGCGCGTCGCCTATCCCGACATCCAGCCGGTGACGATGCCGGTGCCTCCCGCCGAGGCGTTCATCCGTGCGAAGCGCGCGGCGGAGGGAATGGGGTGGACGATGGTGGCCACCGACTCGGCCAGCGGCCGCATCGAGGCCACAGCGACGACGCGCTTCTTCAAGTTCAAGGACGACATCGTGATCCGCGTGCGGCCGGCGGATGCCGTGGCGGGGACGGCGAGCCGAGTGGACGTGCGGTCGGTGTCGCGCGTGGGCGGGAGCGACGTGGGCACCAACGCGGCGCGGATCCGGATTTACGTGAAGAGGCTACGGGCGCAGTCGTAGGCGCCAGCTGTGATTACCGGACACGTTGTTTCGCAGGTGGGGGTGTTCACTCGGTCGTAACGGTTACAAGCTGGGGTTGTCGAGGCCACCATCTCACAACCGCCAGAGGTCTCCGTGCTCGAGGTCCGGTCCTGCTTCGCGTGGGCACTGACTTCACGACGGCGCGAGGCATAGAAGCCTGCCGCCGTCACGAGGTCGCCCCGGCACAACGCCGTCACGCCGACCTCGGCGCGATGCCTATCGATCAAGGCGAAGAGGTCGCCTCTCTCGCGGAACACAGCGCCGCCGCCACGGTCTTCGCCCTACATTGCAGACCACGCTGGCCCGCACCAATGCGCATGCCGCACCAACAGATCACCGCGACACTCGCCGGATCGCGACGCGTGCCTCGTTCACCACGCCGGAGAGCTCGGGATCGGCGTTCGACCACGCGCGCGTGACGAACTCGTATCTCCGCTTCGCGTACGTCAGGTCGCCCCGCCGCTCTGCCACTCGCGCCTCCTCCATCGCGAGCATGACGACGTACATGGACGGCAGCAGGCTCACACGTTGTCCCAGGATCTCGGCCGCCTCCTTCACCGCGCCTCGCGCCGCGAGCAGCTGCGCCTGAGTCAGGCGCTGCGTCACGCAGAGCGGGCAGAGCGTGTCGGGGAGCGACGCGAAACGACGGCTCGCATCGACGGTGTCGCCACGCGCCAGAGCGAGGTACGCACCCGCGACCGCTCCCTCGTAGCGCGCGATCGCGTCATCGCCCGGCCCGGGCGGGCGGATCGGCACGACTTCAGCCCGTCGTCGCATGCGCTCGAGCGACACGGTGTCGCGCTGCGCGGCCCACCATGCCGCCGCGGCCACGAGCGCGGGCGTCCCTAAGAATGCATCGCGTGGATCGTCGCGAAGCCACTCAGCCATCACGAGCTGCGCTTCTTTCGGAGGGATCGCGCCCATCAGCGCCATCTGCGCGAACAGGCTGGCCCGCCGCGCTTCGGGAATGGCGGCCGCCTCGCGCAGATGCCCGCGATACGAGAGCTGCAGGGCGAGACGATTCCGCACGAACACGGGATTCCCCAACGCGGCGTAGTCGGCGTGCCGGACTTTCGTCATGGCGCGCAGCAGCGTCACGGCCACCTCCGACGTATCCACCGCGCGCCGCGCCGCGGAGTACGCCTGGAACAACACGTCGGCCGACGCGGTGTCGATGATCCGCCTTGTCGTGGCGTCGTCCCGCCGCGTCGGATCGAACAGGCGCACGGCGAGCGAGGTGCCAGCCGCGCTCAGGTCGGTGGGCTTCAGTGACAGGTACGCGCGCGCATACGCGAGCCCGCGCGCGGGATTCTCGTCGCCGAAGCCCAGCTCCACGGCGTGGATGTACGCCGGCTCGAACGCGGAGTCGAGCGCCAGCGCGCGGTCGAAGGTGCGCCGGATCTCGGCATCGGGCACGCTCAGCCGCGGGCCGAGCGCGAAGTGGAACTGCGCATCCGCCAGCCGGTACCACGCCTCGGCGTCCTGATCGTAGCGCCGAGTGGCCTCGGCCAGCGTGGCCAGCATGCGCCGCGCATGTCGCCAGTACAATGGATCGCGTCCGTATGCGTACGCGGCGCCGCGCAGCGAATCGGAGGTGATGAGCAGGCTCTCACGTGGCGCGAGGCCGTGATTGAGCGCACCGGCGCGCAGCGCATGCACGCGCGCCATGGAGTCCGCGCCGAAGCGCTGCCACGCGTAGGTGAGCCCCATGTGTGCGTGAGCCAGCGCGAACGTGCTGTCGAGTGTGACGGCGCGCTTGTACGACGCGAGGGCCGAGTCCCATGAAGTGCGCCGGAAGTACTGCTCGCCCTCGAGGAACGCGCGCAGCGCGGGGAGCGAGCTGGATCCAATCGATGCTCGGCGCACCACGCTCACCGGGCGTGTGTGCGCCACCTCGCGCAGCAGCGCGAGGGTGAGTGAATCCGCCACCCGATCCATGCGCGTCACCGCATCGCGCAGCTCGACTTCCTCGCCGCGCCTGCCCGTGACGGCGTCCGCCACCGCCGCCGTCACGCGCGCCGAATCGCGCCCGGTGCCCACCACGCGCCCGATCACGACGAAACGGGCGCCGGTTCGCTTCGCGAGCTCCGTCGCGGACTGAAGGTTGGCGCGCCCCGTCCACTGCCGGAGCACCACGGCCGGCGGCACGGTGCGCAGCGGTCCCGCGCCGTCGAGGTTCGACGAGAGCACGTCCACGAACCCCTCGCGCCAGAGCGCGAGGTCGGGCTGCAGCACGTCGAACGGCGCGATGGCGATGAGGTCGTCGTCCATTGGCGGAGACGGCCTCCGAAGTACGATGCCCGCTGTGACCGCGGCGACGATCGCGCCGGCAACCGCCAGCCACCTGACTCGGCGGCTTCGCGCGGTGCTCGACTCGCGCGCGGTGAGCATCTCGTCGAGCGCGTCCCTGAACTCCGCGGCGCTGGGCAGCCGTGCATCAAGCGCCGGCGCCAGCGCGCGCGCCACCAAATCGTTGAGCGCGGCGGGAATGTCCGGACGGAGGTCGGCCAGCGGCTTGGGCGTGGAGTTGACGCACGCCGCCAGGTACTGGCCCGGGCTGGTTCCGGCAAAGGGCATGACGCCGGCAAGCGCCTCGTAGGCGACGACGCCGAGGGCGAACACGTCGGCGCGACCGTCCACGTCGCCTTCGTAGGCAAGCTGTTCCGGCGCCATGTACTGCGTGGTGCCGACGAAGTGTCCCGTGCCGGTGATCTTTTCGATCGCCGAGGATCCGGCGACTGCCTGGGCGATGCCGAAGTCCGCGAGCGTCGCGTGCTTGCCGGTAAGGAGGATGTTCGCCGGCTTCACGTCGCGGTGGATGACTCCATGCTCGTGCGCGAACGCGAGCGCGTCGGCCACCTCGCGCAGCAGTCGCAGCGCCTCCGGCAATGGCAACGGGTCACCGCGCGCCAGGCGGTGGCGCAGCGATTCGCCCTCTACGAATGGCATGACGTAGTACAGCAGCTCGTCGCCGGCCCCGGCGGCAAGGATGGGCAGGATGTGCGGATGCTGGAGGTGGGCGGTGACGGCGATCTCGCGCTGGAAGCGCGCAGCGCTCACCTCTCCGGAGAGCTCGGGCGGGAGCACCTTGATCACCACCGGGCGGCCGAGCGAGCGTTCCGTCGCGACGAAGAGGCGGCTCATGCCGCCGCCGCCGAGCTCGCGCTCCACTTCGTAGGCGGCGCCGAGGACGGCCTGCAACTGATCGCTGAGCCCGGTGATCATGTTTCGCGGCTCCGCTTGGGTGGGCCAAGCTTAGCGTCGTCCGCGCCTGTTGGCCAGACGCTGGGGTCCCAGTGCGAGCCGGCGACCACTCGGGCTTCGTTGCTCGCTCGGCCGCGCGGGCGAGCGTGCGGCCACCGACGGCGAGGAAGTCTCTGCGGTCCATTTTTGCACCCACGGTAAGAGAATCCCGCTTTCCGCTCCCGCCGGCGCGATCGTCCGCATAGGAGTTATGACCGGGCTGGAATCCGCATTTTGCGTGGGTTGCGCACAGTGCTGGCCACCACCGGCGTCATCGTCGGCGCGGCCTCGCCTACCTGAACGTCTGGTGGATGCGCCTCGGCATCCTCCATCAACGCAGCCGGACCGGATGCCCCAAGACAACGGCGGGCACGAGCGCGTGCATCGCATCTTCAAGCGCGAGGCTATCAAGCCCGTGCGACACACGTGTCGGCAGCAACAGCCGAACTTCGATGGCTTTCAACGGGAGTACAACACCGAACGTCCGCATGAAGCCCTCAGCCAAGAGACACCCAGGTCGCGCTATCATCTCTCGCCGCGTCGCAATCTCGACCGCCTACCACCGCTCGAGCGTCCCGGGCACTTCCTCGTGAAGAAGATCACCACGGGCGGCACCTTCCGCTTTCAGCATGACTTGCTCTATCTCGCCAGCGCCAGCTCGACCCGGCTGTTCACAGCTTGGCGAGGAGATTCAGGCCCGCCGCCGACTGCCGGCGATGAGAAGTCCGATCCCGGCAGCGAGGACGACTGCCCCCGCGACCGGTGAGATCGGAAACGTCTCGCGCTGGTTCACCGTCGCGGTGATCGGGCCAAAGCTGACGGTGTCGCGACGACGCGTGTACGTGATACCACCGTAGACCAGCCCAACGACCCCGAGAATAATTAGGATGATGCCGGCGATGCGCATTGCGGGCTCCGGTAAATGTGCGCTGCGGCCTAACGCCAGCTTCTGCTGCGAGCGGCCACATGATCGCGAGCGCAGCGAACTTCCGTAACCCGCTCGTCAGCAGCAAGCACCGTTAGGCGACCCCGAGAAGATGCGTGCGAACGATGCCGCCTGCAATGCGGTCGTGACGCCCCTCGCGCCAGCGGTGCGCATGCTCGGCGCTCCGCATGCTCGGAGCATTGGCGATGGACTCGGTGGGTACCGGCCGGGCGGTTGGCCGGGCGGCGGCGTGTCGCCCGAGTGGCGGTTGGCCCGTTGGCGTCTACAAGCCGCGGCGCGCGCAGGCCTCGCCGCTCTTTCGTCTCGTCGCGGATCAGTTCCGCACGCGGGAGACGGTGTATGACGAGCGCTACGCCCCCACGTATGGCGCGTGGCGCGCCGTCGTGCCGGAGGTCGCCGACAAGTTCTTCGCGTGCGGCGTGCTCGAGCATGGCTTTGCGCGCGTGCAGTGCGACGCGTGTGCGCACGAATACTTGCTCGCGTTCTCGTGCAAGGCGCGCTACTTCTGCCCCAGTTGCCACGCCAAGCGCCTCGCGCTCTGGACGCTTTGGCTGGAGGAGACGCTGCTCGCGCCGGCCTCGCACCGGCGAGTGGTGCTCACGATCCCCAAGCGGCTGCGCACGTGGTATCTGTATCGGCGCACGCTCCTCGGCGATCGGGCGCGCGTGGCCGCCCGGACCATAACCGCCGCCGTGCGCACGCTCACACGCGAGCCCGGCTTCGCGGTCGGTGTTGCCACCCTCCGCGGCGAACCGCATACGTCTACGGCGGCGATTGAAATTCCTAGCCCCATGCGCGGCGCGATAACCATAGCGGCGACAACGAGGAGCATCAGCTGGGATTGCATCTCGCAGTGGCTTGAGCCGCTGCCGCTATTTTCTTGCCGGCAGGCGCCCCGGTCAATTGCCGGCTAGAAGCGCTCCCAGAGGCATTGTTGGCCCGATCTTGTCCTGTGCTGTAGTTTGTCTGCGCCGATTTGAGCAACAGCTTGCGGGCGCACGAAGCGGTGAAAATCGTTTCACATAAATGCGGCTAAAGCGGAACAATGAATTGCCCGCTTCAAGCCGTCCGGCTAAAGCGGGTTTTCTATTTGGGTGATCATGATGGCACATGAATTTGATTTTGATACCCGCGCGGTGCGTGCGGGGCAGAACCGAAGCAACTTCAACGAAAATTCCGAGGCGCTATTCCTGACCTCGAGCTTCGTGCATGAGAGCGCGGCGGTGGCAGCCAAGCGCTTTTCCGGTGAACTGGAAGGGAACGTGTATTCGCGCTTTACCAATCCGACGGTGACGATGTTCCAGGAGCGCCTCGCTGCGCTTGAAGGGATGGAGAGCTGCGTCGCCACCAGCTCGGGCATGTCTGCTGTGTTGACAGCAGCGATGGCGTTGCTCAAGAGCGGCGACCACGTGATCTGCTCGCACAGTGTGTTCGGCAGCGTCATCACCTTGTTCGACAAAAACCTGCGCCGCTTTGGCGTGGAAACCAGTTTTGTTTCCGCCACCGACCCGAAAGCATGGGAAGCGGCGGTCAAACCAAACACCAAAATGTTGTTCGTCGAAACGCCAGCCAACCCGACGATGGAAGTATCCGACATGGCGGCGCTCAAGCAAGTCGCGCAAGAAGCCGGGGCGTGGTTTGTGGTCGACAACTGCTTTTGTACTCCGGCGATTCAGCGGCCGGCGGAGTTCGGCGCGGACTTGGTGATTCACTCGGCGACCAAATTTCTCGACGGCCAAGGGCGCATCGTCGGCGGCGCAATTGTGGGTTCGAAGGCGTTGGTGATGGATGAGATTTACGGTTTCCTGCGCACAGCGGGGCCTTCGATGAGCCCATTCAATGCATGGGTCGCGCTCAAGGGGATGGAGACGTTGACGATCCGGATGGAGGCGCAGTCGAAGCGCGCGTTAGCTCTGGCGCGTTGGCTGGAGGCGCACCCGGCGGTCGAGCGCGTGCTGTATCCGGGGCTGGAGTCTCACCCCCAGCATGCTCTCGCAAAACGACAGCAGTCGGCCGGTGGAGAATTTCTTGGCGGCGCGGTGGTGTCTTTCGTCGTGAAAGGCGGCAGGGCATCAGCTTGGCGTGTGGTTGATTCCACCAAAATGATTTCGATTACCGCCAATGTTGGCGACACCAAGAGCACCATCACCCATCCTGCCAGTACGACGCACGGGCGCATCAGTCCTGAGGCGCGTCTAGCCGCCGGGATTACCGAAGGCATGCTGCGTGTATCCGTGGGGCTAGAGAGTGTGGCTGACGTCCAGGCGGATCTGGAGCGTGGCCTGACAGCGTGATGCTGCGCGTGCTCGACGGACGGCGCTGTAAAGATGCTGCTGTCAGCCTGGCGATGAGAACTCTGAAACCGTTGCCCCGCAACGGTTTTGGGATTGCGCCCGTTCAGTACGTGTAAAAACCCCGACCGGTCTTGCGTCCGAGATAACCGGCCGAGAAAGCGCCTCGCGCTTTGACGGCACCCAAGTCAGCGTAGTCCGCCAGCGACCATGCTCGTGGATTACGTGCGCGTCTATCGTGCCCGGGGGCAGCCACACCGATCGTGGACGCGTCGCGGCACCCCGCCGAGCATTGACTGCTCGGCGGGGTGCCGCACGC
>JBDSSY010000293.1:0-12573 GCA_039928585.1 Gemmatimonadaceae bacterium | reverse complement strand
CCGATCGCGATGAAGGCGATCGTGAGCCCGACGGCAATGCGCCAGGGCTTGATGAAATCGTATTTGGTGCCGTGGAAGATGCGCAGCATAGGACCGTTAGATGCTCAGCGTCTGGGGGCCGCGCGAGCGGTTGAGCCACAGGAGGAAGAACGTCCGGACGACGAACATGGACGTGATCATGGAGGCAACGATGCCGGCGATCAGCGTGACGGCGAATCCCTTCACCGGGCCACTGCCATACTGGTACAGAACGGCAGCGGTGAGGATGGTCGTGACGTTCGAGTCGACAATGGCGGAACGGGCGTGGAAAAATCCTTCATCGATGGCAGTGCGGACTGTCTTTCCCCGATCGAGCTCTTCGCGAATGCGCTCGAAGATGAGCACGTTCGCGTCGACGGCGATGCCGATGGACAGCACGAATCCAGCGAGACCCGGGAGCGTGAGGACAGCGTCGAAGCCGGCAAGTGTCGCGAGCGTGTACAGCACGTAGAGCGCGAGTCCCGCAATGGCGAGAAATCCGGAAAACCGATAGAAGACCAGCATGATGACGATGATCAGCGCCAGCGCGATCGCGCCTGCCTTGAAGGCGTTGTTGATGGAATCGCGGCCGAGGCTCGGACCGATGTTGCGGACCTCGGCCACCTTCAGCGGCACGGGAAGCGCGCCGGCCTTGAGAACGAGCGACAGATCCTGCGCGCTCTGGAGGTCGCGGCCTTGCCCCATGGTGATCTGTCCGCGCGTGCCGATGGCGCTGTTGATGACCGGCGGGTAGCCCATCACGATGTCGTCGAGCACGATGGCCATGTAATCGCCGACGTGCCGGCCGGTCTCACGCTGGAAGCGCCGGCCGCCTTCATTATTGAGCTGGAACTCGACGATCGTGCCTTCGAGGGGCGACGAATTCGGCTTGGCGTCGGTGAGATACTCACCCGTGATGATCGGGCGGGCATCGAGCAGGTAGAGAAAACGGTATGTCTTGTTCTGGATGAGTGTCGAGTCGCTGCCGAACTTGACCACCTTGCCGGGTGGCAGCGCGGCGAGCACGGCGGAGTCGGCAAAGAACGATTTCAGCAGCTCCTGGTCAGCGATATCGTAGAGAAATTGTCCCGGCATCTGCCCAGCGAGAATGCGCTTCGAGATCGCCCCTCCCGTGGTGGCCGGGATGGACGTGCTATCCGACTTGGCGCTGTCCGACTTGGCGGCCGCACCGGCGGCGGACGAGTCCGTCCCCGTCAGCAGACCGCTCAACCCTGCGGACGGCGCCGACGTGGTGGCGACCGTCGACGCGGACTGACCGATCTTGCGCTCGCGCGCGATGGCGTCGAGTCGCGGCAGGGAGCGTTCGAGGCCCTTGGTTTCATCGGTAATCTGGAATTCGAGGAACGCCTGGTCCTGCGCAATCTTGATGGCCCGTTCCCGGTCGTCGATGCCCGGAATATCGACGAGGATGCGATCGTTGCCCGCCTTCTGGATGACCGTCTCCGACACCCCGAGTCCCTCGATGCGCGTGCGCACGACTTTCAGCGCGCGATCGATGGCTTCGCTCTTGTTCGCGACCACCCCCTTCGACTCATCAACATCGAGCGCGAGGTGCATGCCTCCCGACAGATCGAGGCCCTTCCGCAATGGGACGCGCCGCGTCGTCGTGTCGTAGAATGTGCCGTCAGCGCGACGCTGCCGCGTCTTCACGTCGCGCGGGTAGAGCGCGTACACGGAGAGCAGAACGAGCGCGACGATGATCGCCAGACGGTACTTCAGGTTGGACATGCGACTACGGGGTGGAAGGAGGGGCGGGCGTGGAACCATTAAGGTTATCCGCTCCGCCAAGGGCCGTCAACGCGCGACGTGCGGCTCGCTCATCGACGGCGAGCTGCGTCATCAGCGCCGAACGGTCGGCGAACTTGAACGTGTCGCGCAGGCGAGCGACGAACGCGACACGGACGACTTCGCCGTAGAAATCGCCCTCCGCGTCGAACAGATGTGCTTCGATGGACCGGCGCGAATCGTCGAACGTTGGCCGACCACCCAGATTGAGCATGCCGCCGAACCGACCACGCGACGTCTCCACCCTCACGGCGTACACGCCATCGGGCGGCACCAGCTTGCGCGACGACTGGACGCCGACATTGAGCGTGCGATAGCCGAGCGCGCGACCGCGTCCGTCGCCTTCGCCGACGCGGCCGCTCACCGTGTAGTGGCGTCCGAGCGCCGCTTCAGCATAGGCGAGTTCGCCGCCGGCGATCGCCCGACGAATCAGCGAACTGCTCACGACCTGGCCGTCCGCCGTCCGCACCGGAGGCACGACGTCAACGGAGAAGCCGCGAGAGGCACCCAGCACACGAAGCGTATCGACGCTGCCTTCTCGCCCCCGGCCAAAGCCGTGATCATGCCCGATGAGCAACTCCCTCATGCGGAATCCGCCCAGCAGGAGCACGTCGACGAATGCGTCGGCGGATTGCGCAGCGAGTGCGGCGGTGAACGGCACGATGGCCACGTACGCGAGCCCGGTCCGGCCGAGCAGGTCGAGCTTCTCGTCGCGCGTCGTGAGGAGCAGCGGCGCGGCCGCTGGATTGATCACCTCCAGCGGATGCGGCTCGAAGGTGACGAGCAGACTCGGGAGCCCGGTCGCGGCGGCACGACGAACCAGCCGCGCGAGCACATCCTGATGTCCCCCGTGCACGCCGTCGAAGGTGCCGACGGTGACGACGGTTCCGTGAACCGATTCGGGCAGATCGGCGGATCCGCCGAGAATGTCCATCGCTTACCCCACCTTGTGCATCACGACCCGCGGTTGCCAGCGATCGCCGTGCGCTTCAGCGAGGGCGACGAGCGCGCCGCTTCGGGCATCGACGAGCGCGGCGCGCGGCGCGGACCCGGATCGCGCGATCGCGATGCCGCGGAGCACTCGCTCGGCATCGTCCGCTTCGACGACGACGTGCGGGATGGTGGGTAGCGCGGCGAGTGCGGGCTGCAACGGGGCGTGCCCGGACCGGATGTCGTCGAGCGTGGCGGCGGCGGTGACGCTGAACGGGCCGCTTCGTACGCGGCGCAGGGCCGTGAGGTGAGCCGCGCTGCCGGACAGCCGACCGAGGTCGCGGGCGAGCGCGCGAATGTACGTGCCGCCTCCGCAGGCGATCACGGCGTGCAGCGTCTCGTCGCGTCGTTGGACGTGGCGCCACCCGAATACCGTCACGCGCGCAGACGCGAGCGCGAGCGCCTCACCGGCTCGTGCAGCGTCGTACGCCCGCCTCCCGGCCACCCGCTTGGCCGAGTATGCCGGTGGGACCTGATCCAGATCGCCGGTCAGCACGCGGATCGCATCGGCGATCAGCGCATCGGATGGCGGAGGGCACTCGCGGATGACGGCACCCTCGAGATCGTCAGTATCGGTCTCGCGCCCCAGCGCGATGCTCGCCTCGTATTCCTTCGGGACGCCATCGAGGTGCGGGAGCAGGCGGGTCGCCCGACCGAGCAGCAGCACCAGCAGGCCCGTCGCGAACGGATCGAGGGTTCCGGCGTGACCGATGCGCGATTCGCCGAACGCGCGACGCGCGGCCAGCACCACGTCGTGCGATGTCACCCCCGCCGGCTTGTCGACGAGGAGCAGCCCGTCAGTCGTCGTGTCCCTCATCGAGCCTGCGAGGCGGAACGGCGAGGCCGGCGTCCGCAGGCGGCAGATCCTTGCGCACCTGGGCGAGGAGCTGCTCGATATGCGCCGCGTGCGCGACACTCTCGTCGTTGCGGAATTCGATCTCCGGCGCGACGCGGAGCCGGAGCGCGCGTCCGACGCGGCCACGAAGGTGGGTCGCGACGTTATCGAGTCCCTCGAACGTCGCGGCGCGCTGCGAATCCGAGCCGAGCACGCTGACGAAGACCTTGGCGTGGCGGAGGTCACGAGTGATCTCGACGGCCGTGACGGTCACGAGACCCAAGATGCGGGGATCCTTGACGTCGTTGGCGAGAAAGGTGGCGATCTCTTCGCGCATCGCGGCGGCGACGCGATCCGAGCGATGATGGTCAGGCGACACGATGGCACCGGTGCGGGAGTCGGAGCGGGATGGCGCCGCAGGTCCGTCACGGACCGGCGGCCACCCTCGCGGCGTACCGTCGTCAGCTCTGGGGAGCCGACTCGAGCGTGCGCGCCACTTCCTCCGTGCGATAGTTCTCGATGCGGTCGCCCACCTTGAGATCGTTGAAATTCTCGATGCCGATACCGCACTCGAATCCTTCGCGCACTTCCTTGACGTCGTCCTTGAACCGGCGCAGCGAGTGGATGGCGCCTTCGAACACTTCCACGCTGTCGCGAATGATGCGGACGCGCGCGTCACGGCGAATGATGCCGCTTCGCACCGCGCAGCCGGCGATGAGGCCGATCTTCGGCACCTTGAACGTCTCCAGCACCTCGGCCTCGCCGAGGACGACTTCGCGCTGTTCCGGACGGAGCATGCCTTCGAGAGCGAGCCGGACGTCAGCCACCGCCTCGTAGATGATCCGATACAGCTTGATGTCGACGTTCTCGCGCTCGGCCGCCGCGCGAGCATTGTTGTCGGGACGCACATGGAAGCCGATGATGATCGCCCCAGATGCGCGCGCGAGCAGGATGTCGCTCTCCGTGATGGCGCCGACGCCGCGATGGACCACTTCGACCTTCACTTCGGTGGTGCCGAGCTGCTGCAGCGCATCGGCGAGCGCTTCCGCCGGACCGCCCTGATCCGCCTTGATGAGAATGCGCAGGTAGCGCACCTCGCCGGCGGTGGACTGCGTCATGAAGTCCTCGAGCGTCACGCCGCGCGTGGTGCGACGGCTCTTCGCCTCACGATCGAGCCGTTCGCGTCGCTGCGCGACCTCGCGAGCGGCGCCCGCATCCTCGACGACGAGCAATTGATCGCCCGCCATCGGCACGCCCTGCATGCCGAGCACCTGCACCGGAATGGCCGGACCGGCCATCTTCACCGGCTTGCCCCGCTCATCGAGCAGCGCGCGAACACGACCCGAGAACATGCCGACGATGAAATCGTCGCCAACCCGCAGGGTGCCGCTCTGCACGAGCACCGTAGCGACTGGCCCCTTGCCCGCATCGAGCTGCGCCTCGACGACCGTGCCAGTGGCCCGCTTGTCGGGATTGGACTTGAGGTCCAGCAACTCCGCCTGCAGGAGAATCTGTTCCAGCAACGCGTCGATTCCAGTGCCCTTCTTGGCCGAGATCTCCGTGCTGAGCGTCGTGCCGCCGAATTCCTCGAGCACCACGCCGTGCTGCAGGAGATCCTGCTTCACCTTCATGACGTTGGCCTGCGGGAGGTCGACCTTGTTGATGGCGACGATCATCGGCACACCCGCGTTCTTCGCGTGCGAAATCGCCTCGATCGTCTGCGGCATGACGGCATCGTCGGCCGCGACGACGAGGATCACCTCATCGGTCACCTGTGCGCCACGCGCGCGCATGGCGGTGAACGCCTCGTGGCCCGGGGTATCGAGGAAGGTGATCATCTTGCCTCCGGGGAGCTCGACGTGATACGCACCGATGTGCTGCGTGATTCCGCCCGCTTCGCCGGCCACGACATTCGCCTTGCGGATGTAGTCGAGCAGCGACGTCTTGCCGTGATCGACGTGCCCCATGATCGTGACGATCGGCGGGCGTGGCTTCATGTCTTCGGCCGTGTCCTCGACGACGGTGCCGACCTCCTCCGCCTGGTATTCGTCCTCGCGAACTGCCTGGAAACCGAACTCGCCAGCGACGATCTCGATCTGGTCGAAATCGAGCCGCTGGTTCACGGTGATCATCAAACCCAGATTCTTGAACGCGAAGCCCACGATCTCGGTGGGCGACACCTTGAGGATCTGCGCGAGTTCACTGACGGTGATGAACTCGTTGACGCGCACCAGTTTCTTCTCGCGCTCGACTTCCGCGAGCCGCGACGCTTCGGCCTCTTCACGAATGCCGCGCCGGTCGACTCGCCCACCACGCGTCGGGACACCGCGCATGGAGGCCATGGTCTTGGCGATGTTCGCATCCACGACTTCCTGGTCGACGGACCCTCGCTTGCCCTTCTTGCGTCCACGCGCAGCGGCCGACGTGCCGGCGCCAACGCCAGTGGTTGGCGGATTGCCACTCTGGGGTCCACCTCCGACCGGCCGACGGTCGTCGCGGCGCGCCGGTCCACCGAATCCACCTGGTGTCGCAGACGCGACCGGACGCGGAGGAAAGGGCGAGCCTGCACCTGCGGATCGTGGTCGTGGCGCGCCCGGCGTAATCGGGCGGGGGCGCGGACGGTCGCTGCCCGCAGAGGCGGGCGGCAAGGGCGAGGGCGTTGCAATCCGGGGTGCATCGGCGCGCGCGACCGGTGCGGCAGCGTCACCGGCAGCACTTCGATCGACGTCCGTTGCAACGCCGGCGCGACCGCTCGCGGCGCGCTGTTCCTCGGCTGCACGGTCCGCAGCATCGACGGCGGCCGCGGCGCGGGCAGCGGCGACGGCGGCGTCCGCCGCGTCGCGCTCGGCACGCTCGGCGCGTTCAGCAGCACGGATTGTCTCGGCTGCCTCGGTGGCCGCGGCTTCGGCCGCAGCGACTTCCGCGGCCGCATCGGCGGCAGCTTGCACGTCCGCAGCCTTCCGGCGACGACGGACCGGGGACGCGTCCGCCGTGGCGTCCGCCTCGGCGACCGGCGCGACAGGTTCCGGCGCGACAATGGGGGTCGCGGCACCGCGACGACGGCGTGCGGGCGCCGGTGGCGCAGCCTGCTTCTCGGCGCGCACGCGCTTCTCGCGCTCCCAGCGGGCACGCACGCGGGCAATCTGATCGTCGGTCAGCGGCGTCAAATGACTGCGCACGGTGACATCCATCGTGCGCAGCAATCCCATCACTTCATCGGCAGAGATGCCGAACTCGCCAGCCATGTCGTGTACGCGAAGCTTGCTCAAACCACCCTCCTATGGGGCTCCCACGGAGCCCGACTCCACGAGCTCGCGAATCCCTTTCGCGAGCTGTCGATCGACGATGCCGACGACCGCAGTGGTCTCACGCCCCACCGCGCCGCCGAGCTCGGCGGCACTCGGTACCTCGACGAATCTAACGCGCCTGGCATTCAGGAGCGGGATGACCTTGTCCAGACTGTGCCGCGATGCATCCATCGCGACTATGGCGAACGCCACCTTGTTCTTCTTCGCACCTTCACGCACCTGCTCAACTCCGATCACCGCCCCTCGCCCACGCACGCCGAGCCCGACCAGCCGGAGCAGGCGTCCGCGATCGACGGTGGACAGACTCACTTGCTCGGCGTGGCGTCGGCCGCATGCACGGCCGTCTCATCCGTCGACGATTCGTCCGTCGTAAGCTCATCGAGCAGCGACATGATCCGGTCGGCCTCTTCCGGCGCGATGCCGGCAAGGCGGAGAAAATCGTCCCGTTCCAGGTCGATGATGTCGTTCAACGTGCGGTAGCCCGCCTCGTTCAGCACGGCGACCGTGACCGGATGCATCCCTGCCAGCTCGACGAGCGGCACATCGGCCGCGGCGTCGCTTTCGGCCTCGCCCGGCAGCGGCGCGAAGAGCTGTTCGGCGCCGCCCTTCTCGAGCCATTCGCGGCTCGAATACAGATCGATCTTCCAGCCCGTGAGCTCGGACGCGAGCCGGACGTTCTGCCCATTGCGACCGATCGCGAGCGAGAGCTGATCTTCATCGACAACGGCCTGAATGGTCTTGCTGACTGCATCGCTGAACACCCGCGCTACCTTTGCTGGCGCGAGCGCAAGTTTCGCGAACCGTTCCGGGTCGGACGACCACGGCACGATGTCGATGCGCTCGCCGCCCAGTTCGTTCACGACTGTCTGCACACGGGATCCCTTGAGTCCGACGCACGCGCCGACGGGATCGATGCTGTCGTCGCGCGAGAACACGGCGATCTTGGTGCGGCTGCCGACCTCGCGGGCGGTTGCGCGAATGTCGACGATGTTCTGCTGAATCTCGGGCACCTCGAGCTTGAACAGCGCCTTCACGAACAGGCCGTCGGCACGGCTGAGGATGAGCCGCGGACCCTTGGGCGTCTCCTCCACGCGCTTGAGGACGGCGCGAATCGGCTCGCCCTGATGAAAGTGCTCGCGGTGATTCTGCTCGCGATACGGAATGATCGCCTCCGCTTCGCGGAACTTGTTGAGCATCACGACGAGCTTGCCACGCTCGATCTGCTGGATCTCGCCAGATAGCAGGTCGCCGACGCGCGACGCGAACTCGTCGCGGATCTTCGTGCGCTCGCCCTCGCGGACCCGCTGGATGATGCGCTGCTTGGCGGCCTGAATCGCGGCGCGGCCGAAGACGCTGAAGTCGAGCGGCTCCTCCATCACGTCGCCGGGCTCGAAGCCCTCGTCGAACAGCTTCGCCTCCTCGAGCGCGATCTCGCGGGCCGGATCCTCGACCGTCTGCACGACGGTCTTGAGCACGGTGATCTTGATCTCGCCCTTGGCGTCGTCGATCGCGACTTCGGCCTGAACGGTAGGACCGTACTTCTTGGCCAGCGCGGCCATGAAGCCGTCCTGCAGCAGCCCGTAGAGCTCCGTCCGGTCGAGCTGCTTGGAAGTCGACAACTCGCGGAACGCGGCCAACATCTCTGCGGAACTGACCATCACAGACCTCGCTGATGAAGGACCGTCGACGACGATCCGTGCCTGAAATTTATGTGAATCGAAACGCCAGCCGCGCCTCCTTCACCGCGGCGAGCGGAATCCGCTTCGCCTCTCCGCGCTCCGGACGGAGAGTGACACTGGCCTCCCCTCCGTCCTCGTCCAGCGACACGATCTCTCCCTCGAACCGACCTCCGAAATCGGGAGCGAGCACGCTGGCCCACCGCCCGACGAAGCGCCTCCACTCGGCCACCGTCCGCAATGGACGCTCACCAGGCGACGACACCTGCAACACGTAACGTTCCGACACCAGCGCCCCGGTGTCCAGATGCGCCTCGAGCGCGCGAGAAGCCCGCGCGCAATCCTCGACGGTCACCTTTTCGCCATCGCGGCGATCGATGCGCACCTCGAGCACGGGTCTGGACCGCGTGCCCCCTTTGCGCAGCTCTACGAGATCGAAACCGATGTCGCTAAGCCCCGCCGTGACAACATGTTCCAGCGCGTCATTCATGTTGTCTCTAGGCAACGTCCGAGAATAAAAAAATGTGGGGAACCTCCCCCACATTTCGCGAGCGGCCCGAAGACGCTCACGAGGTGAACGTAAGGGATGCGGGAGGCGGGGTCAAGCTGGAGGGCCGTGCCGAGGATGGCGAGTACCTGGTGCTCTTCCCCCTTTAGTACTTGGTACTTGGTACGAGGTACGAAGTACCAAGTACTTTTCCAGCCCTTCAGTACCTGGTACTTGGTACCGGGTACGAAGTACCAAGTACTTTTCCAGCCCTTCAGTACCTGGTACTTGGTACCGGGTACGAAGTACCAAGTACTTTTCCAGCCCCTCGGTACTCGGTACTCGGTACTCGGTACTCGGTACTCGGTACTCGGTACGGGGTACGAAGTCCTGCCACTGACTTTTACGGTGGCGGCGCTAGCCCTCGGCGAACACGACGCCGAGCTGGCGTCCGGCGTCGCCGGCGCGGTGTGAAAAGAACCGGTCGTTGTTGCACCGCGTGCAGAGCGGACTGATGGAAATGTGCCGGAGTCCGGCCGCGCGGGCGTGGTCGGCAATGATGGCGCGCAGGTCCACTGTGGAAGGTCGACCGGGATCGCGACCGGTGAGTTGACGATGGACGTCCGCACTCACCTCGTAGCACTTTCCGCAAATCGCCGGACCGCAGTGCAGTCGCAGCTCGGCTGCCGGCAGGCCGAGCTCGACGAATCGGCGAATGGCGACCGCTGTGATGCCAGACGCAGTCCCTCGCCACCCCGAGTGCACCGCAGCCGCGGCGCCACATTGATGCGCGAGGAACACGGGCACGCAGTCGGCCACCGTGACGGCCATGGCGGTGTTGCGCGCCTCGCTGAAATGGCCGTCGGCTTCCGGTCCTCGCAGAAACCCTTGCCACTCGCCGCAATGGGCGAGAACCGTGGCGCCGTGCACCTGGAACGCCGAGGCCAGTCGCACTGACGGTCCGCCGAGAAGTGCGCGCAGCGCAGTCCATCGCGCGGTGACGTCGCGGACCGGTTCGGTCGACTGCATGCCGAAGCTGCCCGCCGCACGTCCCGTCGTGAACGCGGTCACGCCGAACACTTCGAATTCCTCGACCACTTCGCCGCCGAGCCTCACGTCAGGTACGGCGGGCACGGCAGCGGCGGCAGGCGACATCGGGACCATCACTGCGTTCGGCGATCCTCGACTCGTTCCACCATGGCGCCGAGTGCGCGGAGCCGTTCGTCGATGCGTTCGTAGCCTCGCTCGATCTGCCCGACGTTGTCGATGATGCTTTCTCCATCGGCGCACAGCGCCGCGACGAGCATGGCCATGCCGGCGCGGATGTCGGGCGACTCCACCCGCCCGCTGTGCAACTTCGTTGGTCCCACGACCACCGCCCGGTGCGGATCGCAGAGGACGATTCGCGCGCCCATTCCGATCAGCTTGTCGACGAAGAAGAGTCGCGACTCGAACATCTTCTCGTGGATGACGATCACGCCCTCGCACTGCGTCGCGGTGACGAGGGCGATGGACATGGTGTCCGCCGGGAACGCCGGCCACGGTTGATCCTCGAGCTTTGGCACCGCGCCCCCGAGGTCGCTGCGGATCTTCATCTCCTGGTTGCCTGGCACCAGCAGGTCGTCGCCCTTGATCTTGCACACGACGCCAAGGCGTTCGAAGCCCAGAAGGGTGGAGCGCAAATGCTCCACACCAGCCTTCTCGATGGTGATCTCGGAGCGGGTGGCGGCGGCGAGTCCGATGAACGACCCGACCTCGATGTGGTCGGGTCCGATCTCATGGGTGCAGCCGTGAAGCGGACGGCCGCCGTGGATGGTGATGGTGTTGGTGCCGATGCCCTCGATGCTCCCACCCATCGCGACGAGAAAGTGAGCGAGGTCCTGCACGTGCGGCTCGCTGGCCGCATTGCGCAGCACCGTGGTGCCCTCGGCGGCCACGGCCGCCGTGAGGGCGTTCTCGGTCGCGGTGACACTCGGCTCATCGAGGAAGACGTCCGCGCCCTTCAGCTGCTTGGCCTTTAGTATGAACGCCTCGTCAAGCTGAAACGAGGCGCCGAGCTGCTGGAGCGCCAGAAAGTGCGTATCGACTCGGCGTCGACCGATGACGTCGCCACCAGGCGGCGGCAGCTCGAGCTCCCCGCAACGCGCGAGCAACGGAGCCGCAAGCAGGATCGACGCCCGGATCTTTCGGCACAGCACCGGGTCGAGCTCCTTCGCATGCAGCGACTTGGCGTGAATGGTCAGCGCATTGCGGCTCGTCCACTGCGCGTTTGCCCCAACCGAGTTGATGAGCTCGACCAGGTGTTCGACGTCCTTGATGCGGGGGACATTGGTGAGGTAGACAGGCTCGTCGCAGAGCAGCGCGGCGGCCACGATTGGCAGGGCGGCGTTCTTGTTGCCCGATGGGCGGATGCGTCCGGAGAGCTTGTGTCCTCCCTGGACGACGAACTGCAATGCGTTCATGACGGCAGCGTGCGATGAGACGAGGCCGCAGCAAGAAATACCGAGGCCAGAGACGAGCGGGGAAACATCCCCGGGGAGCGCGCGAGCGTCAAGCGTCGCGTCGCGACCCGCACTGCACCCTTCGCGCCGTTCGGGAGTTCGGTTCCGACGAGCGCGGCGCGATGGATCACGTCTTGACACCCAATCCCTGCCCTGCGTACGATGCTCGCAGACCCGTACGGTTGGCCTCTCCCTTGCACGGGGCTCCCGCGGCGGCGGCAGGCCGCCGCTCGATATCGACGCGAGCGGGCTTCTCATCCAGTTCAGGTTGCCGATGACCGACTCGTTCGCGCGCGCCGGCGCGTGGTGGCTAATGCAGGCGGCGCAGGTGGCTTCGCCGGATACCGTCCTGATGCGCCAGGTCGGGAACGACCCCGGCTGGTTCGAGACCGCGACCGCCATCGCCAGCGGACTGATGTCGGTGGCGTTGCTGGTGTTGACCGTCGCGCTGGTGCCGGCGGCGTGGAATTTCCGGAAGAGCTACGCGAAGATCAGCGATCTGCTCGATCGCGTCTATGGAGACGTCAATCCGCTGATGCGACACGCGAGCTCCATTGCCGACAACGTGAATTACATCACGACGTCGGTTCGAACGGATGTGCAGCAGGTGAACGCGACCATCGCCGCCGCCAATCAGCGGCTGCAGCAGGCGGTGGCGCTCACGGAGCAGCGGTTGAATGAGTTCAACGCGTTGCTCGAGGTGGTACAGCAGGAAGCAGAATCAGTGTTCGTCGCGACAGCGTCGACGGTGCGCGGAGTGCGCACGGGCGCTGCAGCCCTTCACCATGAAGATGCCGAAGCGGGCGCGTATGGCGCGCCGCGTTCGTCGTCAGAGGAGCTCGAAGATGGCTACGTCGATTCCGATGCGTCCGAAGCGGGGACCACGCGTCCGCGAGTCCGCCCTCGAAGGCGGGACTGGGCGTGACGCCCAGTACGACCTGCTCACCGCCGC
>JBDSSY010000292.1:0-10416 GCA_039928585.1 Gemmatimonadaceae bacterium | reverse complement strand
TCATCGGTTGCGACGCTTCCGTCCGCGAGATAGGCGGGCACGTCACGCGCGAGCTGCTTGAATGTCACCGGCATCCGGTGGCCGAGGAGGGCGGCGAGCAGGTCGATCCAGCGCTGGACCTTGGAGGCGGGCATGAAGTGAGCTTACAGCGTGGGGGTGACACTCAGCCAGTTCCCGCCATGCGCCATCCCTTGTCGATTACCCTAAAGAGAGCCGGTCCGCGAGTCCAGACGCCCGCGCCACCGTTCGCTCCACACCCCGCCGAAACATCTCCGCGCTGCCGACGATCTCGACACGCGTCCGCGCCCGTGTGACACCGGTGTAAAGCAGTTCCCGCGTGAGCACGCGATTGTCTTCCTCAGGCAGCACGAGAATTACATGGCCGAACTCGGAGCCCTGCGACTTGTGAACGGTCATCGTCCACGCCGTCTCGTGCGCCGGAAGGCGTGCCGGCGCAATCGCCCGCGGTCGTCCAGCGCCATCGCGAAACCAGACGCGAGCCTGGCCGTTCTCAATTACGGTGATGCCGACATCGCCGTTGTAGAGGCCAGTCGCGGCATCGTTCGCCGTGACGAGTACGGGTTTGCCATGATACCACCGCGCGCGCGTCGGGACGCCGCGGCTGCGAAGCCATCCCTCGATCCGATCGTTCAGGCCAGCGACTCCCGTGTCCCCTTCACGTAGCGCGCAGAGCACTCTGAAGGCGGCGAACCGCTCGAGGGCCTCGTCTGCACTCTGTGACGCCAGGAACTCATCGATCAGTGGCGTGACCGTCGCCAACAGGTCCGCGATGGCGCGCACGGGCTCACGACGCGCTACCGCGCCGAGCGAGTCGTCCGCGAGCGCGTCGAGCGCTGCCGTTGATTGCCCGTCGCGAATCGCCTCTGCCAGCGCGCCGATGCCGGGCTCGGTTTCGAACCGATAAGATCGCGACAGTCGCACGACGGAGTCTCTCAGCGGCGTCACACTCCCTGCCCCTCTCAGCTGCTGTCCGCTGATTTGCTGGTACGCGAACGACAGGTCCTCGCCATGAGCAACACCACCACGGTCAGCGGCAAGACAGAGATCACCGAGCACGTAGCCGGTATCTACGCTGGCAAGCTGGTCGCGGTCGCCCAACAGAATTATGCGCGCCGAAGAGCGCGCAGCGGCAAAGAGGGCGTCCATCATCAGGACGTCCACCATGCTTGCCTCATCCACGATGATGACATCCTCGCCGAGCTGCTCTCCTGGTCCGTACGCATACTCGTCGTTCCACGGACGATAGCCGAGCAGTCGGTGGAGAGTCTTCCCGTCGAACGGGATGCGGGCGCGCAACGCGTCGTCGAGTGGTAGACCGGCAATGCCGGCGTGGATTGCTTCTCCCAGACGTTGCGCGGCCTTTCCGGTTGGCGCCGCGAGCGCGACGCGCAGGTCGGGCTCCTCGTGCAGCAGCAGCGCGAGAATCCTCGCGACGGTGGTGGTCTTGCCGGTACCCGGCCCGCCAGTGATCACGGTCAGTCCACCGCGCAACGCTGCCGTCGCCGCTACGGCTTGCCAGTCCGTCGGACCATCGACGGGAACATCGAACAGCCGGCGAAACAACGCGATGGTCTTCGCGCTCAGCGCCTTCTTCTCTCGCGCTACGGCGATCCGCGCGCCGATCGAGACAGCCAGCCGGCGTTCGGCCGCGTAATACCGGTATAGGTAGAGCTTCGTGCCGTCCAACACGAGCGGCGACGGCGATTCCCCATTACCGCAGAGTCCACTTCGCGTCAGCACCGCGCGCCAGCTCTCTGTGTTCAGCAGCGACGGCCCGATGGCGTCCGTCCATGAGGCAACGGTGCTCGCGAGTGCCTCGACTTCCAGGCAACTATTGCCACATGCACGTTCGGCGCTCAGAACTGCACCGGCGAGCCCGACGAAACACCCTTCGTCTACATCACCGAGCGCCGCGGTCGCTCGCCGGGCGAGCAGCTTCCCGAGCTCGGCGTCCATCGGCTCGAGATCTCCGGAAGCCACGAGCAGGGACAGGCGCCTCATGCACTTGCTCCGCGCAGTGAGCTCGTCGCTCCACCCATGAGCGCGTCGAGCGCGTCGATGAGCGCGCGCGGCGGCCGATCGTAAAACCAACCTCGCTCGCCACCGTCGATTCCTCTAAGGAATGCATACCAGGCCCCGCCTACGTGTGTCTCGTACGTGTAGCCGGGCTGACGCAGGCGCAGAAAGCGATGGAGTGCAACGATGTAGAGATGATACTGCAGCACGTAGTGGCTGGCGAACATCTCACACTCGAGATAATCGCCCTCGTAGTGCGCCGGGTCGGTTCCGAGATGATTTGACTTCCAGTCCACGATGTACCAGCGCCCAGCGCGCTCGAAGACGAGATCGACGACGCCAGTGAGGAAGCCGTTGACGCGCTCGACGGAAAGCCGACGCAGCACTTGCGCGTACCGACGTCCAAGCTCGTCGCCGTGAGCGGCGAATAGATCGGCGAAGGTGTTGCGCTGCACGTCACCCATCGGCAGATGGAATGTCCACTCGCGAAGGGTGCGGTCGCGCCGAATGTCGTGCAGCGCGAATCCGGCGCCGGGCATCGTCGCGCCGAGCACGCGCGTCGCCATCGTAGTCACGGCGGTAACGCGTTC
Organism: Gemmatimonadaceae bacterium; assembly: GCA_039928585.1. GTDB lineage: Bacteria > Gemmatimonadota > Gemmatimonadetes > Gemmatimonadales > Gemmatimonadaceae > AG11. The sequence goes on along the minus strand of JBDSSY010000292.1, from coordinate 7,789 downwards.
AGCGGCCTCGCCGAATTGGTGGCGCTGCAGGACGTCAGTCGCGAGGGCGCGCACCTCAGCGGGGGTGGCGGCGAAGTCCACGAGCTCGAACAGTTCGTGCAGGGCGACGCCGGGTCGCCGGCCGGCGGGAAAGGCGAGAAAGTCGTCGGGCTTCGGAATTAGCGCGACGATCGTTTTCCCCGCCACAGAATCACTCGGGTCTCCGACGTCGCGCGGATCTTCCATGTGACTTCCCGCGGTGAGGGACGTGAAGCTTGCGACGCGCCAACTGCGTAGCGACTCGGCCGGCGGAAGATCAGTGCGGCAGAGTGGCTCGACCGGCGACGCAGTGCTGCCGGACCACGGTGCGACCGGCGCCTGCAGCTCGGTGAGCGTCTCCATTGTCATCGCGCCTGCACTTGCGGCCACGAGCGCCTGGAGCGGAGCGTCCCACGCGGCGAGACCGAGCACGAACTCCGCTGGCACACTCGCCACCAGATCCGCCGGCTGCCCTGTTTTCGTCGACCCGCGCAGTAGATATCCGAGACCTGTGTGACCAGCATGAATTCCACTCTTCTTGTTCGTTACCGCGCCCCACGCGACGTAGCAGCGTAGCCGCGCGCGCGTAAGTGCGACGTACACGAGCCGCAGCTCCTCAGCCAGCTCTTCCGCCGCAGCAAGCCGACCGCGAATCGCTCGCTCACTCGATCCATGATCGAAGATCGCCGAGCTCGCGCTCTCACCCAGATGAACGAGGATCGGCTCGGTGGCATCGGCGCGGCGCGTCGCCCAGAGACCCGGGCAAAACACAACGTCGTACTCCAGACCCTTGCTCTTGTGGATGGTGGCGATCTGGACGGCGTCGGCATCGGTCTCGAGACGCAGCTCTGTGCGATCAGCCTTCTCCTCGCCCGTCGCGCGGGTGCGAGTGATCCAGAGCAGCAGTCCTTCTGGTGACAGTCGCCCCTCACCAGCCGCGCCGTGCAGCAGCTCGACCGCGTGCCGAAGGTTCGTCAACCGGCGCTCGCCGTCGATGCGACCGAGTAGTCGCTCCGCCGCCTTGAGGTACGCAAGCATTCCCTGCACCATGCGCATGAATCCGTGGTGTACCCATTCCTCACGCCATGCGGCGAGCCGCTCGACCACCTCCTGCCATTCATGCTCGTGCTCAGCGAGTGACAGACGACGAATCGCGCCAGCGTCCAGTCCCCATAGCTCCGTAGTGAGCGCCGCACGAACGCCGCGCGCGTCACCAGGCATGAGCACAGCTCGCAGCAGCCATTCCAGCTCCGTCAGCTCTCGCGATTTCAGGATGTCGTCGAGCCCGGAGACGATGCAGGGCACGCCGACCGCCCGGAGCGTGTCCTGGGCCGCGAGGCCCTCGCGCGTCGTGCGCACCAGCACGGCAAGCTGGCCCGGGCGCATCGGTGCACCGTCACGAGTCGGAGTCGATAGCAAACGCACCACCTCGCGCGCGAGTGTCGCCTGAACTCGACGACTCGCCTCCTTCTTCGCGAGCTGGCTCGGCTTCGTCTGCCCATCTTCCGGCGGCATCACCCACCAGTGGAGCGCGCCGAGGGCATCGCCGGCCAGCGGATCGGTGCGGGGACGTGCCGCAGCCGCTGGAGCGAAGCCGATCCGGGGGTACAGGAAAGCGGCCGGCCGATGATCGAACAACGCGTTCACCGCCCCGATCATGCGATCCGTGCTTCGCCAGTTGCGCCCGAGCGTGTAGTGACGTTCCGCGCTGTCCGCCGCATCCATGTATGAAAACAGGTCGGCGCCACGGAAGCCGAAGATTGCCTGCTTCGGATCGCCGATGAGAAAAAGCGGGCGACCAGCGAAGGCGGTGGAGAAGATGGCGAACTGGAAGGGATCGGTATCCTGGAACTCGTCGATCAGCGCAGCGCCGTAACGCGTGCGGATCGCCTGCGCGAGGTGGCCGTCGGCGCCCCCGTTCGCGAGCGCACTGCTTAACCGGCGAAGCAGGTCGTCGAAGCCGAGCATATGGCGACGACGCTTCTCCTCGTCGAGACGGCGGTGTACCTCGAGCAGGCAGGAGACGCGGAGTGCCAGTAGCATCGAGCCGAGCGTTGCGATGATCTGGTCGCAGGCCTTGACGAACGGCTGATGCTCCACTGACGCGAACGCATCGGCCGGCTTTACCGTGATTCCTGCTTTCTCATCGCGAATTGCCGCGGTCGTGCAGCTCGCGGCGCACAGGAGTCCAGCGGCGAGGTCGCCCGCGGTAAGAGCGTTGCCGGACTCGACCACCCGACCTCGCACCGCGTCGTCGGCAAGTGGAGCGTTCTTCCGCCACTTGAGCGAATCGAGAAAGGAGCGCGCGCCCGCTGGATCCCAGACGCTAGTGAATTTCCTGAGCGCTGAGGTGAGATGCGTTCGTGCAGCCGCGATCTCTTCCCTCGGGTCCATAGGGGTGTTCGGCAGCCGCTGCCACTTCTTGAGGTCTTTCTTGAACGCATCGTGCTTCCACTCCTGGTGCACAGCGAGCGTGGCGAGCTGCTCGTCCTCGTACATCGTCCGCCGCCACCAGTCCTGCGTGATGCGCTCCACCAGCAGCTCATCCTCTTCGAGAAACTGCGCGCCGAACGGGGTGCCACTCTCGAGTGCATGCTCTTCGAGCACCTGCTTGCTCCACCCATGTATGGTGAAGATGGAGAGCTGGTCGAGCGACGCGAGCGCCTTGCGAAGCCGAGGCAGCTCTAGTACACCGTACTGATCGCGCAGCGCGAACAGGCTCTCATGACCCTCATGCTCCGTAATGACACCGGCGAACACGTCAGTCGCCTCGCGCAGCATGGTGCGGACTCGGGTGATCAACTCGTCTGTTGCAGCATTGGTGAAGGTGACGACGAGGATGTTGCCGATGCCTTCGACGCGATACGCTCCGTCCGCTGAACGGTCGAGCAGGAGCCGGAGCACGAGCTGAGTGATCGAGTAGGTCTTCCCCGTCCCCGCGCTCGCTTCGACGAGCGAAATGCCCGGGTCCAACGACACCGTCGCCGGATCGAAGGGCGTAGCAGCCGCTCTCACGCGTCGCCCTCCTTCTTCATCGCCGCGAGTGCCGGACGCCAGAAGGCCATGCTCCACTTCGCGAATTGATCGGCCATCTGAACCAATGGCTCTCGGCCACGCCAGCAGAGCGCGACGTAGGCGTCGGCACGGTCACCAGTCTTCCACTCGCCGAACTCGCTTCCGTCGTACGCGTCCCGCGCCGAGTCCATCGGCGACTTGGTTCGGCGCGTCGCCTTGCCACCTGCCGCAGCCTGATCGTACGCGTACGCGCAATCGGCGAAGCAATAGCTCGCCTGTGTGAAGAATGGGATCGGCTCCTGTAGCGCAGCGCGATATCCCTCGACGAGCGTGTCAAGTATCCGTAGCGGCTCCGCCACCTCAGCGAATGTCCATCCTCCATCCTTGCCGATCAGCCGCGTCGTCACCGGACCGTGCGCCGCCGTGAGGACGAGATGCGTGATCCAGGCGCGGATGCGGTCCTTCGGATTGCATTTCGCCGGGCGCACCTGCAGCCGTCCATCGCCGGTGATACCCTCGATGCGACCGCCGAGCGTCCACGTCGCGCCAGTCACCGAGATCGCATGCGGCTCCTCGAATGCCGGTGTGCCGAGCAACAAAAGCATGGCGGCGAGCTCATCGTCGAGCTGGTCGAACCAAGCTCCCGCAAGCGCGCCGGATGGAAGATTCCCAAGCGCCAACGCCTCGGCGCGCTCGCGGGCGGGCACCCGATTGCCGGCGAGATGCCGGCGGAGCATGACGTCATGCACTTTGTAGCCGTCGAGCCTATTCACTGTCATCGGCTCGCACTCGTCGAGCGCGTTCTGTTCACCGGGCAGGCGAATGCCGAGCGCGCGGTCGCAGAAGAAGCGGCTCGGGTTCGTCCAGCAGGCGATGAGGTCTTCGAACCGGATTTCTCGCGCCGGCGTGCCCGAGTCGAGTGCCGCAAGCGGACCGGTGATGAACGGCGCATCTCGTTCTCGCTCGCCGACCGCGACCGACCCGAGCGCGCTGGCGTTCACACGCGAATAGCTGAACAGCCGCGGGAGCGCGCCGTCGCCGCCGTCTTCGCCCGTGAAGTACGCCGGGCTGAACGGTTGCAGGCGGTGCTTCACCTCGATGAGCGCACGTGCCGGTAGCGACCTGCCCTTCGCGTCGTGCGAGCGCGTGACGAAGCTCCGATCCACAACATCGAGCAACTCCGCCACCACCACCGACGACGCACGCTCGGCGTTGGTCTTGGCTGAAGCGGCAACGTAGGAGAGAATGAGTCGCTGCTCGGTGGCGAGGAGCGTATCGAGAAAAAGCTGGCGATCATCGGCGCGGCGGTCGCGGTCACCGTCGCGCGTCATCGTCGCCATCATGTCGAAGGCGGGGCGATGGTGACCGCGCGGAAAGGTCGCGTCGTCGAGCCCGGCAAGGGCGACGATGCGGTGTGGCACGAGGCGCATCGGCTTGAGTGCGCAGACCGTCATCCCGCCGCTGAGAAATCCACTCGTGATCGCGTCGTCGTCGAGCGCCTGCTCCAGCCAGTCGCGCACGACCGGCAGCTCGAGCGCGCGCATGCAGTGACCCTCCGTCTCCATCGTCGCGAGCGCATCCACCGCGGCGAGCACCGACTCCAGCTCGCGCTCCTCGTCCTCATCCTCCGTGGCGAGCAGTTCCGTGAATGCCGAGCGGAGCGCGACCGACCATTCCGCGAGCGGACGCGGATTGCGCCAGTCGGTGAGCGTGTCGAACAACCGGTCGGTGAACTGGGCGAATGCGCCGAGCGTGGCGGGATCGCCAACGGTGTCGCCGGCGTAAGGGAGAACGTCGGCGACCAGCTCATCCGTGCGGCCCGTCGCGTATCCCATGAGCAGCCTGTCGATCCCCGCGCGCCAGCTGTTCACCTCGACCGCGGGCAGGCCGAAGATCTCGCGCCGCATCGCGCCATCGCGTCCCCAGCGAATATGCGTCTCTTCGATCCAGCGGATGATCTGTCCGGTAGCGCCATCGGGAATCCCGGCTGCCCGCTGCACCGCTGGGAGATCGAGAATCTCGATCACCTCGGCGGCGGTCCATCGCGCCCCGACGAGACGAAGAAGGCGCAGTGCCGCATCCGCGATGCGCGACTCCTGCACGATGGGTCGATCGGCGATCCGGTGCGGTATGAAGGGCAGGCTCGGCTCGCCGACCCCGAACACCGCCTCGACGAACGGCGCGTAGGTAGCGATGTCGGTGACGACGAGCAGCACATCGTGCGGACGAAGCGTCGGATCAGCGGCGAAGGCGGCGAGCAGTTGATCGCGCAGCACTTCCATCTCGCGCATCGGTGAGTGGCAGCGGTGGATCGCGAGCGAGTCGTCTCGCGTCGTGTTGTCGAGAATGATGGGCGACTCGAGACCGTCGTCGGGCCCGCGATGGATGCCGGAGCGAATATCGGATTGCACATGCGAGAGGATGCTCGACGCGGTGCCGACGTCCGAGTGATGATGCTCGTCCCAGACAACCGGCATCCCCGCCGGCGCGTGTTGCTCGAGCAGGACCACGAACTGGCGGACGACGCTACCGAACGTTGCGAACAGCGGATTGTCCGCCAGGGTCGGCGTGCATGCATCGTTAGCGCTGGGGAGAATCCTCCAGGTGCGCCGCGGCGGCGACTGCAGGTAGACACGCACCGGGAGATGCCGCGCGACCGCGTGAAGAAGTCGGACGAAAACGGGGGGAAGCGTGTTGACGCCAAAGACGCTGAGGCGTGTCGGGAGATTGGGGGGCGGCGACGTTGCGGCGTTCAGCCGTTCGATCGCTTCGAGGTAGAGGCGCGCGATATGGTCGTCGGGTGCGTGAGTTGCGCACAGGCGGCGCCAGAGCAGTGCCTGCCAGGCTGCGGGACCCCCGTATGCGTCAGTCGCGTCGTCACCCGATTCCCATGCCAGGAGAACGTCGGGGCGGTAGAGCTGGTACTCGCTGAACCGGCCGGCAACCGTGCGGGCGAGACCGAGAAGCTTCCGGGTATCGTGATCCGCAAGAGTACCGACGAACGCGCGGAGAGGCTCGAAGCCCTGCTCGGCGGCGAGGCCATTCTCGAGCAGGTCGAGGATTCGCCAGGTCAACGTGTCGCGCGCGAACGCATCGTCCTCTCGACGCGTGCTCGCGCTGGAGATTCGGTCGCTCTCGTTCGGTTGCTCGTCCTCGGTGCTCAGCGACGTTGCAAGGGCGCGGAAGAACGAGGCGGCAAAGGGAAAGCGGAGGTTTGCGGCGCAGCCGTGCCGGCGGGCGAGGTCGTGGCGTATCCAGCGTTCGGTGCCTCGGCTCTGCACGACGATCGTCTCGTCGGAGAATGGTCCGAGCGAGACGCGGCCGAGATCGAGCGCGAGCTGCGCGATGAGCGTGGTGGGCCGGTCGCTCGAGACGATCGTGAGGTGGGGCATCCGGCGGGTGGGAAGGGCGGCCTGCATCGCAGAAGTCGAACGATACTCGTCGGGTGTGACAAGCCGGGCGGTGACCTGGCAAATGTTTGGTCGGGTGACCAGTGGGGCAAGGGTCGGACGGAGGAGCCAGGTGCGTGTTCGTTAGCTCAGGATTGTGTGAGTTGGAGCTCTCGCTCGTCTTGAGATCAAAGACCCAGATATCTTTGCAGAGCACGCCACTTCGTTCGCAGAGCACACACGATGAACGTTTTCTATGGACCGGACTACGTCGCATCCGCCCATGCGTTCGACACGACACGCAAAGCGGAGTGGCTCGCCGCATCGTTGAGCCTCACTCCCATCCACAACATCGATCTCGTGGTGCCACAACCGCTCACTGTGACGCAAGTCGCAACGGTGCACGACGTCAGGTACGTCGAGGCGGTGCAGACGGGCGTCCCGAGAGACCTTGCCGAGTCGCAGGGCTTCGCCTGGGATGACGGTCTCTGGTCGATGGTGCTCGCGTCGAACGGCGGTGTCGTTGCCGCCGCATTGGACGCGCTCGAACACGCGGTTTCCGGATCGCTCTCCAGCGGGCTGCATCACGCCCGACGCGAGAGAGGTGACGGCTACTGCACGTTCAACGGACTGGCGATCGCGGCGAAGTGCGCGCTCGACGCGGGCGCCGAATCGGTGCTGATCCTCGACCTCGACGCGCACTGCGGAGGCGGCACGACGTCAATCATCGGCGACGACGAGCGCATCTGGCACCTGGACACGTCGGTGAGTAGTTACGACAGCTACGAGAGCAGCAGGCGAGCGTCGCTGAAGGTTGTCGCCAACGCTGTCGACTATCTCGATGAGATCCGCGCGAGCCTGAACGTCGTCGCGAAGCTGGGACCACCGTTCGGACTGTGCCTCTACAACGCAGGGATGGATCCGTTCGAGGGATGCAGGACGGGTGGGCTGCCGGGAATCACGAGAGAAGTGCTGGCCGAGCGGGAGAGGATGGTGTTCGAGTGGTGTCGAGAGCACAGTCTGCCTGTCGCGTTCGTGCTCGCCGGTGGGTATGTGGGTGGTCAGCTGACTGAAGACGCACTGGTAGACCTACATCGGCTGACGCTGGCGGCGGCGCATCCGGCGTAATTGCCGCACACAGGAGGTCTCGTCATTAGGCAGCGGTTCGCAGGAGTTCCTCGTACTTTCACTCATGCTCCCTGCCCTCGCGCTCGCCCTCGCCGCCCTCGTCGCCCCCGCCGACTCCCTCACCACTCCCGGCGTCTCCCGCCAGCTCGCCGACTACCGAGCGAGCCGCATCCGGAGCGTCCGCTACGAGCTTACTCTCGACGTCACGCACAGAGACACCGCGACCGGTCGCGTGACCA